>JBDHIW010000295.1:0-2142 GCA_039587215.1 Gemmatimonadota bacterium | reverse complement strand
TGGGCGAGCTCCACCCCGAGCGTCCGGTTCCGGGACAGCGCGCCGGTCGCGGTCAGCACCAGATCGCCCATGCCGGCGAGACCGGCGAAGGTGAGCGGGTCGGCACCGAGCGCTACGCCCAGGCGGCTCATCTCGGCGAGACCCCGGGTGATGAGCGCCGCAAGCGAATTGTGTCCGAGTTCGAGACCATGGAGCATTCCCGCGGCGATGGCGATCACGTTCTTGAGCGCTCCACCCAACTGGACCCCGACCACGTCAGTGGACGTATAGACGCGGAAGTGTCCGGTGGTGAACGCCTGCTGCACCAACTGCGCGGCCTCGGCGTCGTCCGAGGCTGCGACGACCGCCGTGGGATCGCGTCGGTACACCTCCTGCGCGAAACTCGGCCCCGAGAGCGCGACCAATCGCGTCCCCGGGATCGACTCGCCGAGTACGGCCGTCATCGTCTTGTACGACTCGCTCTCGAGTCCCTTCGACACGCAGACGATCGGGGGTATGGCGGATCCGTTCAGGACGGCGCGCGCCTGCTCTGCGACGCCGCGTGTCACGTGCGAGGGTGTTGCCGAGACGATCAAGTCGACATCCGTTACGACGTGACCCAGATCTTCCGACGCCTCGAGCTGCCGCTCGAGCGGGCACCCGGCCAGGAACAGTGCGTTGGTGTGTTCCCGGTTGATGGACTCGACGACTTCGGTCTCGTAGGCCCAAATCCGGACGTCATGCCCGGCGTGGACCAGGAGATTGGCCAGCGTGGTGCCCCAGCTTCCCGCACCGATCACCGCGATGCGCATCAGTGCCCCGCCTTCGGTGCCGTGCGTCGA
Source organism: Gemmatimonadota bacterium (assembly GCA_039587215.1). Classification (GTDB taxonomy): domain Bacteria; phylum Gemmatimonadota; class Gemmatimonadetes; order Gemmatimonadales; family GWC2-71-9; genus CAMYLY01. Next base: position 1,321 of record JBDHIW010000295.1, on the reverse strand, counting down.
CCGAACCGGTTCGCGGTACCGGCGAGGAGGCGCCGGACGTTGGCGCGGTGCGTGAAGACGATGAATGCCGCCAGCCCGCCGCCTAGTGCCAACGTCGTGTACTGCGCCGGGTAAAGCAGCCACACGAGCACCGGGAAGCTCACTGCGGCAACCATCGACGACAGCGACACGTAGCCCGAGAGCCGGAGCGCGGCTGCCCACACTCCGCCCGCGGCCAGAAGCGCCCAGGGCGCGAGTCCCAGCACCACCCCCGCCGCCGTGGCCACACCCTTGCCGCCCTTGAATCGGACGAACACCGAGAAGACGTGCCCGACCACCGCGGCCACCCCGACGACGACGGGCACCCACGGGTCGGCGAACGCGCCCCGTGCGAACCAGACCGGGACGAACCCTTTGGCGATGTCGAAGGCCCCGACGGGAATGGCGAAACGCCAACCGAGTGTCCGGTAGACGTTGGTGGCGCCGAGGTTCTTGCTGCCGTGTTCTCGCAGGTCGATGCCCGCGCCCACCCGCGCGGCGATGAAGCTGGCCGGGATGGCTCCCGCCAGATACGCCCCCGCGATCCAGAACGCGAGACTCACGTGCGTCCCCGCTTCTTGCGGAACCGCAGACGCAGCGGCGCACCCTCCAAGTCCCAACGATGGCGAAACCCGTTTTCCAGGTACCGCCGGTAGGTGTCGTCCACCCCGTCGGGACGGTTCGTGACGATGGCGATGGTTGGCGGTGACGTCCCAACCTGCGTTCCGTACAGCAGCTTCACCTCCGCGCCGCGTGAAGGCGGCGGTTCGTGACGCGACACCAGTTCTCGAAGGACCCGATTCACCTCGGCCGTTGCGATGCGCCGCTCACGGCGCTGCTGGACCTCGACGATGCCGTCCAACAGTCGGCGGACCCGCTGACCGGACAGCGCGGACACGTACAGGAACGGCACCATAGTGAGCAACGGTATACGGTCCGCCAGTTCCTTCTGTCCTCGAGCCGCCGTGTTCGCGTCCTTCTCGGCAACCAGATCCCACTTGTTCACTGCGACGATCAGCCCCGCCCCGCGGTCCCAGGCGGCCTGGCCGATCTTGAAGTCCTGCGCGTGCATCCCGGCGGCCGCGTCGACCACCAGCACACACACATCCGCTCGTTCGATTGCCCGTTGGGTCCGGATGGTCGAGTAGAACTCGATCTCATCGTCTACTTTCGATCGCTTCCGTAAACCCGCAGTATCAATGAAGTTGAGGCTTGTCTGTTCATACCGCAAGGGGGAGTCGACGGCGTCTCGGGTCGTCCCGGCCTCGGGGGCGACCACATGGCGCTCGGCGCCGAGCAGCCG
>JBDHIW010000078.1:0-9824 GCA_039587215.1 Gemmatimonadota bacterium | reverse complement strand
CTGCACAGGGTCGTCCGACGAGTGACGCGCGCCCTCTCGTCGTGATCGAGACCGACGCGTCGGTCCTCGTCCTGTTCGCGCACCTGACACTCGAGAAGTCGCGCGTGAACCGTCACCTCGTGGCTGCGGCCCGTGAGACGCCGGGCGTGACGTTTCACGACCTGTACGAGTGCTATCCGGACTTCTGACATCGACGTTGCGCGGGAGCCACCGCGGGCCGTGTGCGGTATCGGGGCATCGGCGCCCGACGACGAGACGTGATGCGCGACCCATGCACGCGTCTGGTTGCCCGAGACCGGAAACCTCGAGTCGCCTGCGGGCGTAAGAAGAGTACCCCCTCCTAGCAGGACACGTGCGACCAGCACTCACCTCCGGCGTGTCGAGCATACAGATGCTGAATCACCGAGCTACCCCCATTACCGCCGCCACCCTTTCGGCGCTCATCCTCCTCACCGCCTTCGGATGTTCGCCTGCCAGCGGCGACGCCGATGGCGGCGGTCCCGCGTTCCGGACTGGAGAGGCCGACCGCGGCGACATCACTGTGACCATCGAAGAGACCGGGGTCGTCGAGCCCGAGCGCCAGATCGTGGTGAAGTCCCCGATTTCGGGCGTCGCGAGCCGCCTGCACGTGGAGGCGGGCGACGCGGTGCGCGCGGGGCAGTTGCTCGTGACCGTCGTGCCCGACATCGCCCAGGCCAACGCCCTCGCCCAGCTGCAGTCTGAGATCTCCGCCGGTGAGATCTCGGTGGCCAATCTGCAGCGCGAATTCTCGCGGGCGCGGGACCTGGCGGAGCAGTCGCTCGTCGCGGCCTCCGAGGTGGAAGGGAAGGAGGCGGCGCTCGCCCAGGCGGAGAACCAGCTGGCGGCCGCGCGCGAACGCCTCCGCCTGATGGAGGCCAGCGGGCTGCAGGCCGCCGGCAACGCGCAATCCGCTCGCGTGACCGCGCCGTCCGCCGGCGTGGTCATCCTCAAGGGGGTCGAGGAAGGCGAGACGGTCGTGGGTGGCACGAGCGCCTTCGGCGGAGGCACCGAGCTCTTCACGATCGGTGACCTGAGCACACTGCTCATCAACGCCGCGATCAACGAGGTCGACATCGGCAAGGTTGCCGCCGGCGACACGGTCGTCATTACGGTCGACGCCTTTCCCGACGACACGGCCGCGGGGGTCGTGCGGCTCGTCCCCCCTGCGGCGCGTCAGCAGGACCGCGTACGCGTCTTCGATGTCGAGATCGTCGTGACGGCGGGTGTCGAGATTCTGCGGCCCGGCATGACCGCCAACGTGCAGATTGCGGGCCCCACGGTACGGGACGTCGTCCGCATCCCGGTGGAGGCGGTGTTCTTCCACGAAGGCCGTCCGACCGTCTTCACGGTCGTGGACGATCAGCCCGTGCGCACCGACGTGACGCTCGGGCTCTCGAACCTGACCTACGTGGAGGTGCGCGAGGGCCTCGAGGCGGGCGATGCGGTCGCGCTCGAGGACCCGGCCGATGCCGAGCGTCGCGCCGCGGCCGGACGCTGACCGATGGCACTCATCGACGCGGCTGCCTTGACGAAGGTCTACCAGTTGGGGCAGGTGGAGGTGCCGGCCCTGCGCGGCGTGGACGTCCAGGTCGAGGAGGGCGAGTACGTGGCCATCACGGGCCCGTCCGGATCCGGCAAGAGCACCCTCATGCACATCCTGGGCTGTCTGGACTCCGCGACGTCGGGTACGTACCGGCTCGCGGGTGAGGACGTCTCCGGATTGAGCCGCCGGGCGCTGGCGCGCGTCCGCAACCACAAGGTCGGCTTCGTCTTTCAGACGTTCAATCTGATGCCGCGCATGACGATCGACGAGAACGTGGCGCTGCCGCTCCAGTACCGCGGCGGCCTCTCGCGCCGCGCCCGACTGCGCCGCGCCCGCGCCCTGCTGGAACGGCTGGGGCTGGACCAGCGCATCGGTCACCGGCCCGACGAGCTCTCGGGCGGCGAACGGCAGCGCGTGGCGGTGGCGCGCGCGCTCGTCGGTGAACCCGCGATGCTGCTGGTGGACGAACCGACCGGCAACCTCGACTCGGAGGCGGGCGCCGAGGTGCTGCGGACCTTCCGCGAGGTGCACGAGGCAGGCAACACGATCGTGATGGTGACGCACGACATGCAGGTGGCGGGTCAGGCCCAGCGCGCGATCCGCATCGCGGACGGCAAGGTCGCCGCGTGAGTCTCCTCGAGGCCTTGCTGGTCGGTTTCTCCGAGGCGCGCCGTCACCTCGGGCAGACCCTGCTCTCGCTGCTCGGGCTCATCCTCGGAACGGGCAGCATCGTCACCGTACTGGCGCTCTTCGGCGGCCAGACCAAGCAGACGCAGGAGTTTCTGCAGGAGGTCGGCGGTGCCGGTACGGTCATCGTACGCGATCGGGAGCAGTCGGAGCGCCCGACGGCGCGGGAACTCGCCTCGGACCGGCTCACGTATCGCGACGCCGAGTACCTCAAGGACCACGCCACCACGCTGACGGCGGTCGCACCCGGGTGGGCGTCGCGTATGGAGTACCAGACGCCCAAGACCCACTTCAACGGGCAGATCATTGGGACGACGCCCGACTACGCGGTCATCAACGACATCCGGCCCATGGCGGGGCGCTACCTCAGCGACCTCGACGTGCGCCGCCAGGCGCGCGTGATGGTGCTGGGATGGCGGTTCGCGGACTCGCTCTTCACTGCTCCCGAGGCGGCGCTCGGGCAGATCGTCCAGTTGGGCGGACGGGCGTTCGTGGTCGTGGGCGTCATGGAACGCGAAGAGTTCTACTTCGCGGCGTGGGCGGGCAACTCGCTGGCGTACCGTAACCAGCGCGCATACATCCCCATCACCACCGCCTTCAGTCAGTACACCGGCGAAGACCAGGGACTCAGCTTCCTGACGCTCAAGGCGGCGAATCCCATGGGCGGCCGCCTGGCGACCGAGCAGGTCACGGCGATGTTGCGCCTCCGTCACGGCGTCGAGGATTTCGACGTGACGCCGTCGGGCGTCGGATCGAGCGACGACGCGCAGTTCTTCATGCTGTTCAACTTCATCTTCCTCGTCGTGGGCATCGTGTCGCTCATCGCCGGCGGCGTCGTCATCGCCAACATCCTCCTCGCGTCGGTGGTGGAGCGCGTGCGGGAGTTCGGGACGCGCATGGCGCTGGGTGCCACGGGATTCCAGATCTTCGCGCAGGTGCTGGTGCAGGTCGCGATCATCGCCGTCGTGGGCGGCCTCGCGGGCCTTGGGCTCGGTAGTGCGCTCACCGGCACGGTCGCCTTCTTCATGAAGATGCCGGCTGCGGTCACGCCGGAGATCGCGACCCTCGCGATCGTGACGTCGCTCAGCGTGGGGGTGATCGCCGGGCTCTATCCCGCGTACCGCGCGGCGCGGTTGGCGCCGGTGGAGGCGCTGCGCTATGGGTGAGCGGCGGGCGGGCGGTCTCACGGGCTGGATCGGCGAGTGGACCGAACTGGGTCTCGAGGCGCTCCGCGAGGTCTGGGGGCACAAGCTGCGTTCGTCGCTCACGTTGTTCGGCGTCGTGTTCGGCACCGCGTCCGTGGTGTCCATGACGTCCCTGGCCGCGGCGCTCAAGGTGATGGCATACGACGAGTTGAGGGCGATTGGGATGCCGCGCACGCTCGAGTTTCAGGACCGTGGACCGCCGTCGGATGCGACACGCGCGCGCGACCTGCGCCACGTCGGTCTCACGACGGACGATGTCGAGGCGCTGCGGGGGGTGCGGGGCGTCGACGGCGTCTACGGCCAGAACTGGGCGGAAGGGCTGCTGGTGAGCACGGCCGCCGACCAGCGCGTCGTGCCGGTCGAGGGCGTGGACGTCGGGTCGCTCGCGCTCCGCAACTCGCCCGTCGTGCGCGGGCGCGACCTGGCGCCCCTCGACATCATCAATGCGGCCCGCGTGGCCGTGATCGGCTCGGAGCTGGTCGAGCCGTTCTTCGAGTCCGCGGACCCCATCGGCCGCACCATCACGATTGACGGGCGCAGGTTCCGTATCGTCGGGGTCGTGGCGCCGGTGGAACTGGAGCTGATCCCGGCAGACTTCTCGTTCCTTGCCCGGCGCGTGTACGTCCCCTACACGTGGGTGACCCGCTACCGCCGCGGGGCGCGCCGCGTGGACCACGTGTTCCTCCGGGCCGACACGGCGGCAGACTTTGCCACGGTGCTGGCAACGGGCCGCGCCGCTCTCACGGCCCGGCACCGCGGCGCGGACGACTTCGAGGTGCGGAACCGTGCGGCCGACGTCGCGGAGGATCTCGCGATGGCGGACGGCATCCTCATCGGATGGAATACGGTCCTCTTCACGATCGCGGGGGTTACGCTCTTCGTGGGCGGTATCGGCCTCCTGTCGGTCCTCATCATCTCGGTCCGCGAGCGGGTGCGCGAAATCGGCATCCGCGCCGCCCTGGGCGCGGACGACCGCTCCATCCGACGCCTGTTCCTTGCGGAGTCGATGACGCTGGCGCTCCTGGGTGCAGTCGTGGGACTCGCTGGCGGCACGGGGCTCATCGTCGTCACCGAGACGATCGCGCAGCAGTTCGGGCGCCAGTTCTCGATCCCGGTCAATGTGCCGGGGGCCGTGATGTCGATCTTGTTCGCGCTGGTGGTGGGAATCGTGTTCGGGTGGTACCCGGCGAGCCGCGCGGCCAAGCTCGACCCGATAGCCGCGATCCGCGAGCTCTAGTCCGCCCGTTCGGTCACGCGGCGCCGAGCCGTCGTCGATAGTAGGTCCACACCGCCCCGAACGCGGCGAAGACTGCGGCGAAGACCCACCCCAAAAGCGGACCGTCCGGCACGGAGACCATCGTTACGACGATCCCTGCCACCGCGCTCCAGGCCCAGATGACCTTGAGGGTGAGCATTGCCCGGTACGCGTCGAGCCCGGCGTTGCGTCCGAGCCAGGACTCCACCCCGATGGCGAGCAGCGCGGCACCGACAAGCCGGGCCGTGAGCGGGTCGATGCGGGGCCACCCGATCATGCCGCCGAACCACTCGGGCGCGACGAGGAGCGGGACGGCAAACAGGACGTCGATCAGGAAGTGCACGACGAACCAGGCGCGGAGTGCGGGCGTGACCATCGCGAAAAGGTAGGATGCGCGGGCGGCGGGCGCCACGCGTGTGCTCGCTCGCGGATTGCGGTGCGCCGGGCCATTTTTGACTGGCGTTGCGGGGAGGAGGGGCCTTCACTCGAACCGGAGGGACGATGCTCAAGGACTTCAAGGACTTTGCAATGCGCGGCAATGTCGTGGACATGGCCGTCGGCATCATCATTGGCGGGGCGTTCGGGACCATCGTCAAGTCGATGGTATCGGACGTGCTGATGCCACCGATCGGGCTGTTGCTCGGCAACGTCACGTTCTCCGACCTGTTCCTGACACTGAAGGAAGGTGCGGAGGTCGCGGGGCCGTATGCAACGCTCGCCGCGGCGCAGGAGGCTGGCGCCGTGACCATCAACTACGGTCTGTTCATCGACAACATCGTGAGCTTCATCATTGTCGCGTTCGCCGTCTTCCTGTTGATCCGGGCGCTGCTGCGGCTCCAGAAGCAGGAGGAGGCCGCGCCGCCGCCGCCGGACAAGAAGGACTGCCCGTATTGCCTTTCGACCGTGGCCATCAAGGCGACGCGCTGCCCGAACTGTACCTCTGAGCTTCAGGCGGCCTGACGGCGGAAGGAGCATTCGTCTTTCCGGAACGGCGGGGCGCCGGTGCCCCGCCGTTCCGTGCTTCGGTGGAAGGGGCGACCCGCTCGGCGCGGCGGGAGCGGCGCGGTGGGTCGATGCGTGCCGACTCCAGCGCGCACGGCTCCCTCGCGAACTCCTGCTAGGAGCGCGACATCCGGGTGATGGAGCTCCCGGATCAGCATCCGTCACCGACAACGGGACGCCCTTCCCGGAACGCGTGTCGCCCGACCCGGGTATTGCACAGATCCCTCAGAGGAGTACCCATGCTGCGCCTCCGTCAGTCCCTCGTGTGTGCCGCCGCCAGCTTGCTCATCTTCGCGTGCGTCGGCGAGTCGCCGGTCGACGGCGTCACCATGTTCCGCGGCGATGCCCGCCACAGCGGCGATTTTGGCGATGGGGGCCCGGCGACGCTGGGGGGCGTCCAGTGGCGGTTCGCGACGGGCGGGGCGGTGCGGTCGTCTCCCGCCGTCGTGGGTGACTGGCTCTACGTCGGGAGCAGCGACGGGCACCTCTACGCCCTGAACCGTACGACGGGCTCGCGGCGGTGGTCGGTCGATCTCGGGAGTCCCGTCAACGGGAGCCCGGCCGTCGCCGACGGTCTGGTCGTCGTCGGAAGTCGGGACGGCACGTTCCACGCGTTCGACGCCGGATCCGGTGCGACGCGATGGACGTTCGCCACCGGTGACCTGATCCCGTGGGAGTGGGGATTCGAGGGGTGGGATGCCTACACCTCGTCGCCCGTCATCGCCGGATCCGTCGTCCTGTTCGGGGCAGGGGACGGCGTGCTGTACGCGCTGGCGCTCGCGTCGGGCACGGAGACGTGGCGGTTCGCGACCGAGGGACGCATCCGGTCGTCGCCTGCCGTCGCCGACGGCGTTGTGTTCGCGGGGAGCGCCGATGGACGGCTCTACGCGGTCGATCTCGCGAGCGGTGAGGAACGGTGGCGGTACGAACCCGAGGGTGTGACGCTCGTCTCCGCGGACTTCGGGTTCGACCGCAAATCGATCATCAGCTCACCGGCCGTGGTGGATGGGACCGTGTATGTCGGCTCACGCGACGGGTGGATGTATGCGGTGGACCAGCGTACGGGTGCGTTCCGGTGGCGAGCCGATCACGCGGTGTCGTGGGCGATGTCATCGCCGGCGGTGGTGGACGGCATCGTGTACAGCGGCACCTCCGACGGCGCGTTCGTGCACGCGCTGGACGCCTCGTCGGGCGAGGAGCGCTGGCGCATCGACGCGGAGGGGTACACGTGGTCGTCGCCCGCGGTCACGACCCGGGGCGTCTACATCGGAGATGCGGGCGGGAACGTATGGGCGCTCGACCGTGTCGACGGTTCCGTACTCTGGCGCTTTCGGACGGGCGGCGCCGTGGTCTCGAGTCCCGTGGTGGCTGGCGACGTGGTGTACGTGGGGAGCGACGACGGCAGCGTCTACGCGCTGCACGGTGACGGGGTGTACCCGCATCTCGCCGTCTTCTGGGACGAGGACGTGCGGCCCTTCACTCTGCAGGCCGGACACGAGGTGACGCGCACGTACTTTGCGGAGCACGGCTACCGGGTGCTGGACGCGGAGGCACTCGCCGCCTTCCTCGAGGCACGCGTCGCCGATGGTGACCCGAGCGTCGTCGTGTTCGCCATGGACCACCTGCCAGCCACGGTCGCCGCCACGTCTGCCGACACGACGCTCTTCCGCCGGTACCTCGACGCGGGGGGGAAGGTCGTGTGGTTGGGCTTGCCGCCTCGGGCCATCGCGCGAGATCCGGAAACAGGACGCTTCCTCGGACTGGACCGCGATGGAGGCCGGGCTCTGCTCGGTGTCGGGTACGCGGGGATGAACTTCGACGCATACAGCGCAGCCATCACGCCCGCCGGCGAGGTGTGGGGCCTGCCGGGGTCGTGGGTGAGTTCTTACGCGGTCGATCCCACGGATGGCGTCACGGTTCTCGCGGAGGATGAGAACGGACGCGCCGCGGCGTGGGTCGCGACGTACGGTGGCGCGCCGGGGACGGGATTCGTCCATGTGGCGACGCCGCGCGTGCCGTGGGGTGCCTACCCGGTGATCCGCGCCGCGGCAGAGTATGGCGTTCTGCCGCGGCCCGGCGTTCGCTGACGGAGGGCGCCTACGGCTCGGGCTCGGGAGCGCTGGGGATCGACCAGGCGCCCGTCGTCATGTCGAGCTTGTGGCAGTACGTGCACTCGCCTTGATACACCGTAAGAAAGACGCTCTGAGGTGCCTGCGTCAGGTGGATCCGGTGCAGGAGCATGGCGAAGGGTGGCGCCATTGTCGACGTCTTCGCGTGGCACGCGAGGCACCCTGAGGGGATCTCCCGCACCATCGCCCCCACGTTGGGGTGCGTGCCGCTCAAGGTGAGGCCTTCCGGGGCGGCCGATTGCGCGAGCTCGAGCAGCTCCGGGCGCACCTCGGTCGCCCACTGCGCGACCAGCGTACTGAGACGGACGTCTCTCCCGTCCGGGAGCACCACGTGACATGACACGCAGGCGTTCGGATAGTGGTCCTCGGCGGTGATGCCGGGAATGGCCCGCGCGTCGGGCAGGGCCGGCGGCGCGTCCTGGGCCGAGCCCAGCGCAGGTGCGGCGAGCAGCGCACCGCTCAGGAGGACGAGTCGACCGATCTGTGCACGCATAGTGGCCTCCAGTCAGCGTCTGACGCCGATCACGGTGACGGCGTCGAAGTGCTGCGGCAGCGAACGCGGGGCTGCCGCAGACCGGGAGCGCCACGCGTTCCCGCACGTGAGGGTGCACGCAGGCGGTCGACGCGGGCGAACCGGTAACGCAATCATGTGACCGTGTGCAGGCCGCGGCAAGCGGGCCGGCCATGGCCGGGGCCGCGGACGGCCTTGCGGCGGCGCCCCCCGGCCCGCACGTTTTCCCTCCCCGATTGTCCCTCTCGTTTCGTAGGAGGTCGCCGTGTTCCGTACATTGCTCGTCACGCTTGCGAGCGCCGTGCTGGTCGCCGGCCCGGCGGTTGCGCAGGAGACGCCGCAGACGTTCATCGGTGCAGCGTACTACCGCTGTACCATCGGGTCCGAGTCGCAAGCGGATGCGTTCGTCCGCGACGTGGTCGGGCCGATCATTCAGAAGCACGTGGACGCCGGCCACCTCACGGGGTGGGGGTGGATGTCGCATGCGGCAGGCGGCGCGTGGCGGCGCCTGATGGCCATGGTCGGTACCGACCTCGGTCAGCTGATGGACATGCGCGCGGCCGTCCTCGCCGAGGTCGCAGAGACGGCACCGGAGGCGATAGCCGAGTTCAACGCGATCTGTGGGAGTCACGATGACTACCTCTGGCGCAGCGTCGCCGTCTCGGGCACCAACCCCGACGTCGTCGGCGATGCGGCGATGTCCGCCTACTATGCTTGCAACCAGTCCACGGAAACCCGCTCCGACGAGATCTTCACCGAGGTCCTGGCGCCGCTCTTCGCCAAGCATCAGGACATGGGGCATCTCGCCTCGTGGGGATACTACGCGCACCGGTTCGGCGGGATCTTCCGTCGACTGATGACGTACAGCGGTTCCGATCACAAGACGCTGATGCAGATGCAGGAGGCGATCATGGAGGAGGCAAACGCGAACGCCCCAGAGGCGATGAGCGAGTTCCGCTCGGTCTGCAACTGGCACAGCGACTACATGTGGAACAACAGCACGCAGCCGTAGGCGAGCGGAAGCAAGTGTTCAGGACGGCCGGGGCGCAGCCAGCGTCCCGGCCGTCCTCGTTTGGCCGTGCGGCGTTCGGTCGATGGGCGCATCTACTCCGCCTCGTAGAACTGCCGTCGGTGGCGTTCGGCATGGGCGTCGAGGCGTGCCACCACGTCGGGATGCTCTGCCAGGACGTCCGTCGTCTCGTAGGGATCGTTCGCCATGTCGTAGAGCGACCGCGCGACCGTCTCCTGCCGGTAGGCCCCCGGCATGCCGTCGTTCCCGGCCTCCACGAGCGTTCGGTAGGTGTGGGAGAAGTGCAGCTTCCAGCGGCCGTCCCCGCTCATGATGGCCTCGAACTGCCCGTTGTTCGAGAACGCGTAGTAGTCGTGCGGGTTGGTGGCGCCGGGGCTCCCGGTGATGAGTGGCCACACGTTCTGTCCGTCGACCGCATTGGCCGGCAGCGCCGCGCCGGCG
>JBDHIW010000077.1:0-22180 GCA_039587215.1 Gemmatimonadota bacterium | reverse complement strand
GGCGCTTGCCGCAGTGGACGTCTGCCGCCGTCCACCGGGGCCCCGACGCGTCCCAGAACCGCGTGACCTCGCAGGAGTACGAACTCACCACCGGTAGCTTCCACGACGAGTTCCACGTGTTCGCCGTCGAGTGGGAGCCGGGGAGCATCCGCTGGGAGGTCGACAGTATTCCCTACTTCGGCGTCACCAAGATCCCCGGCGAGGATTCGGCCTACTGGCCCTTCGACGAGGGCCACGCGTTCTATCTCCTGCTCAACCTGGCCGTCGGCGGGTGGTTCGACGCGCCGAACGAGCCGCCGCCGGACATGCAGCCCCAGCGCCTCTACGTCGATTACGTGCGCGTCTATCAGCGGTCGGAGAACTGACGGCGCTCGCCCGCCCCCCGATGGTAGGTCGCGGAGGAGACCCGACGTGAGGACTCGATCGCGAGCGGCCTGCGTCGTGGCGCTGTTCCTGATCCCAAGCCTCCACGGGTGTGCCGAGTCCCAGGGCCCGCCGACGCCGTCGATCTCGACCGACAGCCTCCTCGTGAGTGCCGTCGACTTCTTTCGAGAATCTCGCGGGGCCACCGGGATGTATCGCGATCGGCTCGAGTTCTCTGGCCCGTCCGCCGCCCCATCGTCCATTGCCGCCACTGGCATGGGCCTGATTTCTCTGTGCGTCGGTCACCAACTGGGGGTGATCTCGGCCACCGACGCGCGAGAGGACGTGAAGGTCAGCGTCCGCACAATGCTCGGACTCTCGCAGTCGCGCACGGCCTCGGGCTTCTTCTATCACTTCCTGGACATGGAGGCGGGGGACCGGGCGTATACGAGCGAGTATTCGAGCATCGATACGGCCATCCTGACGAGCGGGGCGTTGTTCGCGGCGTCGTGTCTACGCGGCGATCAGGAACTCGACTCGCTCGTGTACGCACTCTGGTCGTCGGTCGACTGGTCCCGCGCCATCGCCGACCCGGTGACCGGCGAGGTGTACCTGGAGATGGCGGCGGACGGCGGCGGGATGCCGGGGTCCGTCACCCGCCCGTTCAACGAGTACATGCTCGTCGCGTGGTTCGCCTCGCTCCAAGACACGAGCGGCGTGGGACCCGCGAGCCAACTCTGGGCTCGTCACTATGCCGACCCCGACAGTCTGCCGACGTCGACGTTCGCCGGCCATTCGGTGCTCACGGATCGACCGACGGCGTTCCTGTCGAGCTTCGTCGTACAGTTTGCGTTCTACCTGTGTCACCCGTTCACGACGAGCGAACGCTACCGCACCTTCCTGGAGGGCGCGCAGCTGGCGGACCGCGCGTGGTGGCGCGAGACCTCCGTTGCGCGCCCGTACGAATGGGGCCTCGGCGCCGGCAGCGCCCGTTCGGTGCCGTATCGCGCGGATGCCATCGGCGGTAACCCGGATTCCATCGTGTCGCCGCATACCATGGCCGGGTTCGCACCGGTGGGGGCTCGGGTGATCGACGATCTCGTGACGCTCGCCGAGTCGACGGCGCGTGCCCGGCGGATGGTGCCCGGCGTGCGCGGGTCCGTGCTGTGGCGCTACAGCGCGACCGATACCCAGTGGACGCCGCCGGCCGTCGAGGCCATCGACTACTCGACGCTCATGCTGGGCCTTGCGGCGCACCGGTTCGGTCGGGCGTTCGTCGAAGCGCACAATGACGTGGAAGGGTGGCTCGCCGGGGCCCGGTAATTGTCGGGACGGGTGTCCTCTAGCGGGCGGATGGTCCCGCTGATACTCTAGCGAATTGCGAGATCAGGTTTCCCATCCCTGGTACGAGGAGGACCATATGTTTGCCGGGAAGTCACTCTGGGCGTTGCCGCTGGCCCTGATAGGGCTCGGTGCCTCGGGAGTTGCCCAGGCGCAGGACGCCCCGACGGTGTACGCGCAGGTGCATTGCATGCAGTCGACGTCGGCGGACTACGAGGCCGTCGAGACCGAGATCTGGCAGCCGATGCACCAGGCCGTTGTCGATCGCGGGATGAAGCTCGGGTGGGCGTTCTACGGTGTCAGCTACGGTGACGCGTCGGAGTGCGATTACTACACGGTCAATCAGTATGCCGGCGAGGAGCAGCTGAACGCCGACGTGGACTATGAGGCGATCTTCGCCGAGGTGCACCCCGACAAGAGTTGGGATGACGCGTGGCGGCAGACCTACGACACGCGCCGCATCGTCCGGTCGGAGCTCTGGACCATGGTCGATGGCGTGCAGGGGCCGGATGCCCCGATGATCGCCGTCAACCTGATGTGGGCGGACGACGGCGATGCGTACGAGGCGATGGAGTCCGAGGTCTGGAAGCCGGTGCACCAGGTTCTGACGGACGACGGCGACCGCGCTGGATGGGCGTTCTGGTCGTTGATGAGTCCCGGCGGGACGGAAGTACCCTACAATTACGCAACCGTCGATGCGTTGAACCACATCGGTCTTGCACCTATCGCCGACGCATTCGCGGTGGCGCACCCTGATGTCGATTCGGAGGCCGTGATGGCGGAATCGGAGACCGTGCGGAGTCTGGTCCGGTCAGAGATCTGGACATTGCTTTCCGGGACCAGCCCGCAGCAGTAGTGGCAGGGGCAGTACCTTCTGACCTCGCATGGCGCTCTTCGTGCGCACGGCGCGCAGCACGCAGTGCGGGAGATACGAATACCTCTACGTGAGAAGGAGTTGGACATGAAACGATTGACGGCAATCCTCTGCACCGCGCTGATTGCGGCCTGCGGGTCGGCCGAGACGGAAGGGGGCGCCACGGAGGACATGGCTGCCGAAGCTCCATCGATGACCCTCGCCGACGTGGCGGGGAGTTGGTCCTTGGCGATCATGGTCGACGGCACCGAGGAACCCGTGCTCTCCACGATGACGGGGTCAGCGGACGGGTCGGACTGGGTGCTGATCCTGCCTGATCGCGACCCCATCGGCGTACAGGTGTCGATCGTGGGCGACAGCCTGATCGGAGTCGCGGAGCAGTACGAGAGCGTGCTTCGCGAGGGCGTCATGGTCACCGTGCGGACCGCGATGGTCATGATGGATGGCCAGTTGCACGGGAACATGGAAGCAACGTATGTGACCGCTGACGGTGAGGAGGTCGTCCCCGGTACGCTGCACGCTACGCGCGTCGAGATGGAGTGACGGCGCGCACTGCGTGATGCACGACGCCGGGTCGGCCTTCGGGCCGGCCCGGCGTCGTCGCGTCCGGCATGTGGTTACGTCACGACGGCGGGACGAACGCTGCCACCTCTCCCGAGCTCGCTCGACGGTCCAAGCGCCCCGATCGATGGCTGCCAGGTGGTCGGCCAACTCGTCGGCAGAGCCGGGCCGGTCATCGGGGTCCTTGGTGAGACACTGCAGGATGATCGACTCGAGCGCGGTGGGTACCTCCAGTCCGGTACGTGTGGAGGGCGGACCGGGTCGTCTCTGAGATGTGCCATCATCGTGGCCATCGACGAACCGGTGAACACGTGCTGGTCGGTCAGCATCCAGTAGGCGACGTACCCAAGCGCATAGATGTCCGACCGTGGGTCGAGCGTCCGCCCGCCCGTGACCTGCTCCGGCAACATGAACGCTGGCGTGCCCCCGACGATGTTCTCTGCCGTGATCCGCGCGTCGAGATCCCACCCTTTGCGTGGCATGACGAGGCGAAGTCCAAGAGCTTGACGTAGTCCACGCGTCGGCCGTGCCGACAGACGAAGATGTTGGCGGGTTTGACATCGCGGTGGACGAGTCCGTGGTCATGGGCCTCGCCGAGCGAATCGCACGCCTGTCGGAGCAGTGCGATCGTGCGGTCTGCCGGGAGCGGCCCGTGCTCGCGGACGAGCGTATCCACGTCGAACCCGTCGAGGAGTTCCATGACGTAGTAGAACGCCCCGTTGTCCGCGGCACCCAAGTCGTAGAGCTCGATGGTGTGCGGGGATCGCATGGCGGCCGTGGCCTGCGCCTCCCGCTCGAAACGCGCCAGGGTACGTGCGACGGTGTCCGGGTCCGCGCCCATGGCCTCGCTGCGGACCAGCTTGATGGCCGCCGGCCGGGCGAGCATACGATGCTCGGCGCGCCAGACGTCTCCCATTCCCCCCTGGCCGAGTCGTTCGACCAATCGATAGCTCCCGAGTTCCCGGGACTTCGCCACCTCACGGCCGAGACGGTAGATCGCACGGGTCTCGACGTGCGTCATGAGGATGACGAGGAGGTACGGCATGATCGCGCCGAGCACGAACTCGATCGGCGTGTTGCGGGTGCTGGTCCCGCCGAACCGCATCGTGAGCGCGAGGACGACCGGAACCGAACTGGCCGAACCGATGCTCGCGAGGAGAGCCTTGCGAGGGGTGGTCGGGACGACGATGGCGAAGAGCATCATCCACACGGCGACCCAGGACAGCCCGAAGATCTCGAGATGGCTCTTCTCGTGGGCGAGACCCTGGTACACCCCCCAATACAGCGCCATGGCGATGCCGTAGCTCCCGACGACCTGGAACACGAGGCCAACGGTCACTAATGTCGTCGCCGGAATGCGGGGTCGCGTGGTCAGTCACGCGACCACCACGGCGAGCGCGATGGACAGCGCATCGACGCCCCAGTCGTGCAGGTCGTCGAACTCCGAGGTGGTGGGATCGAGGAACGTGGAGTAGAACGTCGCCATCAAGAACACGAAGGCGAACACGAGCGCGAGCGCTCGGAGGCGCCGCGCCGCGCGTGCCCTCGGCACGTTGGGCCTGCTCGTCGTGGCCGCCAGCGCGATCGCCACGGCCATCGACCTGAGCAACTGGTAGGTCGACCGGCGTCGCGGTCCACCCGGCCGCGATCGCCGGAGACGTTCGACGCCCGCCGGCTACCGCGTGCGGTACCTCCAGGCGACGGCCCCGCCGGTCTCTACCCGGAGGGACATCGCGTGCCGTGCCCCGGGGGCGAGTTCGGGAACGGGGTCCTCCGCCGTGGCGACGGGCGTGCCGTCGGGAGCGAGAAACTCGAACGTCACGGTCACCGGGGATAGGGCGCGGTTGGCCGCGTTCTGCACCGATCCCGTCAGCACGGTGGCCGAGTCCGTCGCGATGAACTGCTGCACGTTGACGACCCATTCCAGGCCGCCGCGGGAGCGATCCACGTAGGCCTGGGCGGAATCCGCTCCGCCCGCAGCGGCGTGCCCCATGGCCATCAGCTGTAAGGTCTGCGGGTTCAGCGGATCCACATCCAGCAGTCGGAGGGCCGTTGGGAGCGTGCGCGCCGAATCCCCCATCACGTAGTACGTGCGTCCGAGCAGGTAGAGCGAGGTGCGGTGGTGCCCGTTGACCTCGAGACCGCGTTCCAGCAGTGTGGCCGATCGTGCGGTCATCCCGCTGTTGAACAGATCGACCGCCGCCTGCGACAGCTGGTCGAGCATCGGGTCCGGGTTCTCGGCCGCGATGGCGAGCATGCGGTCCACGGTGGCCGTGGCGCCGGCGCTCGCGGCAACCCGGAGGAGATGGTAGGTAACGCGCCGGTCGTCCGCGTAGCTCTCGACGTAGGTCTCGTACGTGCCGAGCACCGGCCCCAGCGCGGTCCACAGCGCCGTGCTGTCGCGCTCGATGGCGGCGCGCGTGTCCGCGAGCGCCGTCCGGCCCGCGAGCAGGCGCTCCTCCAAGCGCGTCGAGTCCTGCTGGACGGCTGCCATGACGTCGGGCCGAAGATTGAATCCGATCCATTCTTCGATGAGGGCAACCAGTGCGAGCGAGTCCGTCGCCACGGCGTCGGCGACGGAATCGCGCCGCACGCGACTCTGTACGAGCCGGGAGACCGCGGCCTCGTCGACGCCCGCTTCGTAGCCCCGCGCCACGTCGAGCAGGCTACGACGCCGCTGGCTGTCGAAGTTCGGCTGGCCGCCGCCGACGCTGTCGCCGGATGCGATTGCGGCGCGGGCATCTTCCAGTCGCCCGTTCTCGGCGAGCATCCTCGCCTGATAGTACGAGACGTTGGCGTCCGACGGCATCAGCGACCGCGCGAGGGCGAACTGCTCCGTTGCCGAATCCGGCGCCTGCTGCTGCCAGAGTTCGAGGCCGCGCTGCAGTACCTGCATACCCAGCGTGGTCCGATACCCATCCACGTCAGGCCGACAGTCGGGGACGAGGGAGAGAACGGTACGGAACGTCGAGTCCGCTCCGCGGGCATCGCCGACCGAAGTGTAGAACCGCCCGAGCGCGTACCACGCGGCCGGATTGTCGCCCTGGTTATAGGCTTGGAAGGCGCGGGTCAGGCCGTCGAGTGCGTCCCGCAGGTGTTTGTCACGTTGGCTTTCGAACTCCGATTCGGCGGCGACCTTCAGGTGCTCGAGGGCCGCCGAGACGAGTCGATGTCCGGGGTCCGCGACGCAGGTGGGATCGGGATCCTGCCACACGTCTTGGGCCAGAACGGGGGGAGCCACGATCGCGACGATCGCGGCGAGCACGAAGGCGCTGGTACGCATGAGCATCCTCCTCGCATGGGACGACGGGCCCTACCGTAGCCGCTCGCCGTTGAGAGTGCAGGTGTGTTCTCGACTCGGCAAGGGGATGTCGACCGTCATGGCGCCCTGCCGGCGGCACGTCACGTTCGTCCCGCGTTCGACGAGCGTCGCACCGATGGCCAGTGGGTCTCACGGCGCGTGTGCTGGAGGGGAGATGGGCCGCCGCCGCCCCCGATGCCTAGGGTGCGGGCCGTGCGCTCTCCCACCAACGGCGGGCGTCGGCATCCGTCCATCCCCCCGAGTCGCAGGCCGCGAGGAGAGCCGCGAGTTCATCGGCGGTCTGCGGGCGGGCGTCGGGGTTCTTGTCGAGGCATCGGAGGATGACCTGTTCGAGGTCGTCCGGCACGCCGAGTTCGGTGCGCTGCGAGGGGGGGACGGGATCGTCCCGCAGGTGAGCCATCATGGTTGCCACGGCGGTTCCCGAGAACACGAGCTGGCCCGCGGCGAGCCAGTATGCCACGCAGCCGAGCGCGTACAGATCCGATCGGCCGTCCAACGCGCGTTCGCCCGTCACCTGTTCCGGCGACATGAAGGACGGGGTTCCACCGACCAGGTTCTCTGCGGTCATTCGGACGTCGAGGTCTTCCTGCTTTCTCTGCTTGACGAGACCGAAGTCGAGCAGCTTCACGAAGTCGACGTTGCGGCCGTACCGACAGAGAAAGATGTTCGCCGGCTTCACGTCCCGGTGCACGAGACCGGCGTCGTGCGCCTCACCGAGCGAATCGCAGGCCTGCCGGAGCAGGGCGATGACCCGTCCCGCGGGTAGTGGACCGAACTCCTGCACCAGCGTGTCGAGGTCGTACCCGTCCAGGAGTTCCATCACGTAGTAGAACGCGCCGTCATCCGCGATGCCGAAGTCGTAGAGCTCGATGGTGTTGGGAGAACGCAGCAGCGCCGTCGCCTGAGCTTCCCGTTCGAACCGGCGAAGCGTCCGGCTGACCGCATCGGGTTCTTGCCCGAGCACCTCCGCGCGCACGAGCTTGATCGCCGCGGGTCGGGCGAGCATCCGGTGTTCGGCGCGCCACACCTCGCCCATGCCGCCCTGGCCAAGGCGTTCCGTGAGCCGATAGCTCCCCAACTCCCGCGCCTTCGCCACCTCACGGCCCAGCGTGTAGATGGCGCGTGCCCCGACGTGCGTCATGAGAATGACGAGCAGGTAGGGCATTACCGCACCCAGCACAAACTCGGCCGGGGTCGTTCGAATGGTCGTGCCGCCATACCGCATGGTGAGCGCGAGCACGACGGGCACCGCGCTGGCCGATCCCACGCTGGCGAGGAGTGCCTTGCGCGGATGCGCGGGAACGACGATGGCGAAGAGCATCATCCACACGGCCACCCACGACAGGCCAAACACCTCCAGGTGGGCCTTTTGGTGTTCCAGACCCTCGTAGATCCCCCAGTACTGCGCCATGGCGATGCCGTAGCTGCCGACCACTTGGAACGCCAAGCCCACATTGATGATGGTGCGCCGGCCGATGCGGGGGCGCGTCGTCATCCATGCGACGACCAGCGCCAACGCGATCGACAGGGCGTCGATGCCCCAGTCATGGAGGTCGTCGAACTCGGATACGCTGGGATCGAAGAACGCCGAGAAGAACGTCGCCATGAAGAACACGAAGGCGAAGACCAGCGCCAGGGCTCGCAGGCGGCGGGCCGCCTGGTCGACGATGTCGGACGGCAGTGATCCGTCGGACGGAGCGGAGTCCGTCGGCGAGGGACGGCGCACCAGCGCCGACGGTGTCGATGGGTCGCTCGAGGTGTTCACCGAGTCCGTGCTCGCTCGCGGTCGGATGGGGTGAGACTGTGCGCCCAAGATGCAAGCATGCGACCGGTCACGCGACCGGCGGGCGCCGTCAGGTTTGCCGGGTCGGGTTTATCCCGGGCCACTCTGCCCCCGCTTGGCCAACAGCCGCTCGGCGAAGTCCACACGTTCTTCGAGGTCGGCGAACTGGCCGCTGCGCGCCTGCTCGATCTGATCCAGCCGGTCCTGCTGGCGCTCTTCGAGCGCGGTCATCCGGGCCTCGAGCTGGGCAAACAGGGCCGTGTTGCCGCCATTCGCGCGGAGGCGATCGATCTTGGCGCGGTACCAAGTTGGGAACGCCGAGGCCGCGATGACCCCACCGCCGATGACGGCCATGACGGACTCCTCTTCGTCGCCGCCGATGGCGGCAATCATGAATCCCAGCAGAAGACGCCCGGCGATCGACAGGGCGGTGTGCCACATCTTGGGCCCCTCGGACGTTGCGCCGGGCGGCGCCGGTGGTGTGGCGAGCGCCTCGACAGGGTAGGCGCATGCGGGCACGCGGGTGCACTGCTCGAGACCTCGCGACCGCATTCGGGACAGATGATCAGCGCCATGTGTGCACACCTACGGACGGAGGCAATGTCGACGTTGCTCCCTACGGGGGGCTTGCCGGGTCCGTTTCGGGCTTCGAGGATCGCCGGGCTACGAGCCCGTCCACGACGGTGGATCGATGCCGACGTTCATGATCTGGCGAAGCGAGGTGTCGCGCCATCCCTTCGCTCCTGGTAGACCGTGGGGTGGTGCTGGACCGGACCGCCACGCTGAGAGTGTACAAACCGGGCCGGAGGTCGGGTAGGGCAAGGGCTCGGTTGTTGACTTTATAACGCAAAGTACTTTATCATTGTGCTGTCGAGTCGGGTCTTTGCGCATGCCCGACGCCACCATTCGGATCCTGCTAGACGGAGGGCCTCGATGCCGTTCCCGTCCATCAACGTCCTCATGGAGGCGGCTCGTCGCGCAGTCGTCCGCTTTCCGCTCGTCCTCGCGGCCGCCGTGACGGCGGCTGTGGCAGGGGCCATCGCCATCGATCATCCCAATGAGATGCCGCTCCTCCGTCTCATGGGCACGGCGCTTCTCGGGATCCCACTGTTCCTCGCCGTCGATCTCGTCACTGAGCGACGGCGATGGTCGCTCGGCGTCCGCGCGGGCGTCTCGGTCGTTGGGATTGCGGCGCTCGGCGGATTCCTCCTGGCGTGGGCGGATTGGACGGATGCGGTGGGGGGGGCGCGGTATCTCCAGCTGTCGTTGGCCCTGCATCTCGCGGTGGCGGTCGGGCCCTACGTTGGCGTCCCGGAGAGCCGCGGATTCTGGCAGTACAACCGGGCGCTCCTGTACCGCGCCGTCAGTGCCGCCGTGTTTGCGGGCGTGCTGTTTGCCGGATCGTCCGTGGGCCTGCTTGCCCTGGACAACCTGTTTGGTTTGGACGTGGCGGAGCAGACGTACGTCCGCCTGTGGTTCTTCGTGGCCTTCGTGTTCGCCACGTGGTTCTTCACGAGCGGCGTGCCGGACGATTTCGACGCGCTGGACCGGGACGAGCAGTACGATCGCGTGATCAAGGTGTTTGCGCAGTATCTCCTGGTCCCCTTGGTTTCTGGTGACCCAGGAGTGGCCAAGCGGGTGGATTGGCTGGCTCGTCTCGAGCGTGGCCGCCGCGGGGGTGTTTTCGCTGCTCTTGGTGCATCCCATCTCGGACCGTGAAGAGAACCGGTGGATGCGGACGTACGCCCGCGGGTTCTACCTGGCGATGCTGCCCGCGATTGCCATGCTGTGGCTCGCCGTCGGTCAGCGGGTCGGACAGTACGGGTTGACCGAGCGTCGGTATTTCCTCTTGGCCCTCTCGTCGTGGCTTGCGGGGATTGCGATCTACTTCGCGTGGACGCGCTCGCGGGACATCCGGATCATCCCGGCGACGCTGGGCCTGGGGGCACTGCTCACGTTCGCCGGACCGTGGAGCGCGTATCACATGTCCGAGGCGAGCCAGGTTCGGCGACTCGAGACGCTGTTGACGGACGCTGGGGTTCTGGCCGACGGCGCCGTCCGGCGACTGGATGTCGAGGTTCCCCCTGAGACCTCCAGAGAGGTGAGCGCGGTCGTGCGGTATCTCGAGTCCACGCACGGCACGGATCGGGTCGCGCACCTGCTTCCCCCGAGCAGCGACACCGACCGCGATGCGGTGCCGGAAGATCTCTCAGTGGAAGCGCGCGCCGAGGGGTTCGTGACGGCCCTTGGGTTCCCGTACGTCGGACCGTGGGCGCCATCGGACGCCGGAGCGTTCAGCTACTTCACGGCGTGGAGCGAGGCCACCGTGGACATCAGCGGATACGACGTCGCCACGCAGGCCGACGACCTTCACCGGGAGTCCGCGGCCCTGGCGCACGGTTTGATCATCCGGTTCGACTCCGCGACCGCGAACCTCGTGCTCGAACTGCCGGACGGGACGAGCGATCGGGTGCCGCTTGCCCCGCTGCTCGATCGTGCCGAGGAGGCACAGCGCACGACTGGCGAGCGGGTGACGCCGATCGACGCGATGGTACTCGAGGCCGCGCCAGGGACCGCCAGAATCTTGATCGTGGTGTCGCGGGTTCGCGGTCTGCGGGGCGAAGCAGGTATCGAACTCTACGATCTGGACCTGCGCCTCTTCATTCGGCCGGGGGCGCCTTCAGCCCCCTAGGGTACCGGTCGTCGGAACCGCTGGGTCACCCCGAGCCCTTGTTGGATGGCCGTGACGCTCGACGACGTCATTGGCGCCCAGGGGCTTGTGGCAGTCAATGCGGTGTGAGTACACAGTGGTGGCCTCTCCGCGGGAACCGCTGCGGTCTGAACGTGTTGCTCTTGCTATGAAGATGCAGGCCAACGAGCCTGCAGACGGTGGGGCTGCTCCTACGCCGACTCTGAAGCTGTGAGGTGAACCGAATGTCTCGACTCACGAGCGAACTGGACGCCGTGATCGTCGGCGGGGGGCAGGCAGGACTCGCGACCGCCTACTACCTGCAGCAGGCGGGGGTGCGCTTCGTGGTCGTCGAGCGCGGCGAGGTCGGCGAGACGTGGCGCTCCCAGCGGTGGGACTCGTTTACGGTGAACACGCCGAACTGGGCCAACATGCTCCCGGGCGACTCCCCCGAAGGCGTCGCGGCGGATGCGTTCTTCACCCGCGACGAGCTTGTCGAGGCGTTCGACGCGTATGCGCGCCGATGGTCGCTGCCGATCCGGCAGCATACCGAGGTCACCGCGGTCGAGCGCGGCGAAAACGGTGAGAGGCTCCGCGTCGCCGTGACGAGCTCCGACGGCGCACGCGAGGTCCTGGAGTGCCGCGCGGTCGTCGTCGCGTCCGGGATCCTCCAAACGCCGAAGATCCCGTCGGCGGCGGACCAGCTGCCGTCGGATGTCACGCAGCTCCATGCGGCCCAGTATCGCAATCCGGACGACCTGCCCGAGGGCGCCGTGCTGGTGGTGGGTGGCGGACAGTCAGGGTGCCAGATTGCCGAAGATCTCCTGGCCGGCGGCCGCCGCGTGTATCTCTGCACGAGCAAGGTCGGTCGCGTGCCCCGGCGCTATCGGGGTCGGGACATTCTGGAGTGGTGGGCCGACATGGGCGTGTTCGACGCGACGGTGGCGGACCTGGACGATCCGGCGCAGCAGTTCGCCGCGCAGCCGCAGGTGTCGGGTGTGGGGCCGTTGGGACACACCGTCAGCTATCAGCAGCTCCAGCGCGACGGCGCGGTGCTCTTGGGCCGCTTGCAGGGCGTCGCAGGCCGCGTACTGCACACCGACAACGCGCTGCGAGCGCATGTGGAGTTCGCCGATCAGAAATCGGCCGAGTTCAGGCGCGGCGTCGACCAGTACATCGAGAAGCACGGCATCGAGGCACCGCACGAGCACGACGATCCGGCCGACGAGCCGGCGACCGCGGACGTCTGGGACGCAGGTCGCGCGGAAGTGGACCTCGCCGCTGCCGGGATCACGACGGTGGTGTGGTGCACGGGATTCACGGCGGACTTCCGCTGGCTGCGCATCCCGGTCGTGGACGACGCGGGTATGCCGGCACACGAGAGCGGCGTGGCCCCCGTCCCCGGCGTGTACTTCGTCGGGTTCCCGTGGCTTCGGTCGCGAAAGTCGGGCATCATCCTCGGGATGGATGCGGATGCCCGATTCGTCTCGGAGCATCTGACCCGCTACGTCTCGTCACCGTGAGGCGAGACGCGATCGGCGCCGCGTGCTACGCGCGCTCACTCGGCGGGAGAGCGGTCGACCGCGGTGACGCGTCCGGCCCGCGCGCCAACAAGCGTTCGGTGAAGTCCAGCCGGTCCTGAACGTCCTCGATCTGGCGGGACTGGTCGGTCACCAGCGTCGTCAGATCGTCGATCTGCGCTTCCAGATCGGCGAGTCGTTCAGCGGCGGCGTGGTCTCCCGCATCTCTGCGCAGCTGGTGGAGTGGGGTCTTCCCCCAGATCAAGAACTTGAGGCCGAAGGCCGCCCCGATCACGGTTCCCATCACCATCGCAAACCCGACAACATCCGGCGGGATCTGCATCGCGTACCTCCTTCCACCCCTGCCTGTCCGGACGATGCGCGTCGGGCAGATGTTTCACCGTCCGGGCACGGCGTCGCTCTCGAGGGTTCGAGTGGCGCAGCACCTGCCGGTACATTACGGCACACCGCCATCCCATCGGAGCCCCTATGACGGCCAGCGCCCGCGCACACGAGCTTCGCGAGCGGACCCACGAGGTCATCTTCGGTCACGCCACGCCTGCGGGCAAGGCGTTCGATGTCGCGCTGATCTGGGTCATCGTGACCAGCGTGATCGTCGTCATGCTGGACAGCGTGGAGAGTGTCCGCCTCGAGTACGGCGCAGTGCTCGACGGGCTCGAGTGGGGGTTCACGATCCTCTTTACGGTCGAGTACGTCGTGCGGTTGTGGTGTGTCCGGCGGAAGATGGCCTACGCGAAGAGCTTCTACGGTGTCGTCGACCTCGTTGCCGTCATTCCGACCTACCTGAGCGTCTTCGTGCCTGGCGGCGAGGCGTTGCTGATCGTTCGCGCGCTCCGTCTCCTGCGGGTATTTCGGGTGCTCAAGCTCGCGCACCACGTGATCGAAGCCACCGTGCTGATGCAGGCGCTCCGCTCGAGCCGGGACAAGATCACGGTGTTCCTGGCGGGGGTGCTCACGACCGTGGTGATCCTCGGGTCCTTCATGTATCTGATCGAGGGCGGCGAACACGGGTTCTCGAACATTCCCGTGAGCGTGTACTGGGCGATCGTCACGCTCACGACCGTGGGCTACGGAGACATCGCGCCGCAGACGGCCCCGGGACAGGCGCTGGCGGCCGTCATCATGATCATGGGATACTCGATCATCGCGGTACCGACCGGCATCGTGACGGCGGAGGTCGGAGAGCAGGCCCGGCGGCGCCGAAGCCAGCGCGTGTGTCGCTCATGCCGCTTGGCCGGACACGATGCGGACGCCAAGCACTGCAAGGAGTGCGGGGCGTCCTTGATGTAGGTGCGCCTGGTGATCAGGCGTCGGAGCCCGCCGGTGCGGCGTCGAGACGGGGAGCGACGACCCAGCGCCACAGGATGACGGCCGCCGCCGCATTCAGCATCATGCCGAGCAGGCCAACCTCCGGTCCGTACACGTCGGTGCGGACGATGCCGAGCGCACCGCCCGACTCGCCGAAGCCGAACAGCGCGTAGGCGAACGCGTTCCAGACGGCGTGGCACACGCTGGCGACCAGCACCGACCCCGACACGAGACGCAGCATGCCCCAGATGGCCCCCAGCGCCGTGGCCGTCACGAAGTACACGGGCAACTGGCGAACGGGCGGATTGAAGCCGGTGTCCAGCGTGACCGCGGACACGTGCCAGAGCGTAAAGGCGAGCGTGGTCAGCACGAGCGTCTCGCGCGGAGACAGCCCCCGTCGCGAGAGGGAGGCCCACAGCCACCCGCGGAAGAACCCCTCCTCGGTGAGCAGCACGACGACGATCCCGATGGTACTGCCGGCGATCATGTTCAGACGGGCGTTCGACCAGTTGGCGGACTCCGATCCGAAGGCGTTGCCGATCCACGCCGCCGCAACGAGGCTGCCGATCACGATCGCGATGGAGCCGAGTGCGAGTCCGTGCCAATGTGGTGCGCCCCACCGGAGTCCCACGGCACGGTGCGGCAGTCGCTCTACTCCCCAGAAGACGGCGGTCAGCAGCATCAGGGGCAGGGCGCTGAACATGGACAGGCCGTTTGCGTCCATGGTCGTCGTGACCGCGATGGCGAGGGCCGTGCCGAGTACGGGAAAGCGCAAGGAATGCATCACGACGCGGTTCCGGGAGGTTGAGGTCGTGGTTCTTTACGGACCGAGGGTCGAAAGGTGTCGGAAAGCGTGGGAGGGGGTTGGAGGGGGGATTACTTTTCAGAGGACGATCAACCCGCGCGCGTTAGCGCGTTCACTGCTCTCCGCGAGGTGTCATGGGTACGTACCGAGTCGAGCAGTACCGTGTGGTTCACGAGGGGCGGGATTTTCATTTCGTGTCGTACGAAGCGCGGCCGGCCAACGAGCGCCGTGGTGAAGAGGCATTTCCTCCGATGTGGTTCCTGATGAACGCGGGGCGCCGCGTTCCGGTGATACCACACACGCCAGGAGAGCCGTTCGAGGAACTCGAGCCGCGCTTCCGCGCCTGGCTCGACGAGCACGTGTTCGCTGCCCTGGCGAGTGCCGACCAGGCGGTACGATCCGCCTAGTTGACCGCGTCCCCCGGTGTGGTCAGGGGACGCGTCCCAACGTGTCGTGATGTCGGCTCAGCAACGAGCGTAGGTAGGGCGCGATCGCGTCGACGCCGTCAAATCCGGCGGCCCGCGCTGCAGACTCCTGTTCGTCCATCGTGTGCTGCGCGCCCGCGGACGCGAACGCCTGCAAGTCGGTGTAGAATCCGATCGTCTGCGACGCTGCTCGACGAGGTCCGTGCGTCGGCCGGCGAGCCCGACGAACATCTCCACGTGAAAGAGGCCCATCCCGCGAAAGCGCTCGGCGAGGTCGTCCACCGCGACCGAGTGCGCAAACCACTCTTCGCGATGGGCCGTCACCGAATCCAGGCGTGCGCGGAGCGCACGACCGCGCGCGCCGTTCCAGACGCGCGCCCGGCGGGCGGAGCGGTCGGGTGCGTGGTATGCTGCGAAGGACTCGATCGGCGTGATGCGCAGGAAGTCCCAGTGGTCGCCTTGCGAGTGCCTGATGACGAAGGGCACGGCGTCGCCGGCCTCGACGGACAACGCGGAGTCCGCGCGCACGGCGTCGATGAAATCCGCAAACCGGCCCGGCGCGGCACGGAGGAGGCTGACCTCGTAGAGGTATGTGCCCTCGGTCTGCGCGCGTCCGGTGCCGGGGAAGAGCAGGCAGACGGCGATGAGGCACCGCATCGGCAGGCGCATGCTCATCGCTCCTGGTGGGGGGTCGTGGCGAAGTAGTGAAGGGTCATCGCGGTCAGCGCGCGCACACCGAGGGCCAAACCACTGTCGTCGATCACGAAGTCCGGGGTGTGGTGATCCGCGGCGTCCTCCCATGAGACATCGCGTGGTCGCCCGCCGAACTGGATGTAGAAGCTCGGCACCCGTTCGGCTACGAAGGAGAAGTCCTCGGCGCCCGTCTCGGGCGGCGTGTGGACGACGCGTCCAGGCGCCACCGCTTCCAGAACCGGCGTCATCGTGGCCGTGAGTGTGGGATCGTTGTAGGTGACGGGATAGCCCAGCCCGACCGGCAGCGTCAGGCTCGCCGAGCCGCCCATGCTCTCCGCGATGCCCGTCGCGAGGGAGCGGACCCGCTCATGGATCTGCGCACGATGTTCGGGGTCGAGCGCCCGGATCGTCCCGAGCATCTCAACCTCTTCCGGGATGATGTTGGACCGTACGCCGCCGTGGATGCTCCCCACGGTGATGACGGAAGGTGCCCGCGTGAGTTCGAGCTCTCGACTGACGATCGTCTGCAGCGCGGTGATGATCTGGGCGGAGATGGCGATGGGGTCCACGCCGTTCCACGGATAGCCACCGTGCGTCTGCTGTCCGCGCACCACGAGGCGAAACGCATCCGCGCTCGCCCAGATACCGCCGGGCGTGACGTACAGGTGATCGACGGCGCCCTTACTCCACGCGTGCAGAGAGAAGGCCGCGTCTACCGTGGGATTCTCGAGCACGCCCTTGCGGATCATCAGATCGGCGCCTCCTTCCTCTCCCTCGGGCGGGCCCTCCTCGGCGGGCTGGAACATGAACTTCACGGTGCCGGCAAGGCGATCCCGCATCCCCGCAAGCACGCTCGCCGTGCCGAGCAGAATGGCGACGTGCGTGTCGTGGCCACAGGCGTGCATGACGCCGACGGTGCTTCCCTCGTACGTGGTGGTGACCGTCGAGGCGTACGGCAGCGGGACGCGCTCGGTCACGGGGAGCGCGTCCATGTCCGCACGCAGCAGCACCACCGGGCCTGGACGGGCGCCGCGCAGCACGCCAACGACCCCGGTGTGGGCAACCTCGGTCTCCACGTCGATGCCGAGCGACCGGAGATGAGACGCGACGATGCCGGCCGTTCGGAATTCCCGATTCCCGAGTTCGGGGTGCTGGTGGATATCGCGTCTCCAGGCAACGACCTGTGGCTCGATTGCATCGATGGCGGCTTCCGTGGCCGGGTCGAGCGGGGACTGTGCGTCGCCCTGCGCAGGCAGGGCTACGGCGGCGAGGGCGGTGAGGAGGAGGGGGCGTATCCTCATGTCGGCGTCCTGTTGGGAGAGAGAGGCGAAGAGAATGTACGCACTGCCGCGGTCCGTGGCAGGCCCGCGGGGGGGGGAGGGCCGCCTGACGGGGTGGAATGCCGTCCCGCCATGCGAAATCCCCGCCCGGCAGCGCCGGACGGGGATCGCGACAGGTAGGTCCCGCAGCGGGTATCAGGCGGCCGGTCGACAGGCCTCCATGAACTCGTCACGGTCGAACCCACGGTCCAGCGCGGCCAGTCGGTCTGCCAGCCTATGGCTCAAGCGTTCGAGATAGATGCTGACCGAGTCGCGAACGGACTGACTCGCCAGATCACTGATCTCTTCGTGGCATTCGTGGATGACTGACGCCACGACGTGGTCGCGCCGACCCATGATGACCTCCCGTCTGCCCGAAGAGGAGTGCAATCCGCGTACCACGCTCGCATCGGTGTGACGGAGATCACCGAATGGGTCAGCGAGCCCGCGACGGTTCGCGTTGCAAACGGCGACCAATTACTGTCAGAGTGTGCTCGGCGCCGCCTGCACGTCATGCGTCGGTCGTGCGTCGCGAAGCCGTGAACTCACACCTGTTCGAACCAACATGTCCAGCGATTGGCAGACCACATACGCCGCCAAGGTCGTCTCCGTTGACCGGGCGATACAGCGCATTCCGCGCGGCCGCCGCATACAGATCGGGTCGGGCGCGGGCGAGCCGCACGAACTCGTCGAGGGGCTCGTGGAATACGGCGATCACCTGGCCGACAACGACATCGTGCACCTGATGACGCTGGGGCCCGCACCGTACGTCCAGCCCGGCATGGAGCACCGATTCCGGCACACGGCGTTCTTCATCGGGCACAACGTGCGCGAGGCCGTGCAGCACGGTCGGGCGGACTTCATGCCGGTATTCCTGTCCGATATCCCCAAGTTGATTCACGACCGGCGCGTGCGGATCGACGTGGCGCTCATTCAGGTGAGCCCGCCGGACCGGCACGGCTTCGTGAGCCTCGGCGTCTCGGTGGACGTCGTGCGTGCCGCGGTCGACGCGGCCGACATCATCCTGGCGGAGGTGAACCCGCGGATGCCGCGGACGCACGGGGACTCGTTCCTGCACGTGGACCGCATCGACGGCCTGGTGCCGGTCGACTATCCCCTGCCGGAGCTGGCCCCGACCGTCGCGGACGACGTGTCGCGGGCCATCGCCACCCACGTGGCGTCGCTCGTTCCGGACGGCGCGACGCTGCAGCTGGGGATCGGGAAGATCCCGGACGCCGTGCTGGCCGCGCTGGCCGACCGGAATGACCTCGGTGTGCACACGGAAATGATGTCGGACGGGGTGATGGACCTCATCGAGGCCGGCGTCGTGACGGGACGCCGGAAGACCCTGCTGCCAGGCAAGACGGTGTCGTCGTTCATCATGGGCAGCGAGAAGCTCTACGCGTGGGTGCACGACAACCCGGCCATCGAGATGCGTGCCACGAGTTTCACGAACGATCCGTTCACGATCGCGCGCAACCGGATGATGATCGCCATCAACTCGGCCCTCGGGATCGACCTCACGGGGCAGGTGGCCGCCGACACGCTCATGGGTCGGTTCTTTTCGGGCATCGGCGGGCAGGTGGACTTCATCCGTGGGGCCGCTCGCAGCGAGGGCGGCAAGCCGATCATCGCGCTGCCCGCCACGGCCAAGGGCGGCACGGTGAGCCGGATTCAGCCGACGTTCGAAGAGGGGGCCGGGATCGTCACCAGCCGCGGGGACGTGCGCTACGTCGTCACCGAGTACGGCGTGGCCGACCTCTGGGGCAAGAACATCCGCCAGCGCGCCCTGGCCCTCATCGATATCGCCCATCCCGACTTCCGCGCCGATCTGCTGGCGGCGGCGAAGGAGCGGCGGTACGTCTTCGCCGATCAGGTGACATCGACGGCGAGCTACCCGTGGCAGGACACGCGAAGCGAGACGATCGCGAGCGGGGAGTCGATCATGCTCCGGCCCGCGAGGATCAGCGACGAGGAGCCGCTGCAGGACCTGTTCTACCGCTTGTCGGACGACAGCACGTATCGGCGGTTCATGGCGTACAAGCAGGTGCATCCCCACTCGGAGATGCAGAAGCTCGTCGACCTGGACTACGAGAACAACATGGCAGTGCTCGCGGTGCGGACGTCCAAAGCGGGTGAGGAGATCCTCGGCATGGCGCGGTACGACGTCGATCCCGCCACCCGGCTCGCGGACATCGCGTTCGTCGTGCGTGACGAGTGGCAGGGGAAGGGGCTCGGCACGGTGCTGATGCGGAGAATGTCGGAGATCGCGCGTGCGCGCGGATTGGGTGGCTTTACCGCGGACGTACTCGAGAGCAACAAGCCGATGCTCCTCATCTTCCACAAGAGCGGGCTGGACGTCCGGAGCGAGCGCGACAACGGGGCCATCCGACTCACGATGGCCTTCGAGGCGCCCGACGAAGCGAAGAAGCAGGGAGGCAAGCGGCGGGGTAAGCGCACCGAGTGATGCGTGGCCCGGCCCGGCAGCGCCACGCGCTGCCGGGCCGGGCCACGTTCCTACCGTTGGATGTTGCGATACCGCTCGAGCGACCGATAGCGATCGAACAGCCGTTCCTGCCGGCTGTCGTGCGGGATCTCTCGTCCACCGATGAAGATGTGCTCCGCGGAAGTCGACAGCTCGAGCGGGTCACCCGACCAGACGACCAGGTCGGCGATCTTCCCGCGCTCGAGGCTCCCCATGCGGTCGTCGACGCCCCACACGGTGGCCGCGCCGAGCGTCAGCGCGCGAAGCGCCGCCGCGTGGTCCATGCCGTTGGCCACGGCGAGTCCGGCTTCGTGGGTGATCTCACGTCCACCGGTGAACAGGACCTCGACCCCCGCCGCCTGCAGCGTGCCGGCGTTGGCGAGCGAGGCGCCCAGTCCGTCGTAGGTCGGCAGATTGCTGGAGGCGTTCACGATGACCGCCACGCCCGCGTCCGCCAGCTCGTCGGCGATCTGCCACCCTTCGGCGGCCCCGACCAGCA
This sequence comes from Gemmatimonadota bacterium, assembly GCA_039587215.1. GTDB lineage: Bacteria > Gemmatimonadota > Gemmatimonadetes > Gemmatimonadales > GWC2-71-9 > CAMYLY01. Next base: position 2,172 of record JBDHIW010000077.1, on the reverse strand, counting down.
CGACCCGCAGATCGAACTCCTGCTTGAGCTGCAGGGCGAGTCGGAGATCGCTCTTCCGGCTCGCACTCACGACCAGGGGGCGTTCGCCGCGGAGTACATCGGCCAGGACCGCGACGTGAAGCTCGTCGAGTCCCATGCGGCTCTCAGTCTCCTCGTACTCCCCGTCCAGGTACTGACGGGCGTCCAGGAAGGCGTCTCGCAGCCGCTGATAGTTCGCCGCCCGCGAACCGCCCGCGCGACCGGATCCGGTCTCGCCCATCGCGGTGTACACACCGACGGACGAGTGCCGCAGCATGGACGACACGGTCTCCCCATCGAGCGCGATCACGGCGCTTTGCCCAGGGAAGAGCTGATTGCCGCCGGGTCGCACGACGACGGCGGTGATCCCGCGGATTCGCGTGATGGGAATGTGGGTGTTCTCCGGATTCACGGCCCAGACCGGGTTGAAGCGCGGGCCGAGGTCGTCGTCGCTGGTCGCGTAGTCCTGCGCGCCGGGCGCCATCCAACCGACCTCGTTCAGGCCGAGCTGCGAGTGGGAATCGATGAAGCCGGGCGTCACGACCTTGCCCGTGCCATCGATCGTGCGTGCGTCGTCGGGAATCCGCACGCGCGAACCGACCCCGACGATACGCCCATCCCGGATGACGATCGAGCCGTTGGGAATGACGGCACCGGAGATCGTGTGGATCTCGGCGTTGGTGATGGCAACCGTCTGCGCGGCTGCCGGCGCCGGCACGGCGGCAGCGGTCGCCGCCGCGAGCATGGCGCACGCGAGCACTCGTTTGGCGCGGATCATCGTCCCACCTCCCCGTCCATGCCGAGCATGAAGTCGCCGTAGATCAACGGATCAGGCGCGTTGCGGTCGTACAGCAGCGCGCCGTCCACGTAGACGTGTTCGGCGTGGGTGTACACGCTGAACGGGTCGCCCGTCCAGAGCACGACATCGGCCATCTTTCCGACTTCGAGCGAGCCGGTCCGGTCGGCGACGCCCATCGCGATGGCAGGGTTGGACGTCGTCCACTGGATGGCCTCTTCGGGCGAGATGACGATGCCCTCTTCACGGGCGGCGCGCATCGCGACCGCCGCGTGCTGGTTGAGTCGCTGGATCTCGATCGGTGAATCGGAATGCACGATGGCGCAGGCGCCGGCGTCGTGCACCAGTGCGACGTTCTCCTCGATGCCGTCGTGTGCTTCGATTTTGAATCCGTAGTTTCCGGATCCCCACATCGACGCGCAGATCTCGTGCTCGGCCAGGTAGTCACGCACCTTGTAGGCCTCCACCGCGTGGTGGAACGAAGCGATGCGGTAGCCGAACTCGCTGGCGATGTTGATCATGTTGACCATCTCATCGCCGCGATAGCAGTGATTGTGGATGCGGACCTCGCCGACGAGTACGGCGGCGAGCGTCTCGAGCCTCAGGTCGCGCTCGGGCGTCGTCGCCGGATCGGATCCGCCGTCCCACCAGGCTTGCCACGTCCTCAGATACTCCTGCGCTTCGGCCCAGGCCATGCGGTAGCCTGCACCGTTCCCCATGGCGGAACTCGGGAACTCGTTGCGCTCGCCGTACACGCGCTTGGGGTTCTCGCCGCAGGCCATCTTGAGCGCGTGCGGCGCGCCCGGGAACTTCATGTCCTGCACGGTGCGGGCGGGAACGTTCTTGAGCGTGACACCGCGTCCACCAAACAGGTTCCCGGAGCCTGGGAGGATCTGGAGTGACGTGATGCCCCCGGCCAGGGCGTGTCCGAAGCCCGGGTCCTGCGGCCACACGCCGTGCTCCGCCCACACCTGCGCCGTGTTGGGGTCCGTCATCTCGTTGCCGTCGTTCTGCGACGAGATGCCGGGCGACGGGTAGTTCCCGAGATGCGAATGCGAGTCGATGATGCCGGGTGTGACCCACTTGCCGGTCGCGTCGATGACGGTGGCGTCGGCAGGGGCCTCGACGTCGGTGCCGATCGCGGCGACGACGCCATCGCGCATCAGAATCGAGCCGCCGTCGATCCGCTGCCCGGTGCCGGTGAGGATCGTGGCGTTTTCAATGAGGGTCGGCTGCGACGGGAGCGGCGCGTAGGTGGAGGGGAAGGGATCGGGAAACCGGGGGCTGCCGGCCTGTGCCGCCGCGGCAGTGGGCACGAGCACGAGCACGGCAGCGGCGGGCAGCCGGCGTCGAGCCGT
>JBDHIW010000003.1:0-41797 GCA_039587215.1 Gemmatimonadota bacterium | reverse complement strand
CGTCAGCACCGAGGCGATCGCGATCCCGATGAAGACCCGCTTGAAGTCGAGGTCGATGTCGGTGCGCTCGGCGCCGTCCGTCCCACCGAGGTTGATCTGGTGCAGGGCCTTGCCGATGCCGGCCACCAGCGACGAGCGCAGGTTGTACAGCGTGTAGAAGGCGGACACGATCATGGTGCCGACCGCGAGCGGTCGGATCTGCCGGGACCACACGCTGTTCGCGAGGTCCGCCATGGTGTCGCCCGGCCCCAGCGCCCCGCTCAGACCCGGGTTGAGGAACAGCGCCAGCGGCACCAGCAGCAGCCAGCCGAGCACGGCGCCCGAGAACAGCACTGCGGAGATCCGCGTCCCCACGATGAAGCCAACGCCCATGAGCATGGGCGACGCACTCGGCGCGGAGAAGAGGATGCCGCCCGCGTACTCGACCCGCTGCTGCAGCAGCTCGATGGTCGAGCGCCCGAACGAGGCAAACGTCTGCGTACTGTCGCGGATGAGATAGATACCGTTCGAGTTCTTGAGCAGCTCCCACAATCCCGCCAGGCCCATCGCGCCGAAGAGATACTTGGCGCCCGACTGCCCACCCTGGCCGGCCTTGACAATCTCAGCCGTCGCGACGCTCTCCGGGAACGGCAGGTCGGCCTCGACGACGAGCGTGCGCCGGAGCACGATGACGAAGAACACGCCCAGAATACCGCCGATGAGCATGATGGCCGTGCTCTGGAGGTACCTGAGCTCGTCCCACGCACCGCTGATGACGAACGCCGGAATCGTGAAGATCGCGCCGGCAACGAGCGCCTCACCGACCGAGGCCGTGGTCCGCGCGATGTTCTCCTCGAGGATGGTGCCCCGGAAGCCCCGGAGGAGCGCCATGGCGACCACCGCGGCCGGGAACGTCGCGGCCACCGTCAGGCCGGCGCGCATCCCGACGTAGGCGTTGGCCGCGCCGAGCGCCACCGCCATCAGAATGCCCAAGAATATCGCTTTGAACGTGAGTTCCGGCATCTCCGTGGAGGCCGGGACAAAGGGCTTGTGCTGCGAAGCGCTCATAATGATCCCCAGGTGTGGGGTGAGGGATCGGGGATTCTAGCCCCCGTCGCCGCGGACTGTCAAACGGCCTCAGCCCGTACTCTCGTGCCGGGTCCGCCCACCGGCTACAATACTCGGGACCCGAGGAGGTACGATGAGTTTTGTCGCGACGCTGGCGCCCGAGGCCCTGTGGGCGCATTTCGACCGTATTCTGACCATTCCGCGCGGATCCAAGAACGAGGAGGCCGCGCGTGCCTACGTGATTGAAGTCGCCGAGCGCCACGGGCTGGCATACGAGGTCGACGGCGCCGGCAACGTGGTGGTGCGGAAACCCGCGTCCCCCGGCCATGAGGGCGCGCCGACGACGATTCTGCAGTCGCATCTCGACATGGTGAACGACAAGAATGCCGACGTCGAGCACGACTTCGACACGGACCCCATCGTGCCGCAGCAGGACGGGGAGTACCTGAAGGCCACGGGCACTACGCTGGGGGCGGACAACGGCATCGGCGTCGCCGCCATGCTCGCCGTCATGGAGGCCACCGACTTCGCCCACGGTCCGATCGAGTGCCTCTTCACCATCGACGAGGAGACGGGCCTCACGGGAGCGGCGCAGCTGTCCGCAGCGCTGCTGACCGGGCGACAGCTGATCAATCTCGACTCGGAAGAAGAAGGCGCCCTGTACGTGGGCTGCGCCGGCGGCGGCGACAGCGAGCTGCTGGTCCCGCTGACCTCCGCGCCCTGCCCCGACGGCGCCGTCGGGCTCGACGTCGCCCTTCGCGGCATGCGGGGGGGGCATTCGGGCGTCGACATCCATCTGCAGCGCGCCAACGCGGTCAAACTCCTCGCGCGCGCGATCTACTCCGCCTCCCTCGCGGCGCCGCTGCGGCTCGGACACGTGGCCGGCGGCAACAAGCACAACGCGATCCCGCGCGAGGCCACGGCCACGATCGTGGTGGCGGCAGACCAGGCCGACGCCGTGCGTGCCGCGATCGCCGCGACGGTCGACGACATGCAAGCGGAGTTCGGAGCGGCCGACCCCGACATCACGCTCGGGATCACCGAAGCCGACGCGCCCGCGGAGGCCTGGGACGACGCCACCACGCAGCGTGTGCTGCAGCTGCTCACGGCCCTGCCCCACGGCGTGCTCGGCATGAGCTACGACATCCCCGACCTCGTCGAGACCAGCACGAACCTCGCGACGGTCGCGGAGCAGGACGGCGCCCTGGCCGTCGGGCTCAGTAGCCGGTCCTCGGTGGACTCGGCAATCGAAGCGCTCCGCGAGCGTATCCGGGCCATGGGGATGCTCGCCGGCGCGACGGTCACCGAAGGCAATGCCTACCCCGGCTGGAAGCCGAACCTCCAGTCGCGGCTCTTGGGCGTGGTCCAGCGTGTGCAGCAGGACGAGCTCGGCTCCACGCCGGAGATCAAGGCGATTCACGCGGGCCTCGAGTGCGGGATCATCGGCGAGAAGGTGCCGGGTATGGACATGATCTCGTTCGGGCCGCAGATCGAGTTTCCGCACTCGCCCGATGAGCGCGTCCACATCGGCTCGGTCGAGCGGTTCTACACGCTGCTGACGGCAACGCTCAGCGCGCTCGCGAGCAACTGAGATGGCGGCGCTCCGCGAGGCCTCGCTCGACTTTCTCCAGCGCCTGCTCGACACCCCGGGGCCGTCCGGGTTCGAGACCGCACCGGCCCGCGTGTGGCGGGCCGAGGCCGAGCAGTTCGCCGACGACGTTTCGGTCGACGTCACCGGAAACTCCGTCGCCGCGATCAACCCCGAGGGCAGCCCTCGGGTCATGCTCGCCGGTCACATCGACGAGATCGGCCTCATGATCGTGCACGTGGACGACGACGGCTTCCTGTCGTTCTCCCCGATCGGCGGCTGGGACGCACAGGTGCTCGTCGGGCAGCGCGTCATCATCCTCGCCCGCTCGGGGCCCGTGGAGGGCGTCGTCGGGCGGAAGGCGATCCACCTCATCCGGGCCGACGAGCGCGACAAGGCCACCAAGCCGACCGAACTCTGGATCGACATCGGGGCCAAGTCGAAGAAGGACGCCCTCAAACGGGTTCGCGTGGGCGACCCCGCGGTGCTCGCGTCGTCGATGCTGAGCCTGCCGGGCGGCCGGATCGCGTCGCGCAGCATCGACAACCGGATCGGCGCCTTCATCGTGCTCGAGGCGCTGCGCCGGCTCGCCCGCCGGGCGCCGAACGCCGCGGTCTTCGCCGTGGCGACGACCCAGGAGGAGATCGCGTGGTCGGGCGGAGGCGCCCGGACGAGCGCGGCCGCGGTCGAACCCGACGTGGCGATCGTCGTGGACGTGACCCACGCGACGGATCATCCGGGGGTCGCCAAGACCGAGCACGGCGACTTCGCGCTCGGCGGCGGCCCCGTACTCTCGCGCGGCTCGGCGGTGAACCCGGTGGTTTTCGACCTGCTCGCATCGACCGCCGACCGCGAGAAGATCGCCTACACCGTCCAGGCGGCACCGCGGGACACCGGCACGGACGCCGACGCCATCTACACCGCACGGCAGGGCATCGCCACGGGCCTGGTATCGGTCGCCAACCGCTACATGCACAGCCCGAACGAGATGGTCGATACGAAGGACCTGGACCGGGCCGCCAAGCTGCTCGCTGCGTTCGCGCGGCGCGTCAAGCCGACAACGGATTTCGTCCCGCGCTAGCGCCCGACCGGGCCGCGCGGGATGATCCGTTACCTTTCGAGGTCGCCCGACGGGACACCGCGGGGTGAGACGGGTAATACGGGTGACGCCACCTCTGGAACCTGAACGGCACGAGATCCGACCATGACATCCAGCAGTCTCCTACGCGCCATCCCGCTCGCCGGGGTGTGCCTTGTGTGCGCGGTGCCGGCGACCGCCCAGCAGTCCAATGGCGCGCCGAAAGCGATTGTCGAGCGCGCCGACGACGACGTCCGCATCCTCGCCGACGACCGGATGGAGGGTCGCGGCGTCGGCACGGCCGGCCTGGACAGCGCGGCCGCCTACCTCGCCGAGCGTTTCGCCGCCGTCGGCCTCGAGCCGGCCGGCGACGACGGCTTTTTCCAGCATTTCTCGCTCGATCCCAGTGCTCCCGCGCTCGCGCACAGCAACATCGGCGCGGCCGACGTGCGCAACGTTGTCGGCGTGCTGCCGGGCCGCGGCGCGCTGGCGGACGAGATCGTCATCGTGGGCGCGCACTACGATCACCTCGGCCTGGGCGGCTCCGGCAGCCTCGACCCGGATTCGACGGGCGTCGTGCACAACGGCGCGGACGACAACGCCTCCGGCACGGCCGCCCTCCTGGCGACGGCGCAGATGCTTGCCGCACGGGACGTCGCCGAGCGCCGCACCTTCATGTTCGTGGCGTTCACCGCCGAGGAGCTGGGCCTCCTGGGCTCCGAGCACTTCGTCCGGCACCCGACGCGCGACCTCTCCGGAGCCTACGCCATGATCAACTACGACATGGTGGGCCGCCTGTCCGGCGATTCGCTCATGGTCATCGGCACGGGATCCGCCGAGGAGTTCGCGGACATCGTCGACGAGGTGAACACCTCACACGGTCTCGCGCTCACGACCACGACCGATCCCTGGGGACGCAGCGACCACTCGTCGTTCTATGCGCAGGGGATCCCCGTCGTCCATTTCTTCACGAACACCCATGAGGACTACCACCGGACCACCGACGACTGGCCGCTGATCAACACAGAGGGCCTCGTGCAGGTGGCGGCACTGGGCACCGACCTGGCATGGCACCTCGGGACCCGGACCGACGCACTCACCTACGTGGAGGTCGAAGCGCCCGCCCCCGCGACGGGCGGCGGCTATGGCGCGTGGCTTGGATCGATCCCCGACATGACGGAATCGCCGGGCGGCGTCCGCCTCACCGGTGTGCGGGCGGGAAGCCCGGCTGAAGAGGCCGGCATTCAGGCCGGCGACATCATCGTACAGATCGGGACGTACGAGGTTCGGGACCTGTACGCGATGACCGACGCGCTTCGCAGTTACCGTCCCGACGATCGGGTGGTCGTGGCCGTGATGCGCGACGGCGAACGGATCGAGATGAACGTGACGCTCGGGAAGCGCGGTGGCTGAAGCGGTTCTCCGCGCCGACCCGATCGTCAAAGCGCTCCACGGGGCGTTCTGCCGCGATGTGCCGCGGGCCGAGCTCCTGCAGCTCGCCGCCACGCGCATCCGGGCCGCGGGGGCTCCGTATACCGGCGTGTACATGTACATGGTGCACGGGGACATGCTCCGGCTCGAGGCCCATGACGGTCGCCCCACGGACCTCGTCGAGATCCCGGTCGGGAGCGGCATGTGCGGGAAGGCCGTCGCCGAGCGTCGGGACCTCAACGTTCCAGACGTGAGTTGTGCCGACGGATACCTCGCGTGCAGCGTGGAGACCAAGTCGGAACTCGTGGTGCTGATCCGGCGCCACGACGAGATCCTCGGTGAGATCGACATCGACAGCGACGTGCCGCACGGCTTCGACGACGCCGAGGTGGCGGCCGTGCGCGAGGTCGCCGACGGGCTGGCCGCGCTCCTGTGACCCCGCGGCAGGACACGGTGACGGTGAACGGCGTCCAACTGTTCACCCGCACCGTCGGTGACGGCCCGCCGGTGGTGGTCCTGCACGGCGGACCGGGCGCGCACCACGACTACCTGCTCCCCCAGTTCGACGCGCTGGCGCACGGCCGGGCCCTGCACTACTACGATCAGCGCGGAGGCGGACAGTCGCCCGTCGACCGCGACGTGCCCGTCGGGTGGGAATCCCATGTCGCCGACCTCGACGCCCTGCGCGAGCACTGGCGGTTCGACACCATGACACTGCTCGGATACTCGTGGGGCGCGCTCCTCTCGCTGCTCTACGCCGTGCGGTTTCCGGCCCGCATTGCGCGCCTCGCCCTCGTCTCGCCTGCCGCGTCGTCGCGCTCGGGTCGTGATACGTTCGAGCGCCGCTTCGCCGAGCGGATGCGGGCTCCCGCCGTCGTCGAGGCGCGGCGCACCTTGCACGCGTCCGACCTCCGCGAGCGCGACCCGGCCGCGTACCGGCAGCGTACGTTCGAACTGGCGGTCGCGGGCTACTTCCGCGATCCCCAGATGGCGCGCCACCTCACGCCGTTTCGGGTCACGGCCCGCACCCAGGATGAGGTCTGGAACAGTCTGGACGGGTTCGATCTGCGGGAGCGGCTGCCGGAACTCGCCGTTCCAGCCCTCGTCGCGCACGGGGCGCACGACCCCATTCCCATCGAGACGGCTGAGGAGACGGCCAGATTGCTCGGTGCCGCGTTCGAGCGCTTCGACGCGTCGGGCCACGTCCCGCACGTCGAGGAGTTCGACCGCTTCGTCGCCGTCCTCGACGCGTTTCTCCCGCGCGCGGCGTGATGCGGCTCCACCCGTTCGACCTGGCCTTCGGCCCGCTGGTGGACCAGCACTTCACGCGGATCGCTGACGAAGCGGAGCAGCAGCGTCGCGCGCTCGAGGATCTCGCCCAGTTCGGCGCGAGCCCCGAGGTGCAGCATCTGCTGCAGGAAATCGAGGCGCCCGACGTGATTGCCGCATCACCCGAGGCCGGGGTCGAGTATCTGCAGTCACTCTTCGTGGCATACCGATTCTGGCGTGCGGGCCAGACCACGCACGCGATCGCGCGCGACGCCCTCGAGGCGGCACTCGCCGCCGACGCGCCGGAGACGCTGCCGACGATCCCCGGCGGCGGCGTCTACCTTCAGCTTCCCGAGAACTGGTTCTGGGCTCAGGTCGACGCTGAGGCCCCGCACGAGCCGCTGGACGGCTGCTTCGTCGTCTCGGGCGCCGAAGAGAGCTGGACGGTGCTCGCCGTCCTGGGACTGCGGGCCGACCGGTCGGGCTTCAGTCAGGTGGCGCTCATGGCGCCGACCGACGACGTTCTCTCCGCGCCATCGATGGCGCGGACCCCGCCGTTCGCTCCGCTCATGGAGGGCGGCGCGTCGGTGGCGTTCCGGTCCGTCGGCACACTCGCGGAGCTGCTGCACCTCGCGCTCCTCGGTGCGGCGACCGTCGACGACCCTACGCACTCCGCGTGAGACGCGTGGGTGGGTGACGTCCCCAACAGGATTCGAGCGATGAGCGTTCTGCCCAGACGACCCATGAGCCAGCGCCCGGCCGAGCGGATGCTCCCGGTGATCGACCGGCTCAAGACGCAGTATCCGGACGCCCGCTGCGCCCTCGATCATGGCAATCCGCTGGAACTGCTCGTCGCGACGATCCTGAGCGCGCAGTGCACCGACGCGCGGGTCAACATGGTGACGAAGGACCTCTTTCAGCACTACCACACGGCGGACGACTACGCGAACGCGGACCCCGCGCGGCTCGAGGAGCAGATCCGATCGACCGGGTTCTTCCGCAACAAGACCAAGTCCATCATCGGCATGGCGCAGGGTCTGGTCGAACGGCACGGCGGTGAAGTCCCCGACACCATGGAGGCGCTCGTGCGCCTGCCGGGCGTGGGACGCAAGACCGCCAACGTCGTGCTCGGCAACGCGTTCGGAAAGAACGACGGCGTCGTCGTCGACACGCACGTCCAGCGTCTGTCCGGCCGGCTCGGATTCACGCGGCACCGCGACCCCGTCAAGATCGAACAGGACCTCATGCAGCTCGTGCCCCGGGAGGAGTGGACGCTGTTCTCGCACCTCCTCATCCTGCACGGCCGCGCCATCTGCGACGCGCGGAAGCCCGCGTGCGAAATCTGCCCCGTGCGGACCCTCTGCCCCTCCGCACCCGATGGAGTGACGGCATCATGATCTCCCGACTCGCCGACGCCACGTCGGCCTACCTGCGATCCGCCGCCGACCAGCCGGTCGACTGGTACCCCTGGGGGCCCGAGCCCTTCGAGCGCGCGGCGGCAGAGGGCAAGCCGGTTCTGCTCGACATCGGCGCGGTGTGGTGCCACTGGTGCCACGTGATGGACCACGAGTCCTATGAGGATGCCGAGCTTGCCGCGCAACTGAATCGCGACTGGATCTGCATCAAGGTGGACCGCGACGAGCGGCCCGACGTGGACGCGCGCTACCAGCGCGCCGTCCAAGCCATCACCGGCCAGGGCGGATGGCCGCTCACCGCGTTCCTCACCGCCGAGGGCCGGGTCTTCTACGGCGGGACGTACTTCCCGCCCGATGCGCGTCAGGGCCGGCCAGGGTTCGGCACCGTGCTGAACGAACTGGCCACGCGGTATCGCGAGCAGCCGGACGACATGCAGGCGCGGGCACAGGAGCTGACGGAGCACCTTCGCGCCCACCGCGCCGACCTCCAGCGCGCCTCGCTCGACCCGGCGCTGCTCGAACAGGTCGCGGACGGTATGGCGCGCGCGTTCGACTTCCGGCACGGGGGGTTCGGTACCCAGCCCAAGTTCCCGCATGCCGGCGCCTGCGAGTTCCTGCTCGCCCGGTACCGGGACTCGGGCGAGACCTGGGCGGGCGAGATCGTCACCCGAACCCTGGCCGGCATGGCCGGCGGGGGGATCCGCGATCACCTCGGCGGGGGCTTTCATCGCTACGCGGTCGACGGACGCTGGATCGTGCCCCACTTCGAGAAGATGCTCTACGACAATTCGGAACTGCTGCGCATCTACGTGCAGGCCGCGGGCGCCGATCTCCCCGGGGGGGACCCCGAGCTCTACCGTGAGGTGATCGACGGGATCGTGACGTGGACGATGGACGTCATGGCCGATCCCGACGGCGGGTACGCGGGCTCCCAGGACGCAGACGTCTCCCCGGGCGACGACGGCGACTACTTCACCTGGACGCTCGCCGAAACCGCGGACGTCCTCTCGGAGGACACTCTTCGCGTCATCGTGCACCACTACGGCATCGGCGAGGCGGGCGAGATGCATCACAACCCGCAGAAGAACGTCCTGCACCTCCGGGAACGACCGGAACAGATCGCAACACACCTCGGGCGGTCCCTCGACGAGACGCGCACGCTGCTCGTTGAGGGCCGTGCCGCCCTGCTGGAGCGGCGCACGCAGCGCCCGACGCCCTTCGTCGATCGCACGGTGTACACCGGCTGGAACGCGATGATGGTCTCCGCGATGCTGGACGCGGCCGCGCTCTTGGAACGCACGGAGCTGGAGGCGCATGCGCTCGCCACGCTCGAGCGGCTGTTCCGCGACGCTGCGGATCCCGGCCTCGAGAACGGCATGCGGCACGCGATCGGCTCCGACGTGGGCGGGATTCTGGACGATCAGGTGCACGCGGCCAACGCGGCGCTCGACGCTTTCGAGACGACGGGAGACGATCGCTGGCTCGAGCGGGCGATCCGTTTGGCGACCCACGTGCTGGCGCAGTACGGGGCGGCGGACGGCGGCCTCAAGGACGCACTGCGCGGACCGGAGGACGGTGCGGTCCTGACGGAGGAGATGGTCCCGGTACAGGACGCGCCGACCCCGTCACCCAACGGCGTCGCCGCGATCGTGCTGGCGCGGCTCTGGGCGCTCACCGAGAGCGACGAGTGGCGCTCGGCGCGCGATGCGCTGCTCGAGCCGATGGCCGGCGCGCTCCCGGGGCTCGCCGTGTTCGGAGCGACGCTCGCGCGCGCCGTCGACTGGGCGGTCGGTGACGCGACCTCCATCGTCCTCGTGGGCGATGCGGATGCGATTCGGCCGCTGCGATGGACCGCCCGCCGGCACCGAGGGCCGCGCACGGTGATCCGCTGTATCCCGGCGGACGCAGAGGCCGACGGCGTTCCTGCGCCGGTACGAGCGATGATGGCGGGGACGACCCCAGCCGCCTACGTGTGCTCCGGCCAGCGGTGCGCGCCGCCGGCCACCGACGCCGCCGAACTCCACCGGACCCTCACGAGCTTCGGGCGATGAAGATCGAGTTCGCCGTCTGCTGCGACTACGCCGTGATCGACCGGCTGGGCAAGCTGTCCGTGATGGGCATCTTCCAGCACATCTGGGTGGGCCGCTTCCCCGCGGTTCATCCGCGGCTCCATCTCGTGCTCAGGCTCAAGGGACGGCGCACGGAGATCGGGGACCACGACATCCGCATTCGTCTACTCGCACCGGACGACCAGGAGGTGATGGCCGGCTCCGGCACCGTGACGTTCGCGGAACCCCGCGCGGGCGTCCTCGAGATCGAAGCCGGTGCCGTGTTGGTGTTCGACGTGCCATTCCAGGCGCCGGGGCGCTACCGTTTCGAGATCGCCATCGACGAGACGATCACGGCGGACGTGCCCCTCACGGTGGCGCAGGGGACTCCGGCCCCTCCGGCACCGCCGCCCTCGTCGAACTGACACCCGCGTGAGCCGCGCGTGACGGGACGTGCCCGGTGGGGATACGCGCTCGTACTGGCGGTCGTCGCCGCGGGCTGGACGTACGACTTCGGCGGGTATCCGCTGCTCGACCCCGACGAGGGGCGCAACGCCGAGGTCGCCCGCGAGATGGCCGCGACGAATGGGTATGTGCTGCCCCGGCTCAACGGCCTGCCGTACCTGGACAAGCCCGTGCTCCACTTCGCGGCGACGGCGGCGGTGTTCGAAGTCACCGGACCGAGCGACCGTGCGGCGCGCCTCCCGTCGCTCGCGTTCACGCTGGCGACGCTGGTGCTCGTGGGGTGGTTCGGCCGTCGTCTCACCGACGGTGTCGGTGGACTCACCGCCGCCGTCGCGACCGCGACGACCCCGTTCGCGCTGGCCTACGCCCGAACGGTCATCTTCGACGCGACACTCACGTTCTGGATCGTGGCCGCACTCGTGTGCTTCCATGAGGCGGTCGAGCGCGGTCGCGACGGCACGCCCGTCGACCTGTGGAGAGCGGGCGCGTGGGGCGCGATGGCGCTGGGCGTGCTGACCAAAGGCCCCGTCGCACTGCTGGTTCCCGCCCTCGTCGCGGTGCCGTACGCCTGGTGGCGGGGACGGCTGCGCGCGCTCGTCGACCCGGCTTCCGTGCTGCTCCTCCCGGCTCTCGTGATCCCGTGGGTCGCCGCCGTCTCGCGCACGGTGCCCGACTTTGCCGGCTACGTCCTCTTCACGGAGACCGCGGCACGGCTCGCGGGAGACTCGCTGGGACGGGCGGAACCGTTCTGGTACTTCCTGGCGATTCTGCCCGCGGCCGCGCTGCCCTGGTGCGTCGTGCTCGCCGCGCACGCGCCCCGGATGCGCGGGCGGGCCACGCCGGCCGCGCCGGCCACCGTATTCCTGCTCCTGTGGATCGCCGTCCCGCTCGTGTTCTTCTCGCTTGCGAGCGGCAAGCGCCCGCAGTACGTACTCCCGTTGATCCCCGCGGTGGGGCTGTTGGTCGCCCACCTGTGGCACCCCGCACACGATCGCCACCGCGGGGCCCGCGCGGCCGCACTGCTGCTCGCCGCCGCAGGGGTCGGCCTCCTCGTCGCGCGCAGCCGCATCGCGTCGCTGGTGCCGGCCACCGACGCCGTCGCCGCAGCCATCCCGCCCACCGCGACCGGGCTTGGCATCGCCTGTGTCGCCGGCGCGCTCCTCGCGTGGGTGGGGACGCGAGCGCGCCCGCTGGTGCTGCTCGGTTTGGCGTTTCCGGTGACGGCGATTCCACTGGTGAGCGCGGGGCTCATGCAGGCGATCGGCGCCGACCGGTCGGCAGCCGCCATGGCGGGTGCCATCGCCGACGCGAGCCCTCCGGGCGTCGACGTCGTCGCCGTGCACGCGTTCCCGCTGTCGCTGCCCTTCTACCTCGACCGGACCCTCACGCTCGTGACGGACGACGCCGCGGAGCTCACGAGCAACTACCTCGTCCGCCGCCCCGACACCTGGGCGGCGGCACCGACGATCCGACCGAGCTCCTGGTGGCGGGACGCCGTCATCGCGTGCGACCGGCCCCGCGTGTTCGTGACCCGGACGGACGACACGGCGCGCACGCGTTTCCTGGAGACTCACCTGCGCACACTCGCGGTCGCGCGGAAGTACGTCGCCTACGGGCCCTGCGGTCCGCCCACCCTCGCCGTGCGGCCCTGATCCATGTGCGGCATCTACGGGATGGTGAGCTTCGACGTTCCGCTCACCCGCCCCGACCGCATCGACACCCTGGCCGCCGGGGTGAGACACCGCGGCCCCGACGGGGACGGCCGTGCGACGGGAGACCGCTACGCGGTCGGGACCATGCACCTCAGGATCACAGCACCGCACGAACCGCGTCCCCAACCGTGCCGGGACCCGAGCGGACGGTACGTCCTCGTGTGCAACGGCGAGATCTACAATGCAGGGGCACTCCGCCGGCGATTCGCCGCCTACCCCTTTCGCACCGCCAACGACGTGGAAGTGGTGCTGCCCGTGTTCCTACACGACGGGCCGCATGGGCTGGCCGCGCTCGAGGGCATGTTCGCCCTGGCCATCGTCGACCTCCACGCACACCGTCTCGTCCTCGCCCGGGACCGCGCCGGCGAGAAGCCCCTGTTCGTCGCGCGGCACGACGGCGAGTGGTGGTTCGCCTCCGAGATCCGCCCCCTGCTGGAGGCCGGGATCTCCCGTGCCGTCGACCGCGACGCACTCCGCGAGGCCGTCGCGCTCGGATACGTTCGCGAGCCGCGCACGCCGTTCGCGTCGGTCGACAAAGTGGAAGCCGGTACGACGATGACCGTCGGCCCCGGCGGAGCCGACACGGTGCGGTGGTGGTCTCCCGAGACGTTCGAGGTGACGTCGCGCGGCATCGCCGGGCGGCTCGACGCCGCCGTGAGAGACGCGGTCCTGCGCCAGGCGGCGGCGGATGTCCCCGTCGGAGTCTTCGCGAGCGGCGGACTCGACTCGTCGCTGCTCGCCGGCCTGCTCGCCGCGGAGGGACACCACCTCCCCCTGTTCACGGTCGGCTTTCGCGCGTCCGTGTACGACGAGCGTCCCGCGGCCGAGCGACTGGCCCGCGATCTCGGCCTGCCGATCGTCACGGTCGAAGCGGACGACACCGCGCTCGCCGAGGCGCACCGGCGGTTGCTGGACACGAGCGCCGAGCCGCTCACCGATCCCGCGGCCCTTCCGACGTGGCTCCTCGCGCGCCGGGCAAGCCGGGACGTACGAGTCGTGCTGAGCGGCGAGGGCGCGGACGAACTGTTCGGAGGGTACCCGACCTACCTCGGGCACGGCCTCGCGGACGCGCTTGCCGGGCTGCCGGACGGGATCCTTGCGACCCTCCGCCGCCTCGCCGACCTCTGGCCCGTGTCGCAGGGAAAGGTGCCGCTGGAGTTTCTCGTGCGACGACTGCTCGCGGAGGCACAGCACGCCCCCGCAGCCCGCCATCACGCGTGGTTCGGATCCGGGCTGGCCGCAGACGTCGGGTGGCACCCAGACGGGTTCGCGGCTCGCATATGGGAGGCCGAGTCGGACCCGCAGCGGGCCGCCATGCTCGTGGACTACGCGACCTCGCTGCGCGAGAGCCTGCTGCCCAAGATCGACCGCACCACCATGCAGTGGGGACTCGAAGCGCGCGCGCCGTTCCTCGACCGCACCGTAACGGCCTGCGCGCTGCGTTTGCCGACGGCCGAGCGGGTCGGGTTCGCCGCCGCCAAGGTCGCCTTGCGACGGGTTGCCCGCCGCTACGTTCCCGCCTGGGTCCTCCGTCGCCGGAAGCGGGGGCTCAGCGTCCCGGTAGGCTCGCTGCTCGACGGGGAGTTCCGCCAGGACGTGGACGGCGCGTTGTTGGAGGGTGCGTGGCCGTTTTCCGACCTGGTAGAATCCCACCGCGTACGACAACTTGTGACCGAGCACCGTCGCGGTCTCGCCAATCACGCGCGGCCGCTGTGGATCCTCTTCACCCTCGCGACCTGGCACGCCCGCTGGGCGGGAGACGACGGATGAACCGAGACGAAGCCCTCGCGCTGATGCACGAGTACACCGAGTCGGACGGGCTCCGAAAGCACATGTATGCGGTCGAGGTCGGGATGCGAGCCTACGCCCGAAAGCTCGGCGAGGACGAGGACGCGTGGGGGATCGTGGGCCTGCTCCACGACTTCGATTACGAGCGCTACCCCAACGATGCGCACAGCCCGACCGACGAGCACCCGTCCTTCGGGGTGAATCTGCTCCGTGAGCGCGGCTACGCCGAAGAGTACTGTCGTGCGATCCTGGGGCACGCCTCGTACACCGGGGTGCCCCGCGACACGCAGCTCGCCAAGACGCTGTTCGCCGTCGATGAACTCAGCGGGTTTCTCGTGGCATGCGCCCTCGTGCGCCCCAGCCGCAGCTTCGGGGACATGAAGGTGAAGAGCGTGAAGAAGAAGCTCAAAGACAAAGCGTTCGCTCGCGGCGTGAACCGAGAGGAAGTGCAGCAGGGTGCGGCCGAGCTCGGCGTGAACCTCGACGAGCACATTCAGTTCCTGATCGACGCGCTCCACCCCGCGGAAGAGCAACTCGGCCTCGGCTCCGGCTGACGGGGCCGGTGCCTTCACAATTCGAGGGCCCCGTCGTCTATCGGTCATACGGCAACCCGCTCAGCACGATGACCACAAGGAACTGCACCGCACAGCCGATCGGCGCGGCGGTCTCGCCTGGGTCCGAGGCGACCCCGCCCGCCGCTCAACGCTGAGCTTCCCGCATGCGTACTTCCGATAGACAGGATGGCGAACTCGCGGTGCTCGCGGCGGCGGGCGACCGCGACGCCTTCGGAACGTTGGTGGAGCGCTACGCAGGACAGGCCCGGCGGCTGGCCCGGTCGATCCTCTGGGATCCCGATGACGCCGACGATGCCGCGCAGGACGGGTTCTTATCGGCCCTGCGGCATCTTGGGCGCTATGACCCAGCCCGGCCGTTCGGGCCGTGGCTCCTGCGGATCGTCGCCAACGCGGCGAGCGACCGGCGGCGGCGGCGGAAGGTGCGGGAGACCGCGCCGCTCGCGCCCGATCTCGCTGCCGCGGAGGCGGGGCCGTCCGTCGAGGCTGAGCGGAGCGCGATCCGGGAGGCGCTGCGCACCGCGGTGGCGCGGCTGCCGGAGCGCCAGGCGATGGCCGTCGTGCTCTTTGACGTCGAAGGGTACGGCCACCGCGAGATCGCTGAGATACTCGGCGTGCCGGAAGGGACCGTGCGGTCGGACGTATTCCATGCGCGACGCACGCTCCGTGAAGCGATGGCACCTTGGCAAGGATGGAGAGAAGACCGATGACGTCACCGTTCGACCACCGTCCGGACCACGAGTTGGGCGACGCGCTGCGCGCGGCGCTCGACGCGGGCGACGACCATGCCTTCGCGGCGCAGGTCTCGGGGGCCGCGCGTGAGCTGCTCGCGGAACCGCAGGGCAGCTGGTGGAGCGTGCTGGAACCCTGGGCACGCCCGGGCATGATGGCGGCGCTGGTGCTGATCGCAGCGATGAGCGCCTGGCTCGGCGCCCGCGTCGCCGGCGGGAACGGAGCAAGCCCGCTCGGCGACCCGCTGCTTACGGCCGACGAGCAGCTCGGCGTCCCGATGCTCTTCGTCAGCGACGACGTGCCTGACGTGGACATCATCCTCGGAACGGCGCTGGGTCGCTGACATCCTGAACCGATCGGCACATGCCCATGATCAATCGACTGAAACTCCGCGCCGTCGGGCTGATCCTCGCGATCTTCGTCGCCGGTGGCCTCCTGGGCACCGTCGTGGCGACGACCTGGAGCGACACGGAGCCCGGCAACCGCCGGGGCGAGCGCACCAGGGCGAGCTACGCCGACCGACTTGCCGCCGAACTCGAGCTGAGTCCCGAGCAACGCGAATCCGTGGCGGTGATCCTGGCCCGACGGAACCAAGCCATGCAGGACATCTGGGCCGAGATGCGACCCGCGTTCGACTCGCTGCGCAGTCAGATCCGCGCCGAGATCAACGCCAACCTGACCGCCGACCAACAAGTCACGTTCGCCGCGCTCGTCCAGGCGAGCGACAGCGCCCGCGCCACCCGTGCGCGCGACGCGGAGGCACGGAGGGATAGACCGTAATGAAGCACGCATTGTTCACCCTTGTCGCGGTCGCCGTCAGCGCGACGGCCGCGCAGGCCCAGATTCCGACCGTCACGCTCAACGAGGCCGTCGACATGGCGCTGCGTGCCAACCCGCAGGTCGTGCAGGCCCGGGGACAGGTCAGCGTCGCCGGCGCCGGCCGACGGGAGGCAGTCGGCAACTGGCTGCCCTCGATCACGGGATCGTCGTCGTGGAGTCGCAACTCCGCGAGCCAGTTCGATCCGACCACACAGCGCACCGTCACCGGCGGGGCGAGCAGCTACTCGGCGGGCATCAACGCCTCGATGACGTTGTTCGACGGCTTCCGGACGCCGGCGCAGGGGCGCGCGGCCGCCGCCGATTTCGACGCCGCGGACGCGGCGCTCGTCAATCAGGAATTCCAGGTCGTGCTCCAGACCAAGCAGACCTTCTTCGCCGCCCTCGCCCAGGCGGAACTCGTGGGCGTGTCCGAGACGCAGATCGAGCGCGCCGAGGAGCAGCTCAAGGTGGCGCGGGAGAAGCTGGCAGCCGGAACGGCGACGCGGTCCGACACGCTGCGGAGCGCGGTGGAGCTGGCAAACGCCCAGCTGCAGTTCCTCACCGCCCAGACGGCACGCGCCACGGCCGAAGCGGACCTCGCGCGCCTCATCGGAGCGGATGGCAGCGTGCGGGCCACGGCAGATTCGGTGCTTTTCGCGATCGTACAGATGGACACGTCGTCGCTGCGGGCTGAAGCGGTCCAGAATTCCCCGTCGGTCGCGCAGGCCAATGCAAATGCACGCGCCGCGCAGGCGAATCTCGCGGTGTCGCGTGGGCAGTACTTCCCTACCGTCTCGGCGAGCTATTCAAACTCGCTCTCCGGCCGTCAGATCAGCCAGATGAACAACTCGTGGTCGGTACGGCTGAACGTGTCGTGGCCGCTGTTCAACGGGTTCAGTCGCGAAGCCAACATGACCCGGTCCGCCGCCGCGCGCGACGTGGCGCTGGCCCAAGCCGACGACGCCCGCCGAGCGGTCAACGCCGACCTGACCCAGTACCTTGCCGCGCTCGCGGCGGCGCAGACGCGCATCACCATCGCCCAGGCCAACCGTGCCGCGGCGGCGGAGGATCTGCGGGTGCAGCAGGAGCGCTACCGGCTCGGTGCGGCCACGATCGTCGAAGTTCTGACCTCGCAGGTGAGTCTCGACCAAGCCGAGGTCGACATCATTCAGGCCCGGTTCGACTTCCTGGTCGCGCGGGCGCAACTCGAGGCGCTGATCGGGAGGGAAATATGACCGCCGCAGCGAGCCCCCAGCACTTCCACACGGGCGACGTTCCGCAACCGGACATCATCATCCTCACGCACAAGCTCACGCGTGAGTATCAGATGGGCGCCGAGACCGTGCACGCACTGAGCGGTGTGGACCTGCAGATTCGGCGGAACGAGTTCACGGCCATCATGGGGCCGTCAGGATCCGGGAAGTCTACGCTCATGAACCTCCTCGGCTGCCTGGACACGCCGACGGCAGGCGAGTACTGGCTGAACCAGCAGAAGGTAAGCGACCTCGACGACGACGAGCTCGCACGGATCCGCAACAAGGAGATCGGCTTCGTCTTCCAGACGTTCAACCTGCTGCCGCGGGCCTCTGCCCTGCACAACGTCGAACTCCCGCTCATCTACGCGGGGCAATCGTCGAAAGCGCGGCGCGAGAGCGCGAAGAACGCGCTCGAGCGCGTCGGCCTGGGTGACCGTATGCACCACCGCCCGAGCGAACTCTCGGGCGGCCAGCGGCAACGCGTCGCCATCGCCCGGGCGCTCGTGAACGACCCGAGCATCGTGCTCGCGGACGAGCCGACGGGCAACCTCGACAGCCACACAAGCTCCGAGATCCTCGACGTGTTCCATTCGCTGCACGACGCCGGGCAGACCATTGTGCTGATCACGCACGAGCACGATATCGCGGAGCACTCGAGCCGGCAGATCCACCTGCTCGACGGCCTCATTCACCAAGACATACAGACCGAGAAGAACTGATGACCATAGCAACACTCGCGCGCCGTGGCCTTACCGCCACCGCCGTCCTCCTCGTCGCCATGGCCTGCGCGGAGGAGGAAGAACCGCCGATGTATCAGGCGATCACCATCGAGGAGCGGAACATCGTCGTCTCCGCCAGCGCCGCGGGCCAGATCGAGCCGGTGACCACGGTCGAGGTGAAGTCCAAGGCGTCGGGGGAGATTCGGCAGGTCAACGTCGAGACCGGCGATGCCGTCGCCACCGGCGATCTCTTGGTGAAGGTCGACCCGCGCGTGCCGGGCAACGCGCTCCGCCAGGCCGAAGTCGACCTCGAGGTCGCCCAAGCGCAGCTCGCCAACGCGGAGTCGCAGCAGCGCCGCTCGGCGGAACTGTACGAGACCCAATCGATCACCGAAACCGAATGGGAGCAGGCCAACCTGTCCGTGGCCAATGCGCGCGCGCAGCTGGTGCGCGCCGAACGGTCGCTCGAGGACGCCAAGATCGCCTTCGAAGACACGGACGTCCGTGCGCCCATCGACGGGATCATCATCGAGAAGGCCGTGGAAATCGGCACCGTCATTTCGTCGGCCACGAACAACGTGAGCGGCGGCGCGGTGCTGCTGCGCATGGCGAACCTCGACACCGTGCAGGTGCGGTCGCTGATCGACGAAACCGACATCGGAAAGATCCAGCCGGGGATGCCCGTCACGATCACGGTGGACGCCTACCCGAATCGGCCGTTCCGCGGTGCGGTCCTCAAGATCGAGCCGCAGGCGACCGTCCAGCAGAACGTCACGATGTTTCCGGTGCTGGCCCGGATCGGAAACGACGGCCTGCTCCTCAAGCCGGGCATGAACGCCGAGGTCGAGGTGCACGTCGGCGATCGGCAGAACGCGGTCGCGGTTCCCAATGGTGCGCTCCGAACCGATCGCGACGTCGCGTCCGCGGCGCTCGTCCTCGGGCTCGACCCGAACAGCGTGCGCGAGCAGGTCGCCGATGCTCGGCAGGCGGCCGCGAACGCGGCCAACGGGCCGGGAAGTGCCGGGGCGACGACCAATGGACCCGCGGAAGCGAGCGGGCGAGAGACGATGGACTTCAACGGGCGGCAGATCGAGCTGCCCGAAGGCATCACCGCCGCCCAGGTACGCGAGGTGTTCTCGAAGATGCGGAGCGGCGGCGGACCCCAGGCGCTCAGCGCCGAGGATCGCCAGATCATGACCCGGCTGCGCTCCGCCGGCGGTGGCGGCGGCCGGGCGGGCGGCGCCCGGAGAGGACAGAGCAACAACGATTTCCTCTTTGGCGGGAACTACATCGTCTTCGTGCTGCGGGAGGGAGCACCGACCGCCGTCCCGGTCCGGACGGGGCTCACGGATCTCGATTTCTCCGAGGTGCGCTCGGGGCTGGCCGTCGGTGACACGGTCCTGCTCTTGCCCAGCGCCAGCCTGATCGCGAACCAGCAGGAATGGCAGGAGCGGATCGGGCGGGTCACGCGAAACAGCGGCCTTCCGATCGGACGGTAATCACATGCTCTTCACGGAAATCATCGGCGTCGCGTTCGGCGCCATTCGCGCCAACAAGCTCCGCTCGTTCCTCACGGCGCTCGGGATCGTGATCGGTGTCGGGGCGGTCATCACCATGGTGGCGCTCGGGTCGGGCGCGCAGAAGGCGGTGCAGGACCGAATTGCCGCCCTCGGCACCAACCTGCTCCAGGTGTACCCCGGCCAGTCGTTCCGATTCGGCGTCGCCAGCGCCGACCGGGTGAGCCTGACGACGGACGATGCCGTCGCGCTGCAGACGGGCGCGCCGGCGCTGCAGTCGGTGATCCCGGAGATCTCGCA
This sequence comes from Gemmatimonadota bacterium, assembly GCA_039587215.1. Taxonomy (GTDB): domain Bacteria; phylum Gemmatimonadota; class Gemmatimonadetes; order Gemmatimonadales; family GWC2-71-9; genus CAMYLY01. The sequence goes on along the minus strand of JBDHIW010000003.1, from coordinate 22,041 downwards.
GAGCCAGCAGGTGAAGTACGGCAACCAGAACATCCGTGTGAACGTCATCGGAACGGTCACGGAGTACCGCGAGGTCAACAACTACGAGGTGCTGGCGGGCGACATGTTCACGCAGGGAGACGGTGCCTCCCGCAAGCGTGTCGCCGTGCTCGGCTATGCCGTTCCCATGATGCTCGACCAGGTGCACGTGGCCATGCTGGGTCAGACCGTCTCGATTCGCGGAATCCCGTTCGAGATCGTCGGCGTGCTGAAGGAGAAAGGCTCCACCAGCAGCTGGAACAACCCCGACGAGCAGATCCTGATCCCGCTGGAGACCGCGCAGTACCGGATCTTCGGGTCCGACCGTCTGCGCGCCATCACGGTTCAAGTGGCGAGTCCCGACTCCATGGGCGTGGCCATGCTGGAGATCGAGCGGGTGCTGCGGCGCGAGCACGCGATCCGGCCCGGGGCCGACAACGACTTCCAGATCCGCAACCGAGCCGAGTTCCTCACCACGTTCGAAGAGACGACGCGGACCTTCACGTTCCTCCTCGCGGGCATCGCTGCCGTAAGCCTCCTGGTCGGCGGCATCGGCATCATGAACATCATGCTCGTGTCGGTCACCGAGCGCACCCGCGAGATCGGCATTCGCAAAGCGCTCGGCGCCACCCGGCGCAACATCATGCTGCAGTTCCTCGTCGAGGCGCTCACGCTCTGCATGCTGGGCGGTCTTCTGGGCATCTTTGCCGGGTCGGTCGCGGCGGTAACGCTGTCGAAGCTCGCCAACTGGAACACGCTGGTGTCCCCGGCGGCGGTCGTCGTGGCGTTCGCCTTCAGCGCGGTCGTGGGAATCTTCTTCGGGCTCTGGCCGGCGCGGCGCGCCGCGAGCCTCGATCCGATCGTGGCCCTGCGATACGAGTAGCCGTCACGCCGCTCGGTGTGGCGCTCGAACCGGCCAGTTCGCAGTTTCTGCGGACTGGCCGGTCGTGCGTCCGCCATCGAATCGGACGGCTCGATATCTTCCGCTCATGTTCGCCACCGATCTGCGTTGCCGCGCCTGCGACACCGCGCACCCGCGCGCCGCGATCGCCGCCTGCGAGGCGTGCGGCGCACCGCTCGACCCAGCGTACGACTGGGAACGCCTGCGGTCGGTGGCCGATCGGGATCGTCTGGCCCGGCGCCCGCGCACGATCTGGCGGTATCGCGAACTGCTGCCGGTGGACGACGATCCGCGCGTGGCGCAGGACGTCGGGTGGACGCCCCTCGTCGAGGCACCGGCACTCGCCCGGGAGCTCGGCGTCGCCAGGCTGTGGATCAAGAACGACGGATTCTCGTTCCCGACGTTGTCGTTCAAGGACCGGGTCGTGGCCGTTGCGATCAACAAGGCGCTGGAGCTGGGACTGTCGACGGTCGCCGCGCCGAGTACCGGCAATCTCGCCAACGCGGTGGCGGCTCACGCCGCCCGAGCCGGGCTCCCGGCCTGGGTGATCGTGCCGGACGACATCGAGCGGGGAAAGCTCGTCGGCAGTCAGGTCTTCGGACCGCGTATCGTGCGCGTCCGCGGCACGTACGACGACGCCAACCGGCTGGCCCGCGCGGCGGCGACCCGCCTGGGGTGGGGCGTCGTGAACGTGAACCTCCGACCGTACTACGGCGAGGGCTCCAAAACGATGGCGTTCGAGATCGCGGAACAGCTCGGGTGGCGTGCGCCCTCGGCGGTGGTAAGCCCTATGGCGGGCGGCTCACTCGTGACCAAGCTGGTCAAGGGGTTTCGGGAACTCGAGACGCTGGGGTGGATAGACGGGGACACGCCGCGCGCGTACGGCGTCCAAGCGGAAGGCTGTGCACCCATCGTGCGCGCGATCGAACGGGGCGACACAACGATTACGCCGGTGCGGCCCGCCACGGCCGCGCGCTCGATCGCGATCGGCGATCCCGTCGACGGTGCGTGGGCGGCCGACGCCGTGGTCGGGTCGGCGGGATGGGCGGTGGCGGTGAGCGACGACGCCATGCGCGAGGGCATCACCCTGCTCGCGCGGATGACGGGCATCTTCACGGAGACCGCGGGTGGCGTCACAGTGAGCGGCGCCCGGGCTCTGGCCGCGGCGGGCCGGCTCGGGCCGGACGACGAGGTGGTGCTGTGCATCACCGGTCACGGCCTCAAGACGATCGAGGCGGTGGACGACGACGGATCGGACGCGCCCGTGATCGACCCGGACATCGCCGCGCTCGAGGCACTCGCACGATGATCCGCGTCCGCGTGCCGGCGTCCACGTCGAATCTCGGTGCGGGATTCGACTGCCTGGGCCTCGCGCTCGATCTGTGGCTGGAGATCCGCGTGATGTCGGGCGCCGGGCCGGACGTCTACCGCGGGACGCTCGCCGGGCTCGATCCCGCTCACGACATCGTCGCGAGTCTCGTGCGCGACGATCTCGGCCCCGACCGGCACCTCGAGATCGCTTCGACCGTTCCGGTCGCGCGAGGCCTGGGATCCTCGGCCGCCGCCCACGTGGGAGCGCTCGTGCTGCACACGCTCCTTCACGATCGCGACCCGGACCTCGCACAGGTGTTTTCGGACGCCGCGGACCGGGAAGGTCACCCGGATAATGCCGGACCGGCCGTGTATGGCGGGCTCATCCTCTCGACGGATCGCCCCGAACGCCTTGCGCTGAGCGACCAGCTCGGAATCGCGCTCGCGATTCCGAACACGGAGGTCCGTACCAGCGAGGCACGCGCGGTTCTCCCCGACGAGCTCGCACGCGACATCGCGATCGCACAGGCCTCCGGCGCCGCGGCGCTCCTGCTGGGGCTCACGACGGGCAACGGCGATCTGATCGGATTCGGCATGGACGACCGGATCGCGACACCGCATCGGCGCCACCTGATTCCCGGGTTCGAGGATGCCGTCGCCGCAGGGAAGATGGCGGGCGCTTACGGGGTGACGATTTCGGGAGCTGGCCCGACGATGCTGGCGATCACCGACCGCCGGACCGCCACGGACGTGGCGACGGCGATGGCGGACGCGCTCGTGGCGGCCGGCAACTCCGCCGCGGCCGCGGCACCTGCGGTCAACTCGGGCGGGGTGCGCTGGGAGGTCTAACGGTCCGAGGCGGTCCCGCCGCGGCCGCTCCGCACATGTTCAGACGGTCTCGAGATAGCGATGGACCATGCCGATCGCAGAGGAGCCCTCACCCACCGCCGCCGCGACCCGCTTCGTCGATCCGTGTCGAACGTCGCCGGCCGCGAAGATGCCCGGGACGTTGGTCTCGAGCAGGAAAGGGTCGCGATCCAGCGGCCACCCGGCAGGGCGGCGCCCGTCATGCAGGAGATCCAAGCCCGTCAGCACGAACCCCGCATCATCTAGCGCGAGCGCGTCCGGCAGGAAATCGGAGTTCGGAGCCGTTCCGATGAAGATGAACATCGCCTCCGAGGGCATCGTCATCGTCGTTCCGTCCGCGCGCTCGAGCGTAATGGCTTCCAGCCGCTTGTCTCCCGTCACGCCGACCACGCGGGTTTCCGTCATGACCTCGATGTTCGGGGCCTGCTCGATGCGCGTGATCAGGTACTGCGACATGGACTTGGTGAGCGACGGCGCGCGCACCAGCATCGTCACCTTCCGCGCGTACCGCGAGAACAGCATGGTCGCCTGCCCCGCCGAGTTGGCGCCGCCGACGATGAAGACGTCCTTGTCGCGGCAGGATGCGGCTTCACTCAGGGCCGCGCCGTAGTACACGCCCGCGCCGCTCAGGTCGTCGACGCCCGGCACGTCCAGCCGTCGTACCTGCATACCGGTCGACAGTACCATCGCATAACAACTCAGCTCCGACCCGTCGTCGAGGGTCACGAAATGATAGGGATGCTCGGTGCGGACACCCGTGACCCTGGCGGGCGCCACCAGATTGGTGCCGAACCGCTTGGCCTGAGCGGCGGCGCGCCGCGCGAGGTCGGCACCGGTGATGCCCGAGGGAAAGCCCAGGTAGTTCTCGATGGCCGAACTGGTCCCCGCCTGCCCCCCCGGGACCTCGCACTCGACGAGCGCCGTGCGGAGACCCTCGGACGCGCCGTACACGGCGCCGGCCAACCCGCTCGGCCCTGCGCCGATGACGACCACGTCGTAGAAGTCTTCGGTCGCCTTGGTGCGGAGTCCGACGCGCTCGGCAAGTTCGGGAAGGGACGGTTCGAGCATGGGCTCGCCGTCGGGGAAGAACACGACTGGCAAGCGCTCGAACCCCGGCGTCATGGCGTCGACGGTGGCCCGCACCCCCTCGTCCTCGTCGACGTCGGTCCATTCGTAGGGAATCTGGTGCCGCGACAGGTAGTCCTTCACTTGATGACTGGCCGGCGACCACATCGCTCCGGCCACACGGATCCCCTCGAACGGCGGGCGGTAGCTCGCCGACCAGTCACCCAGAAGCTCGTCCAACACCGGATACAGGCGCTCTTCGGGCGGATCCCACGGCTTCATCAGATAGTGATCGAGACCCACGCGGTTGATGCCCGCAATCGCCGCCTCCGTGTCCGCGTAGGCGGTCAGCAGCACCTTGCGCGCGTCGGGGTAGAGCTGCCGGGCCTCGGCGAGGAACTCCGTGCCCGTCATCTGTGGCATGCGCTCGTCCGCAATGAAGAGCGCGACCGCGGCATTCCGCTTCTTGAGCCCGCGCAGCGCCTCTAACGCTTCGCGCCCCGACCCCGCCTTCATCACGCGGTACTCGCGGCGGTAGTGTCGCCGCAGGTCGCGCTCGACCGCGTTCAATACGTCCGGCTCGTCGTCGACCGAGAAGATGATGGGTCTGGTGGTCATGCCGGTTCCTCCGACATAGTCGCGGGAAGCCGTACCGTGAAGCACGTGCGGCCCGGCGCCGAGTGCACGGCGATCGCGCCGCCGTGTTTCTCGACCACGATGCTGTAGCTCGTATGCAGGCCAAGCCCCGTGCCCTTCCCGGGCGGCTTCGTCGTGAAGAACGCATCGAACACCTTGGGCTGCAGTTCGGCCGGGATGCCCGGACCGGAGTCCTCGATCTCCACCAGTACCGTGCCGTCAACGGTGCTGGTTCGGAGGAGCAGTCGGCCGGTTCCGCCCATGGCGTCCACCGCGTTGTCGATGAGGTTCGTCCACACCTGGTTCAGCTCGCTCCCGTAGCCTTCGACGGGCGGGAGGGCGGTATCGAGGTCCTGCACGACCTCGACGCCCTGGCGCAGCTTGCTGCGGAGGATGATCAGCGTGTCGCGCAGGCCTTCGTTCACGTTCACGCGCTGGAGCGGCGCCTGCCCCACGTAGGAATACGACTTGAGCGCGCCCACGATCTCCGACACCCGGCCGGCCCCGTGGTGAATCTCGTCGAGCAGCCGGTACGCATTGTACGTGTGGCCGATCGAGACGAGCACGGCCGGCAGATGTTCGTCCGACAGCTCCGTCTCCAACGCATCGAGATCGTCGACCGTGAGTCCCATGTCGACCAGCGGGGTGGCAATCTCCCACGGCTCCTCGACGCCGGCGTCCTCGAGTCGGTCCTCGAGGGCAGCCTCGCGGTCGCTCCGGACGACCGCGTCCATGTCGTGCACGTTCGTCGCTTCCGTCCGCGCGCGCGCTGCGAGCGCCGCCATCCCGCGTCGCTGTTCCGGCGTGAAGGCCACCTGTTCGAGCTCTCGCTGCACGGCCTGCAGCTTGGCAAAGCTGGTTCGCAGGTGATCCGCGGCCCTCTGCGCCGCCGCCGCCGGGTTGTTCAGTTCGTGCGCGACTCCCGCGGCGAGCGTGCCGAGGGTCGCCATCTTCTCGGACTGGCGGAGTGCCGTCTCGGCCTGCTTTTGCTCGGTGACGTCCGCTCCGTAGACGAACACGTCGTGCCCGTCCATCGGCGGCGTATGCGTGAATACCATCTGGCGCTCACCGATCCGCCGCTCGATGACACACACCGCCGTACGCTGCATCATACGGCGCCATGTCGCTTCATCCAGTCCGGGACAGAGGTCGGTCCACTTGAGGCCGACGAGCGACTCACGTTGGAACAGCCGTCGCGCCGCTCCGTTGGCGAGCACGATGCAGGAATCGGCGTCCACTCGGCAGACGGGACCGGGATTCATCTCTGGAAACCGTGCCATCTCGGCCACTTCGCGCTCGGCGGCACGACGCTCCGTGATGTCCGTGCCGAACACGAAGACGTGATCGTCGGACTCACGGGTCGCGTGGGTGAACACGAAGCAGCGATCGTGAACCACGACCTCGTGCTCCACCGGTTCCGTACTTTTGACGATCGTCGCCCAGGTCTCCGGCGTCATGTCCGGACACACGTCCAGCCAGCACGCCGCAAGGAGGTCGTCGTCACGAAACGCGATCTTCGCCGCCTTGTTGGCCCGCTCGACGAAGCCGTCCCGGTCGAGCCGCACCACGGGGCCCGGGTTCATGTCCGGAAACTCGGCCATCTCGACTACGGAATCGCGGCGGCGGTCGGCCATCATCACCCGTGGGAGGGGGGCTGGGGCATCGTCGGACGGCACCCGCGTTTCACTTCACCCGGGAACCTCGTTAGAGTATTCACCCTTATACTCCTGTACGCTATAGTCCAAGCCGACCCCGCGATCGGAGGAAGCGCCTGTCATGCAAGCATTCTTGGACTGGTGTCGGTTGTTCTGCTCGGGCGACGTCGTCCGGCGGGCGCTCAAGTACGCGGTGGTCGTCGGCGCAGTGCTCGTCGCGATCAACTACGGTGACGTGCTCATGAGGGGGGAGGTCACTCGGGCCGACGTCCTCAAGATGATGTTGACGATCCTCGTACCCTACTGCGTGTCCGCCCTTTCGAGCGTCGGGACCATCCAACAACTGCAGCAACGCGAACACTGACCACCAGGTGCATGCCGTTCATTCGACTCGGGATTGCGCCGACACTGAGGGCGCGAGGTCCCTCGGGGCCCAGCGGGTCCGGCACTCGTCATCAACGCCGAAGCCGTCGCGTCGACCCTGTGGCACCTCGGAATGCCGTGCATCGTGACGATGGAGGGGTGGGCGTGCCGGACGTCGTCCCGCCATGGTCCCCAACCGGCGCACGGGCAGCGATCGAACCAGCCGACAGAATGCGGACGACGTTCGCCCGCGTTGGGTGCCTCCTAGATCGGGAAAGGACCAGCCGCAGGTGACCGAAGACCTGAGATATCCGATCGGAGCGTTCGCCTTCGACCCGTCGGGCACCGCCGAGGATCGGGACCGCTGGATCGACGAGATCGCCGCCGCGCCCATGGCGCTTCGGACGGCCGTCGCCGGCCTGAGCGACGCGCAGCTCGCCACGCCCTATCGACCGGGCGGATGGACCGTCCGCCAGGTCGTGCACCATCTGCCGGACAGCCACCTCAATGCGTATGCGCGCTTTCGGCTGGCGCTCACCGAGGACCACGCGACGATCCGACCCTACGACGAGAAGCTCTGGGCCGAGCTGCCCGACGCCGCAGACGCGCCGGTCGACATTTCACTGAACCTGCTCCACGCGCTGCACGTGCGCTGGGTGATCCTGCTGCGCGCCATGAGCCCGGCCCAGTGGGACCGGACATTCCACCATCCCGAGTGGGACGCGACCCTCGACCTTCTGGAGCTGCTCGCACACTACGCGTGGCACGGCCGGCATCACGTGGCGCACATCGCGGAGCTCCGCAAGCGCGAAGGCTGGTGAGCCGCGTTGGTTCCGGGGCATTGACGCGAACGTCCTCCACACCGACTATCGACGGGTTCTATGCCTCCTGACAGCACGCCGTCTCCAGATTCCGGCCGCTTCCGCCGTACGCTCGTCCGCGTGATGGTCGTGCAGGTCGTCGCGCTCGTGCTGCTGTGGCTCCTCCAGACACGGTACGGCGGCTGACGTGCACTGGATCAACTGGCTCATCGTCGTCGGGTACCTGACGTACGTCGTCGTCGACGGCGTGCGGCGCTCGAAGGGCACCGACAAGATCGAGGGCTATTTCCTGGCGAACCGGAGCCTGCCATGGTGGGCGGTGGGCCTGTCGGTCATGGCCACGCAGCTCTCCGCCGTGACGATGATCGGCACCACGGGACAGGGTGCCACCGACGGCATTCGCTTCGTCCAGTTCTACTTCGGGCTCCCCCTCGCGATGGTGATCCTCGGGGTCACGCTCGTTCCGTTCCTCCACGGCTCGAAGGTGTTCACCGCCTACGAGTATCTGGAGCGCCGGTTCGACGCCAAGACACGCTCGCTCACGAGTTTCCTTTTTCTGGCATCGCGGGGCATGTCCGCCGGCACCATCCTCGCCGCCCCGGCAGTCGTGTTCTCTGCCGTCTTCGGCATCGACCTCCTCTGGTCGGTCGCCATGATCGGCATCCCGACCGTGGTCTACACGATGATCGGCGGCGTCCAGGCGGTCACCTGGGCCGACGTGAAGCAGATGGTCCTCATCGTGTTCGCGCTCGTCGCGGTCGTCGTCGTTCTGCTCTTGCAGCTGCCCGTCTCACCGGACGACGCGCTGCGGATTGCCGGTGCGACGGGACGACTCGACGCATTCGACTTCTCGTTCGACATCAACGAGACCTACACGTTCTGGTCTGGCGTGATCGGCGGCACGTTCCTCATGCTGTCGTACTTCGGTACCGACCAGAGTCAGGTGCAGCGCTATCTCACGGCCAAGTCGGTCGACGCGGCACGCAGCTCCCTGCTCATGAGCGCCTACTGGAAGATCCCCCTCCAGGCGCTGGTGTTGCTCGTGGGCGTCCTCGTCTTCGTGTACTACCTCTTCCAGGCGCCGCCGCTCCTGTTCAACCCGGCGCAGGAGCAGCAGGTGCGCGACGCGCAGCCGGCCGCCTACGCCGAACTCGAGACCCGGTTCGATGCGAGGTTCGAAGAGCGCGTGACGGCAGCACGGGCCGTGGCCGACGCCCGCGATGCCGGCGGCGACGTCGAGCGCGCGATGGCGACGTATCTGTCGCGCGAAGCCGGTGTCGCCGAGGTGCGGGACGAGGCCCTGGCCCTCGCTGAGAGCGTGACGGGCGAGTCGTCCCGGGACGTGAACTACATCATCCCGCGCTTCGTGCTTCACGAGCTGCCCATCGGGCTCGCGGGCCTCTTCATCGCCGCGGTGATGGCCGCCGCGATGTCGAGCATCGCGGCCGAACTCAATTCGCTGTCGACCGCGACGGTCATCGATTTCTACCGCCGATGGTTCAAGCCCGACGCCAGCGAAAAGCACTACCTCGCCGTCTCCAAGGCGTCGACCGCCCTCTGGGGCATCTTCGCGTGCTTCGTTGCCACGTTCGCGGCCACGCTGGGGTCACTGATCGAGGTCGTGAACCGCTTCGGATCGTTCTTCTACGGCTCGATTCTCGGCGTCTTCCTGCTCGCCATGATCCCCGGAGCGCGCACCGTGGGCGCCTTCTTCGGGCTCATCTCCGGCATGGCGGTCGTGGCCGCCGTCACCTTCGGCGCCCCCTCCGTCTCGTTCCTGTGGCACAACGTGATCGGCGCGGGCACGGTCGTGGTCGTCGGCATGGTCCTGAGCGCGGTAACCCGACCCGGGCCCGAGGCGGAGTCCTAGATTCGCGTCTTGTCAGGTTACATTTCGCGTAACGACTCCACCGGCGGCCCATGAAAGTCAAACGTCATCTCGCCCGACTCGAACCGATGGTGCTCACCCCGCTGCGGGGGCTCACCGACGAGCAGTGGCACAGCGCACCGGACGGCAAGTGGTCCGTCGCCCAAATCGCGCACCATTTGTCCATCGGGATCGACCTCGTCGCGACGATCCTCGGGGACCGCAAGGACAGGCGGATGGAACGGCGGGCCAAGCCGTACCAGTCCGTTCTCCGGCACCTCGTTCTCGGCGCCGGCCGGATTCCCGGCGGATTCAAGGCGCCCGAGGTGGCCAAGCCCGACGACCATCCCGACCCCGAACTGATCGCGGCGCAGTTCCGCATGGGCGTGGAGCGAATGAAGGAGTTCCACGAGACGTGGCCACCGGGACTGCAGGAGGGCGTGTTCGTGGGACACCCGCTGCTGGGCGATCTCAATCTTCCCGAGTGGGCGCGGTTCCACTACGTGCACTGCCGGCACCATGCGGCGCAGATTCGCTATCGGTTGGCGTGGGTCAGCACGAACGGCGGTGTGGCTGCCGAATCCAACGGCGGCCGGAACGGACACGGCTCCTGACCGTGGCGCCGTGGAGGATCGCTCCTACTCCTCCATCGAGCCGGTCACTTTGATCTTCCACCCCTCGGTGGTCTTCACGAGCACCCGCTCCGACACGCCGCGCGTCACCTCACCACCGAGAACGGCGCGGTAGCGGAACCCCGCCCACACGACTCCGGGACCCAGCCACACCAGCGTCGGTGATTCCGTCTGCAGCGTGTCCGGCCACTCGCCGCTCGCACGGCGCGCCTCCGCAAAGAACACGAACCCGCGCCGAATCGAATCCGACGCCGCCACCGTGAATTCAGGCGCGTTCAGGTAGTGCGCCAGGTAGGCTTCGGTGTCGCGGCGGCGAATCGCCGCGAGGTTGCTCTCGACCGCCGACCCGGCCTCCAGGAGATCCGCGTCGCGAATCGAGGCCACGTCCGCCGGGAGGCACGCGGTGCCTGCGAGCGCCGCCGCGATCACGCTCCAGCGAAACGGCCGCGGCATTCGTCCGATCGCATCCACGCTGCTACGGCTGCTCCCAAGGCGGCTCCGTCGTCCAGCCGTCCACCACCTCGATTTGGGCCACGCTCGGACTCCGCTCTTGCTGCAGCCGGGCAGCCGTCGCTTCCACCGCGCGCATGACGCGCAGGGCGTTCAGTCCGACCACCTTTTTCACGTCTTCTTCGTTCCACCCTCGATCCAGCAGTTCCGCCACCAGCGCCGGGAACGTCGACGCGTCCTCCAGCCCCTCCGGCGGCGTATCGATGCCGTCGAGGTCGGAGCCGATCCCGACGTGGTCGACCCCCGCCACGTCGCGCAGGTGCTCGATATGGTCGGCGATGACGCTCAGCGTTGACGGAATCACCGGATTGGCCTCATCCCACGCGTCCAGCGAGTCCTCGACCGTCGCCTCGTCGAACCGCAGCTCGAGCGCATCCTCGTGCGCCCTGCGGCGCTGGCTCCGCTCCCATGCCGGCAGGTACGTGAACGACGCCACGTAGTTCACCATGATCAGGCCGCCGTTGTCCGCCGTCATCGCCGCGATCTCATCCGGCACGTTCCGGCGATGCGGCGTGAAATGACGGGACGACGAATGCGAATAGATGACCGGCGCCTCCGTCACACGAAGGACGTCCATCATCGTGGCGTCGGAGGCGTGGGAAATGTCGACCATCATGCCCAGTCTGTTCATCTCGCGCACCACCTCTTCGCCGAAGGCGGTGAGCCCGTCGTGTTCGGCATCGTCCGTCGCCGCGTCCGCCCAGTCCGTGTTTCGGCTGTGCGTGAGTGTCATATAACGCACTCCGTCGCGGAAGAACGCGCGCAGCAGTCCGAGCGAGTTCTCGATCATGTGCCCGCCTTCGAGGCCGATCAGCGAGCCGATCTTGCCGTCGGCGAAGATGCGCTCGATGTCGGCCGCGGTGAGCGCCAGCTCGAACGTCTCCGGGTAGCGCGCGATCATGCGGTGCACGACGTCGTTTTCCTCGAAGCCCGCGCGCGCGGCGATCCGGCCCTCGAAGCTCGACGGCGAGTAGGTCGACCAGAAGACGGCGCCCACCCCGCCGGCCCGCAGGCGCGGGATGTCCGTCATGAGCTGAGGCTGCGGCTCGGCGATATCCAGCCGATCCCAATCGAGATCGTACTTCCGCCGCACTTCCCACGGCAGATCGTTGTGTCCGTCGATCAGCGGCACCTCGGTGAGAATGCGGCGGGCCCGGTCGATCGACGAGCCGTCCGGCGCCGGCGCCGGGGCGCAGGCGGCGACTGCCAGCAGAAGGAACGCCGTCGGCTGGAGAATACGCGTCATGGAGATGTCTCGTTCGTGTCGAGGGTCTCGTGGTGATAGCCCCGGCAGATGCGGACCGGCAACCGGGGGTACTTGGGATAGCCCGGATCCGTCTCGGACTTCCGGCAGAGCCAAAAGGACGTCCCGCGCCGCGTCGGTACGCGGCGCCGGTGCACGCAGTCTACGCACAATCCGACCTCGTCACGCGTCTCGAACATCGGCAAGTGATCGTAACGTGGGGACCGACCGACACGCCCGCAAGGCTCGGTCGCGGGCGACCGAGCCCCCGGTTACATTCCCGTCATGAGCGATGTGACATGCGTGCGGTGCGGCCACACGCGGGCCCCCATGGCCGCCCCCCCATTCCCCACCGAGTTCGGCAACCGGATCTTCGATTCGATTTGTGGCGTCTGCTGGAAAGAGTGGCTGCAGCACCAGACCGCCGTCATCAATCATTACGGACTCGACCTGCGTGATCCGCAGGCGAGGAAGTTTCTGACCGAGCAGACCGAGACCTACCTCTTTGGCCTCCCGCAAGCCTAAGCCGGTCGACGGCAAGGCCCACATCCGGTGCACCGTCAACGGCGAACCCGTGGAGGTCGCCGCCGCTCCGCACAAGACGCTGCTGGAGGTGCTCAGGGAGGACCTGCATCTCCCAGGAACGAAGCACGGCTGTGAACTCGGCGAGTGCGGCACCTGCACGGTGCTCGTCGACGGCACGCCGGTCCTGTCGTGTCTCGTCCTCGGTCTGGCCTGCGAGGGCGCCGCGATCGAGACGGTCGAGGGAATGCACGACGGTCCGGATCTTCACCCGCTGCAGGAGACGTTCGCCGAGCTGGGCGCGGCCCAGTGCGGCTATTGCACGCCGGGATTCCTCCTCACGGCCAAGGAACTGCTCGAGCGCACACCGGCGCCCAGCCGCGAGGACATCAAGGCAGCGCTCGCCGGCAACCTGTGCCGCTGTACCGGTTACCTGAAGATCTACGAAGCGGTCGAGCTCGCCGCCGCCCGCATGCGGGGCGAGGCGGCGGAACCGTCGCGGGAATCGATTTATGGGCGATAGCGCGCTGCGGGTCGTCGGCCAGCCACACCGCAAAGTCGACGCCGACGCCAAAGTTACCGGCAAGACCGTGTTTGCCGACGACGTTGTGCTGCCGCGCATGCTCTTCGGGCGGCTGCTTCGGAGCCCGCATGCCCACGCCAGCATCGTCCGCATCGATACGAGCAAGGCTGAAGCGCTCGACGGCGTCGCTGCCGTCGTCACCGGCCGCGACACCCCGATTCCATTCGGTATCCTGCCGGTGAGCCAGGACGAGCACGCGCTCTGTCCCGACAGGGTGCGGTTCGTCGGCGATCCGGTCGCGGCTGTCGCGGCCGTGAGCGAGGACATCGCCACGGCAGCCCTCGACCTGATCGAGGTCGAGTACGAACTGCTCGATCCCGTCGGCACGCCCGAGGCGGCGATCGCTACCGACGACCCGCTGATTCACGACTACGGCGACGCCGGCAACATCCACAAGCTCGTCGCACTCGAGTTCGGCGACGTCGACGACGCCATCGCCGCCTCGGACCACGTCCGCGAAGACCTGCTGTTCTACGAAGGCAACACGCACCTGCCGATGGAGCAGCACGCCTGTGTCGCGGACTGGACGGCGAACAAGCTGACCCTGTGGTCGTCGACCCAGACCCCGCACTACGTGCACCGCGCGCTCGCGAAGGTGTTGGAGCTGCCGCCCGCGCGGATTCGGGTCATCGCCTGCCCGAACGGCGGAGGGTTCGGGGGCAAGAGCGACCCCTTCAATCACGAACTGGCGGCTGCCGTCCTCGCGATGCGCACTGGGCGTCCGGTGAAGATCACGCTCACCCGCGAAGAGGTGTTCTACTGCCACCGCGGGCGGCACCCCGTGCTCATGTGGGTCAAGTCCGGCGTCACGCGAGACGGCCGCATCCGCGGTCTCCACTTCCGGACACTCCTGGATGGCGGCGCGTACGGGTCGTACGGGGTAGCCAGCACCTATTACACGGGGGCGCTGCAGACGGTCACGTATCAGGTCGACCGATACAAGTTCGAGGGCGCCCGCACGTTCACGAACAAGGCCCCGTGTGGGCCGAAGCGCGGACACGGAACGCCGCAGCCCCGCTTCGCACTCGAGGTGCACCTCGACCGCGTTGCGGAGGATCTCGCGATCGACCCGGCAGACCTCCGCCTGCAGCACCTCGCCGAATCCCATGCCCTGACCGCCAACTGGCTGCAGCTGGGTACGGTGGGGCTCGGGGAGTGCATCCGCAAAGTGGTCGACGGGTCGGGATGGCGCGACCGTCGCGGCGCGCTTCCCTACGGCACGGGCCTCGGCATCGCCTGTTCGAGCTACCTGACCGGCGCCGGCCTGCCGATCTACTGGAACGACATGCCGCACTCCGGCGTGCAGCTCAAGCTCGATCGGGGCGGCGGCGTGACGGTGTTCTGCGGGTCCACCGAGATCGGCCAAGGGTCCGACACGATCCTCGCGCACATCGTGGCGGAGGTTCTGGGCATCACGATGGCCGACGTCGCGGTCGTCGCGGGGGACACCGAGTTGACGCCCGTCGATCTCGGCAGCTACTCGAGCCGCGTCACCCTGATGACGGGCAACGCGGCCATCCAGGCGGCGGAACGCGCGCGGGACATCCTCGCGCGGCACGTCGCGGACGCGCTGGAGCTCGGGACCGAGCGGCTGGCCTTCGCCGACGGACGGGTATTCGACGTCGAGGATCCGGAGACGGGCATGGCCTTCGACGACGCCGTGCGGCTGGCCGAGGCCGCACAGGGTACGATCGGCACGGTCGGGTCCTACACTCCCCCACCCAGCCCGGGCCGCTACCGCGGTGCCGGGGTCGGCCCGTCACCCACGTACAGCTACTCTGCGTGCGTGGCCGAAGTCGAGGTGGATCCGGATACGGGGATCGTGACCGTGCCCCGCGTGTGGGTGGGCCATGACATCGGGCAGTCCATCAACCCCGTCAGCGTGATGGGTCAGGTCGAAGGCGGCATCTACATGGGCCTCGGCGAAGCGCTCATGGAGGAGATGGCGTATCGGGAGCGCACGGCGGCGAAAGTCGTGCACAAGATCCCGTCGATGCTCGACTACAAGAGCCCCACCACGTTCGAGATGTGCGACGTCGTCACGTACCTCGTCGAGGACCCGGATCCGAACGGACCGTTCGGCGCCAAGGAAGTGGGCCAGGGTCCGCTGCTTCCGGTGCCCCCGGCGGTCGCCAACGCCGTGTACGACGCCGTGGGTGTCCGGGTCGACGAAGTGCCGATCACGCCCGAGAAGGTGCTGCGCGCGATGAAGGACAAGGCGCGCGGGAAGGAGGGACGCTTCGGGCCCAGGTCGTTTCCGAGCGTCCCCTGGCCTGACGCGGCGTTCATCCCGACGCCGGCCGAGGGCGGCGACGGCAAGCGGCAGCAGCGCGCGACGGGTTCGACGGCGGAGGCGAGCTAGCCGTGCTGCGCCTGCCGACGTTCACCTACCTGCAGCCTACGACGCTGCACCAGGCGCTCCGCATGAAGGCGGACGCCGGGCCGCAGGGAATGTACGTGGCGGGCGGCACCGACCTGTATCCAAACATGAAGCGACGCCACCAGGAGCCGAAGGTCGTCATCTCGCTGGCGGGCATCCGGGCGCTCAAGCGCATCACCGGCGGGACCAAGGGCACCGCGCTGTCCGCAGGTGCAGGCGTCACGCTCACCGACCTGCACTCGCACAAGAAGGTGCTCCGCGGCTATCGCGCGCTAGCCGACGCAGCGGAGCTCGTGAGCACGCCGCTGCTCCGCAACATGGGGACGTTCGGCGGCAATCTCTGCCTCGACACACGCTGCAACTACTACAACCAGTCGTACGAGTGGCGGAAGGCGATCGACTTCTGCATGAAGAAGGACGGGGCGATCTGCTGGGTGGCCCCGTCGAGCCCCCGCTGCTGGGCCGTCAATTCCAGCGATACGGCCCCGGTGGTCGTCGCGCTGGGCGCCGAGCTCCTGCTCGTCGGACCGGATGGTGAGCGGTCGGTTCCCGCAGCGCAGTTCTTCAACAATGACGGCATCGACTACCTCACCAAGCGGCCCGACGAGATCCTCACGGAAGTGCGGCTGCCCGCCCAGAACGGGTGGGACGCGGTCTACCATAAGCTTCGGCGCCGCGGCTCATTCGACTTCCCCGTGCTGGGCGTTGCGGCGTGGGTGCGATGGGAGCACGATCTCGTGGCGGAGGCCAGAATCGTGCTGGGAGCGGTGGCGAGCTACCCGTATGAGAACGAGGAAGCCAGCGCCGCAGTGATCGGCTCGTCCCTCGAGGACGACGTGATCGAGGCCGCCGCGCAGTCCGCCTTCAAACCGTCGAAGCCGATGGACAACACCGACCACGGCCTGGCGTGGCGGAAGGACATGACCCGGGTGTTCGTACGCCGAGCGCTCGAGGACCTGCGCGCACGACGCGCGTAGCAAGGGGCCGGGCACGGTTCCCGCGTCGGCGCGGCTACACCCCCACGCAACGGCCCTGACCGCGTTGCGCCTCCCACTCACCGGTCGATGAACCTCGCGCGCTGGGCGGGATCCGGCGCCGTCGCTGGCGCGGCATCGGCGTTCGCGTTTGCGGTCATCCATGACCTGCTCGTGAGCGACATCTGGTTCTCGGTCGTGCCCATGATGATCGCCGGGGTTCTCTGCGGGGCCAGCCTGAGTTGGACATACGCGTGGATTCGACCGACCCCGACGCTGGGATCGTGGGTGGGATACTCGCTGGTGCACCTGGCCATGCTCGGCGTACTCGGGCTGGCCTCGATCCTGGTGTACGACCCCGTGACCTCACTGGCCGCCGTGATCGCGGCCAATGCCCCACCGAACGACCTCATCGTGCAGGCGCTGCCCCTGACGGGCGGTTCGGTCGTCGGACTGACGCTGACGGTGGGACGCCTCTACGCCTCACGGTGGCAGCACTACGTCGCCATCACCGGTACGAGTACGCTGGTCATGACCCTGCTCGGACTCAACATCTCGGCGATCGGCCTCGTGGACGTACCGAGCACGGCGATGTATCTCATTGGAGAACTGTTCGTGCTGACGGCAGCGCTGGTCGTGATGTACGCGGTGGCCTTGGTCGGTCTGCAGCGTCGATTCCTGAGTGCGCGTCCCGCTGCATCCGCGTGAGGAGGCACGAGTCCGAACAGCCAGAGACGTTGCCGTCGTCGTGGATCGGCGCCGCTGACGAGCCCCGGAGCAACACCATTGAGACGACCACAAGACCGCACATACGCTGATGCACGCAGACCCCGGGATGGCCGCCGGGATCACGCGCGCCACGCCGTCCCCGTATCGGGACGCCGTACGGGAGACGTCTGGGGTCGGCGAATGACGGCGCGCGAGAGGGGAAGATGACGTCCGTGTGGCAGACGGCGCGCTCCTCCGCTCGCTGGATGGCGTACCTTGGACTGGCGACCGGCGTACTCTACGCAGGCGGAGGTTTCGTGATCGATCTCGTCACGACCGGCCTCAATCTCGGTACCGCGCTCGCGTTTATGGCGATTGTGGGCATGCCCGTCATCTTCGCGGGCGTGGGCTTCCTGGGCGGCGCAGGCTTTGCGCTCCTCCGTCGGGCGTTCTCCTCATGACGACGCGGGTGCGCCGTCCGCGCGTTGGCCATCTACGCTAGGTTTGTCGGCGACCAATTGACGGAGATTCCTCGATGACGCGCAGCACGACCGACCGGATCATGAGCCTGTCCCGGCTCGCGGCTGCTTGTGCGGTCCTGGCGTGCACGCCGGCGGGAGACGGGGCCGTTGCGGACAGCGAGCGGCAGGTGCTTGCCGCTGAGGACGCCTACGTCGCTGCGGAGCTCGCGCGGGACGAGGCAGCCCTGCGACGCCTGATCGACGATCGGTTTACCTATAATGCCAGCGACGGAACGACGTCCGACAAGGACGCGCTCATCCGGTCGGTCCTCGGACTCCACATGACCGAACAGACGATTACGGAGCGCTCCGTCGCCGTCGAGGGGAACATCGCGGTCGTTTTCGGAACGACGTTCATGACGTTTCACCCTCCCGATGCCGACGAACGATCGTCCCACTTGCGGTACACGTCCGTCTACGTGAAACGCGACGGTGGTTGGCGCATGCTGGCGCTGCACATGTCGCCGAGGGTTCCACGGTCGTGAACCCCGACAGACACCCCTGCACCGAGGAGTGCTCGACATGAACGTTCCCGCGCCCGAGGCCCTGCAGCGACTCCGCGACGGCAATGCACGGTTCGTCACGGGCGACGGCGCCGCACGCCCTGCCGACCACCCGCAGCGACGGCGCGAGCTCACCGGCGGGCAGCGGCCCTTCGCCGTCGTGCTGGGGTGCTCGGACTCGCGCGTTCCAGCGGAGATCGTGTTCGACCAGGGTCTGGGCGACCTGTTCGTCATTCGCGTGGCCGGCAACATCGTTGCGCCGTCGCAGATCGGCAGCGTCGAGTTCGCGGCAGAGCACTTCGGCACGGAGTTGGTGGTCGTCCTGGGGCACACGGGGTGCGGAGCCGTTCGCGCCACCCTTCAGCAACTGCGTGAGCCGGGTGATCATTCACCGCACGTGACCGCGATCGTCGAGCGCATCCGTCCGTCGGTCGAGCCGCTACTCGCCTCCGATGTCGAGGATGATGCGTTGCTCGCGGCTGCGGTTCGGGCAAACGTGCGGGCATCGGCGGAGCAGCTGCGGCACGCCTCGGCAGCGATCGACGCACTGGCGGGCGACGGCCGCCTGACGATCGTCGGCGCGGAGTACTCCCTCGAATCCGGCGCCGTCGACTTCTTCGACGGGGTACCCTCATGACTCGCCGAGTTCCCCTGTGAGTGACGCGTGGCCGGCCCGTCGTCAGACCGGGTCGACGGTGGCCGGCGCTACGGTGATGACGATCGCCGGGACGTCGCCGACACGATGCCCGAGCTGAGGACGCCGCGCGTCGGTGTGGCGCTCATCGTTCGGCGGGGCGACGAGGTGCTTCTGATCAAACGCACCGGCTCGCACGGTTCCGAGACGTGGTCCACGCCCGGCGGTCACCTCGACCCGGGGGAGTCCATCGAGGACTGTGCTCGACGGGAGACGGCGGAGGAAACCGGGGTTCGCGCTGGACCGCTCAGCTTTCGAGCCGTCACCAACGACATCTTCGCCTCGAGCGGGCTGCACTACATCACGGTCTGGATGGAAGCGGACTACCTCGACGGAGATCCGACGGTGGGTGCGCCGCGCGAGCTCACGCAGGTAGCGTGGTTTCCTCGAAACGACCTCCCCGCCCCGCTCTTCCTGTCGCTGCAGAATCTGATCGAGGGACGGTGCCACCCGCCGGACCACGGTGGACTCCGGCGCCTCGATTCCGCGTAGACGGGGCTGTCCGAGCCCAGGGGCGTCAGCGGTCGCTGGTCAGCGTAGCGAGTCGCTGCGTCGCGTCGTCGACCATTGGCTGTAGCGCGGGATCGGCGTCCAACGGCCGGGCGGAGCTCGATGGCTGCTCCGCCCGGCTTTCCCTCATCCGCGCTCCGGGCTACCATCGAGACCTCCCAACCGCAACGAGCTGACCGTGACGACCATCTCCTGGGACGAGTTCACCCGCCTCGAACTGCGTGTGGGCACCGTGACGCAGGCCGAGCCTTTTCGTGAGGCGCGGCACCCCGCGTATGTGCTTCACGTCGACTTCGGACCCGACGTCGGCGTTCTCAAGTCCAGCGCACAGATCACCGAGCTGTACCGACCCGACGACCTCGTCGGGCGCCAGGTCGTTGCCGTCACCAACTTCCCGCCCAAGCAGATCGGACCGATCATGTCGGAATGTCTCGTGACGGGATTCCGGGACGAGGAGGGACGGGTGGTGCTCTGCACCCCGGACGCCGCAGTGCCGCGCGGCGCACGGCTCGTGTAGGATGGAGAGCGGGGGTGACCGGCAACATCGAATCACGGAGGGGACGGCGATGACGATGACGTGGCATGCGGGACGGACGGCGACGGTGCCGGCGCTGGTGGGGGCGGCCATGCTGCTGGCCGCGTGTGGAGCGCCGGCGGCACTGTGGCGTCCCACGTCGATCCAGCGCAACACGATCGCGCCCGACTCGTTTGTCGTGGACATCACGACCAGCGCGGGAAGCGTCGAAGTCGTGATGTACCGCGAGTGGTCGCCGCTCGCCGTGGACCGCGCGTACTACCTCATGAAGCACAATTTCTACGCGGGAGCGCGCTTCTACCGCATCGCCGAAGGTTTCGTCGCGCAGTTCGGCTTCAGCGGCGTTCCGGCGCTGGACTCGGTCTGGCGCCGGCATCCGATCGACGACGAGCCGGTCGTGGAGTCCAACGCGCGCGGCATCATGTCGTTCGCACGATCAGGGCCGCGTACGCGCTCGTACACGTTGTTCGTCAACCTCGCAGACAACCCGCGTCTCGATACGCTCGCTGTGGGCGGGATCGTCGGCTACCCCCCGATCGGGCGCATTCGCGCGGGGATGGAGGCCATCGACGCCCTGTACGGCGGCTACGCACAGCAGCCGCGGCAGGACTCGATTGCGGTCGACGGCAACGCGTATCTGGAGCGCCACTTCCCGCAACTCGACTCGATCGTCCGCACGCGCGTCCGCGACCCCTGAGTCTCTCGACGACCGTCGGCGAGCGGCTGGCGTCGCTCGCATTCTGGCTGGCACTCCCCGCGCTTGCACCCCAGGCCGCGTGGGCGCGCCGCCGCGCGCTGCGCCTGCCGCCGGGCGGGGGACCCGCGGGCGGAACGGTCGGGGCCGGCGAGCCGTACCGCGTCGTTGGTGTGGGAGACTCGATCATCGCCGGTGTCGGCGTTGCGGCCATCGAAGACGCGATCGTCGGCCAGGTGGCTGCCGCACTCGCGTCGGACCTCAAACGACGGGTCGTGTGGTCGGCGGACGGCCGGAGCGGCATTCGTGCACGGGGCATCCTCGAGCAGCTCGTCCCCCATCTTCCGCAGGGGCACGCCGATATCGTGCTTGTCTCGGCCGGGGTCAACGACGTGACCGGACTCCGGCGCTCACGCCAATGGCGACTCGACCTCGAATGTCTGCTGCGAGCGCTGGAGACGCGCTACACCGGGGCCACAATCGTGATGGCCGGTATTCCGCCGCTGTACCGCTTCCCGGCCCTCCCGTGGCCGCTCCGTTCGGTGCTCGGACAGCGTGCGCGCCGCTTCGACGAGATCGCTGAGGCCGTCGCGCATCGACGCCCACGGTGCCTGCACGTACCGACCGTGATTGCGCGGGAAGACCGACGGTTCGCCCCCGACGGGTACCATCCGTCCGCCGAGAGCTACGAGACCTGGGGACGTGCGCTGGCGGGCACCATTTCCGAGCACCTCCGCGCCGGAAGCCGCCAGGGACCGTAGCCCGCCCGCGAGGCGTGCGTCAGCGCTCTAGCGGAGCGAACGCACCACGCCGGACCACGGCCAAACGCACGGGCCCCTCGCGGTTGCCGTGCTCGTCGAATGCCATCGGACCGGTCACGCCATGCGTGACGGCACGCTGGAGTCGATCGCGGAGAGCGTCCGGGTCGACTTCACCGTCGTCGATCGCCTGAAGCAGCGCGTTCGCAGCATCGTACGCATACGCCGCGAGCGGTGACGGCCGACGGCCGAAGCGTGCCGCAAACGCGACATCGAAGTCACTGCCTGCCGCCGTATGCCAGTGCGCGGGGGCGACGACAGTCACGCCTTCGGCCGCCGCACCCGCAGCGTCGATAAACCGTTCGTTCGCCATGCGGAGCCAGCCAACGGCGTGTCCAGTGACACCGCGATCGCGCAGATCGCGGACGCGCCGCGCCGCCCACTCGGGTGACCCAAAGAGCGCCACCGGTGCCGACCACTGTCCTCCCGCACTGTGTGCCGTCGCCGCGTCACGGGACACCGCAGGCACGACGGTCGCCGCTCGCCCGGCGGCAATTCCCTCGGCCACGAACGTGCGAGCCGCCGTCTGGGCATCGTAGTCGTCCGCCGCGAGGACGCTCACGGGT
Source organism: Gemmatimonadota bacterium (assembly GCA_039587215.1). GTDB lineage: Bacteria > Gemmatimonadota > Gemmatimonadetes > Gemmatimonadales > GWC2-71-9 > CAMYLY01. Next base: position 144 of record JBDHIW010000003.1, on the reverse strand, counting down.
CCGCCGTCCTTAGGAATGACGCTCCAGAGCGCGTGCGCCTGCGCGCGGTCGCTCGGTACCGCGCGATACATCCACGGAACGTATGATGCGGTGAGTGACGGATCGCTCGCCCATGGCGACACCAGGGGCATCCGGCGCTTCGCC
>JBDHIW010000076.1:0-10064 GCA_039587215.1 Gemmatimonadota bacterium | reverse complement strand
CGAAAGGGGTGCAGGTGACTGCGGTCGCCGGCACCCCTTCCTCATTGCCTCCGGTCGCGGACATCGCGACGCTGGAGGATCTCGAGTTCTTCAAAGTCCTCGATGAGGTCGCGGACCGGGCCGTGTCCGCGGCCGGCGCGATGGCCGTGCGGGCGCGCCGCCCCGGGACGGACGTGGCGACGGTCCGCCGCGAACTGGCCGAGATCGACGAGTACCGCAGCGCGCTCGAGCACCTGGCGAACGCGGGACCGCAGGCCGTTCCCGACCTCGCGGGCACGCTGGACATGCTCGAGACCGAGGGCGTCGTGCTGGACCCGGAGGTACTCGCGCTGGTCGGGCAGGCCATCGCGGGCATGCGGGCCAACGCCGACACCCTCGGACGGCTCGGGGACCACGCGCCCGCGGTTGCCGCGTGGCGCGTCGACGTGCCCTCGGTCGATCTCGAGCGGGCGCTCGTGCGCGCGATCGGTCCCGACGGCGAGGTCACCGACGACGCCTCGCCTGCCGTCGCCAAGGCGCGGCGGACCATGCGCGATCTTCGGGCGCGGCTCGTCCGGCGACTCGAGACGTTCGCGCGCGACCTGCCGCACGAGTTTCGCGTCCAGGACGGTAGCGTCACGGTCCGGGATGGCCGCATGGTCGTCCCGGTGCGGCGCGAGGCGCGCGGGCGCATTACGGGGCTCGTACACGGCGAGTCGACGAGCGGCGCAACGGTGTTCTTGGAGCCGTCGGACGCGGTCGACGCGGGCAACGAGTGGCGAGCGGCCATCGAGGCGGAGCGACGTGCCGTGCTGCAGCTGCTGCGCGAACTCACGCGCCGCGTGGTGGACGAGTCGGCCGCCCTGGCCGACGGCTGGGCGATGTCGGTGCGGTTCGACGACCTCTACGCTCGCGCGCGCTATGCCGCGGAGCACGGGACGGCGGCGCCGCACATCGGTGAACCGTCGGACGGGCTCGTTGCGCGCAATGCGCGGCATCCGCTGGTCGGTGGTGCGTCACTCGCGGTGCCGTTCGACGTCGACCTGACGGAGGGCCGACGCACGCTGATGGTGAGCGGGCCCAACGCGGGGGGCAAGACGGTGCTGCTCAAGGCGGTGGGGCTGCTGCATGCGATGACGCAGTCGGGCCTCGCGCCGCTCGTCGGTGCCGGGTCGCGTTTGCCCATCGTTCGCCGCATCCACACCGACATCGGCGATCACCAGTCGATCGAAGCGAGCCTGTCCACGTTCAGTGCGCACCTCGCGGCCATCCAGCGGATCGTGGCGGAGGCCGATGCGGACGCACTCGTGCTGCTCGACGAGATCGGCAGCGGCACGGATCCGATGGAGGGGGCGGCGATCGCGGGGGCCGTGCTCACGCACCTCAATGCACACGTCGGCATGACGGTCGCGACGACGCACCTCAATCAGCTCAAGGAACTCGCGTCGTCGACCGATGGGATGGTCAACGCGAGTCTGGCGTTCGATACCGAGACGCTCTCCCCCACGTTCCGTCTCGTCGTTGGAACGCCGGGACGCAGCTACGGCATCGCGATCGCGCGGCGACTGGGCCTCGACCCGGATGTGGTGGCGGAGGCCGAGCGCCTCCTCCCCGAGGCGGTGCGCAGCTTCGAGGCGGCGCTGGCGGACCTGGAGCGGCGGGAGGCGGATCTCCTCCGGCGCGAGGACGCCACGGCGTCCGAGCGGCTGCGGCAGGACGCGGAGGCGCTCAAGCTCGCAGAGGCGCGGGAAGCGGTGGAGACCCGTGAAGCGGCGGTCGGTGAGGCCGAGCGGGAGCTCGAGCGCTCCGGGCGGGAACAGGCGCGGAAGTTCCTGCTGGAGTCCCGTAAGCGGGTGGAAGAGGCGCTGGGGGTCGCACGCGCGGCCGTGACCGAGGCCACGGCGCGTGAGGCGCGGCGTCTGGTGGAGGACGGGGTTCGCGCGGAGGCCGACGCGCTGCGGCGGCTGGAGGAGGAAGCGAGGAAGAAGGGGTGGCGTGTGTCGGGACGGGCGAGCGCGGCCGCGGAGCTGCAGCCGGAGCGGACATCCCCGCCCGCACGGTCGGGGCCCACCGCGGATGGTGTGGCGACCCGGACGGCCGCCATCGAGATCGATCTGCGGGGCATGCGGGTCGACGAGGCGGAGGCCGCGTTGCTCGCGGCGCTCGACGACGCGGTGATGGACGAACTGCCCGCGCTGCGGGTGATTCATGGGAAAGGCACGGGAGCGTTGCGCGTCGCCGTGCAGTCGATGCTCGAGCGCGACCGCCGGGTCGCGTCATTCGCGTTCGCCGCGGCCCAGCAGGGCGGGACCGGGGTCACGATGGTGGAGTTCGCGCGCTGATGCCGATTCCCGACGAAGTCATCGAGCAGGTGCGGGACGTCGCCGACATCGTCGAGATCGTCGGTGAGCAGGTCGAGCTCAAGCGCAGTGGCAGCGACTACCGCGGCCCGTGTCCGTTTCACGGAGGGACGCACCGCAACTTCGCGGTCATCCCGAAGAAGCAGATGTTCTACTGCTTCGTCTGCCACGAGGCGGGCGACGTATTCACGTTCCTGATGAAGCGGAGCGGCCTCGACTATCCGAGTGCGGTCCGCGAGATCGCGGGCAGGTATGGGATCACGATCCCCGAGCGTCAGACGGGCGGTCCCGACCCTCGCGAGCCCCTCTACACCGCGGCCTCGGCGGCGGGCGAGTGGTACGCCAGACGTCTCGCCGATGCGTCCGACGCCGCACCCGCGCGCGCGTATCTCGAGAAGCGCGGATTCTCGCTGGAAGCGGCCGCGCCCTGGGGCATCGGCTTCGCTCCCAAGGGCAAGGACTTTCTCGACTTCATGGAGTCGCTCGGGGTGAAGCCCGAGGTGCTGGTGGAGGCGGGGCTGGCGCTCCATCGGGACGACGGATCGCTTCGGCCGCGCTTCTGGGGACGCCTCCTGTTCCCGATTCACGATCTGCGCGGGCGCGTGGTGGCCTTCGGCGGTCGATTGCTGGGTGAGGGAGAGCCCAAGTATCTCAACTCGTCGGACACGCCGATTTTCCATAAAGGTGGGCTGCTCTACAACCTGCATCAGGCCAAGCACGCCGTCCGGAAAGCCGAACGCGTCGTCGTGGTCGAGGGGTACTTCGACGCCATGCGGCTGAGTGAGGTCGGCGTCGAGGAAGTCGTCGCACCGCTCGGTACCGCGCTCACGTCAGAGCAGGCGGGACTGGCGCGCCGTTACGCGGAGACGGCCGTGGTGCTGTACGACAGCGACCGTGCCGGGCTCAAGGCGACCTTCCGCGCGGCCGACGTGCTGCTCGGGGCGGGGATGCGTGTGCTCGTGGCGACCCCGCCGGCGGGCCAGGATCCCGACGACATCGCACGGACCGGAGGCAAGGCGGCGGTCGACGCGCTGCTCGATGATGCCGTCGACGTGCTGGAGCGGAAGATCCAGCTGCTCGAGCTCAAGGGGTGGATGGCCGATCTCTCGGGACGGCGTCGTGCCCTGGACCGGCTCCTGCCGACCCTGCGGGCGGCGGCCGACGGTGTCACCCGCGAGTTGTACATCACGCGGACCGCGGACGCCCTCGGGATCCCGCGGCACTCGGTCGAGCAGGAACTCGCGGGACGCGACCGGCGTCGTCCGTCGGGGGGGCGTGCGCCCGCGGTCACGGGCCGGGCACCGGAGGCAAACGTCTCGTCGGCCGAGAGTCGTCCCGAGCGCGCGCTCGTGGGGGTGCTGGTGCACGCGCCGGAGTGGCGGGAGCGCGTCGCCGAGCAGCTCGCGGGGGTCGAGCTTCCGGCCTCGGCCGAACGCACCGTGCTCGAGGCGCTCTTGGCGCTCGGGGACGACGGCGCGGCCAGCGAACTGTTGCCGCAGCTCGAAGGCGAAGCCCGCACCGTGCTCGCCCGGGCGCTCGAGGCACCGGGCAGTCCGCCCAACGTCGACGCGGTCGTCGATGGCGAGTTACGGAAGATCGAGAGCCGCGTGCTCGAGGCGCGGCTCCTGTCGATCGATCGAGAGATCCCGGTCGCAACCGAAGAGCAGAAAGTCGCATTGACCAAGGAGAAGGATCAGCTCGCACGGAAGATTCGGCAGCTGAATCCCGCGCGCTGGCACGTCATTTCACGCCGCGCGCGCAGCTCGTAACAGTCCTGAAGGAGGGTACATGCAGTCGGAACTTGCATCGTTGTTGAACCTGCAGTCCAAGCATAAGGCGGTCATGGACGTCGAGGCCGAACTCCGCTCGCTGGAACCCGAGCTCGCCGATCTCGACACGGCGCTTGCCGAAGCAGAGACGGATCTGGCCGCGCGGCGGGCCGGTGTGGCGGAGGCCGACGAACGGCGTCAGGAGCTCGAGGGCAAGATCGAGGGCTACCGGATCATGCAGGAGCGTCGCCGGCAGCGGCTCGAATGGGTCAAGGGCGCGAAAGAGGCGTCGACCCTCATGGCAGAGCTCGACCTTGCCCGCTCGGTGCTCGCACGTGAGGAGGCGGAGTGGATTCGGTCCGCCGACAAGGTGCAGGAACTCGAGCGTCTGGCGGCCGAGGCCGAGGTCCGGGTGCAGGAGGTGCGGGACGAGCAGGCGCCGCGCCGTGAGGAGATCGCCGGGCAGCAGGGCGAGCTCCGCGACCAGCTCGCCGGTGTGGAGAAGGTGCGCGACGAAGCCGCGGGTCAGGTGGCGGCGCCGTTGCGGGAGCGTTTCGAGCGCATTCTGCGCGGTCGGGCGCCGCTCGCACTCTATCCGCTGCAGAACGGCGCGTGCGGCCACTGCTTCACCACGGTTCCACTCCACCGCCAGCAGAAGATCCGCGCTGGGACGAGCATCGAGGCGTGCGAGGCCTGCGGCGTGATGGTGTACGCCGAGCCGGACGCCTGACGCCGGTGCTTCAGGCGCGGTGGGAGCTGCGGGACGCTCCCGACGCGGCAGCGGTTCGCCTGGTCGCCGACACGCTCGGGATCCCCGAGTCCCTGGCGACGTTGTTGGCGCAGCGCGGCTTCGACACGCCGGAGCGGGCGAAGGGGTATCTCCGCCCCGGCCTCGCGGCGCTGCACGACCCCCTGCAGCTCAAGGACATGGAAGCCGCGGTTGACATCGTCACCGAGGCGATCCGACGCGGCGACCGGATTCTCGTCCACGGTGACTACGACGTCGACGGGCAATGCAGTTCCACGCTGCTCACCCGCGTGTTGCGGGAGGCCGGAGCCGACGTGGAGGCCTTCGTGCCCCATCGCGTCCGCGACGGGTACGACTTCGGGCCGGCCGGGCTCGCGCGTGCCCAAGCGATCGACGCACGTCTCATCGTCACATGTGACTGCGGCACGACGGCGGTCGACACGGTAACCCGGGCGCGCGAGGACGGCCGTCGGGTGATCGTGACCGATCACCACATCGCCGCCACGGTGGCGCCGGCGGATGCGCTCGTCAATCCGCACCAGCCGGGCTGCACGTACCCGGACAAGGGCCTGTGCGGGACCGGGGTGGCTTTCAAGCTGGCGCAGGCTGTCGCCGCGGCGAGCGGCCTGCCCGACGCGTTGCCGCTGCATTTCCTGGATCTCGTCGCGCTGGCCACAGTGGCCGACGTCGTGCCGCTCGTGGGTGAGAACCGTATCCTGACGCGCCACGGGCTCAAGCTCCTGGCCCGTACCCGGTGGCCGGGCCTGCGCGCCCTCCTCGACGTGACCGGCCTCGGGTCATCGAGCGCGATCCGGGCGGGCCAGGTCGGCTTCATTCTGGCCCCGCGACTGAACGCGACGGGGCGCATCGCGGAGGCCATGGACGGTGTCCGGCTTCTCCTCACCGACGATCCCGAGGAGGGGGAGCGCCTCGCGCGCCAACTCGACGGGATCAACCAGCGGCGTCAGGCGATGGATGCGGAGATTCTCGATCAGGCGCTGGAGCACGTGCAGCGCGACGTGGATCTCGACCGCACCTATGGGATCGTGCTTGCCAGCGAGTCGTGGCACCCGGGCGTGATCGGCCTCGTCGCCTCCCGTGTCGTCAAACGCTACGGGCGCCCGACCGTGCTGATCGCGCTGGAGGGTGACGAGGGGAAGGGGTCAGGCCGCAGCATCTCCGCGTTCGACCTGCACGGCGGGTTGCAGGCGTGCGCAGAGCACCTGGAGCGGTTCGGCGGGCACCGCATGGCCGCGGGGCTCAGCCTGCGGCGGGATCGACTGGACGGCTTCCGGGAGGCGTTCGCTGCGGTCGCGGCGGATCGGCTGTCGCCGGACGACGTCGTCCCCCGACAGCGTGTGGATGTGGTGCTGCCGCTCGGTGCCCTGAACGGGGAGCTCGAGCGCCTACTCCGATACATGGAACCGTGCGGGGCGGGGAACCCCGCGCCGGTACTCGGCGTGCGCGGGGTGACGGCGAGCCGGGTCGCGGTGGCCGGCACGAACCACCTCCGATTCGCCATACAGGACGACAGCGGATCGCTGGGGGCGATTGCCTTCGGGTGGGCCGATCGCGTGCCCGAGGACTGGTGGCGCATGCCCGTCGACGTCGCGCTGAAGCTGGAGACCAACGAGTGGCGGGGACAGGTGTCACTTCAGGGCCGCGTCATGCAGATCCGCACCGCGTCCGGCTGAGCGTGCGCATCATCGCCGGCGAGTTCGGTGGACGGCGGCTCAAGGCACCGTCGGGCTCGGGCACCCGCCCGACGGGGGAGCGGGTGCGCGAGGCGTGGTTCAGCATCGTGGGGCCTGCGTTGCCCGGCGCCAGCGTCCTCGACCTCTTTGCGGGATCCGGCGCCCTAGGGCTGGAGGCACTGTCGCGGGGAGCGCACCGCGCGCACTTCGTGGAGCGAAGCCGAACGGCGCTCACGGCGCTTCGGGCCAATGTGGCGGCGCTGCGGGTGACCGACCGGGTGCGTATCGTACCTGGAGACGGCCTGGCCTTCGCCGAGCGGCTGGAGGGCTGCCCGTACGATGTCGTGTTCGCGGACCCGCCGTACGGCGGCGAGGCCGCCGCGCGGCTGGTCGATCGGTTTCGTGCCGATCCGTTTGCGAAGATCCTTGGCGTCGAGCATGCCGTACGCGACGCCGTCACCGGCGATGAAACCCGGACCTACGGGGACGCCGCCATAACGTTCTGCTACCGACCATGACACGCATCGCGATCTACCCCGGTTCGTTCGACCCGGTCACGCGCGGCCATGAGGATCTCATCCGGCGGAGTCTGACGTTCGCCGACGAGGTCGTCGTGGCGGTGGCGGATAACTCCACGAAGCAGCCCCTGTTTACGCTCGACGAACGGGTCGCGTTGCTGTCGACCGTGCTGGAGGGCGCGAGCGGCGTCCGGGTCCGCCCCTTCACGGGGCTGCTCGCCGAGTTCGCCAAGACCAACGGCGCCAACATCATCATCCGTGGGATGCGGGCCGTCAGCGACTTCGACTACGAGTCGCAGATGGCGCTCATGAACCGGGAGCTGTCCCCCGAACTGGAGACCGTGTTCCTCGTGCCGGCCGTCCATCTCACCTATCTGAGTTCCAGCCTGGTGCGCGAGGTGGCGCGGCTGGGTGGCGACGTCTCGCACGTGGTGCACCCCGCCGTCGAGGCGGCGCTCCGCGAGAAGTTTGCCGCGTGACGTTCCGCGAGGACGTGCGCGCGCGGGCCACGGAGGCCGGTGGGCGGGTGGTGCTGGTCGAAGGCTGGGATCCCCGCGTGCGTGCGGCGGCCGAGGTCATCGGTCGCCTGGGCATGGCGGACGTCGAGGTGCTGGATCACGAGGTTCCGGCTGGGGAGGCGCGGGACCGTGTGGCGGCGCTGCTTCGTGCGCGCCGCCCCGACCGCCTGTCCACCGACGAGGCGGCACAGACACAGGCGGGTCGGCCGATGGTGTACGCGGCGGGCCTAGTCGCGCTCGGAGAGCGGACGGCGGCCGTCGGCGGCGCGGTGCTGCCGACGGCCGAGGTCATCCGGGCGGCGCTCGCCGCGGTCGGGCCGGCGCGCGGCGTCACCACCGTGAGCAGCGCCTTCTACATGAGCTGGCCGGTCTCGCCGCTCGGGGCGGACCGCGACGCCACCCTGACGTTCACCGACGGCGGGGTCGTGCCCGATCCGAACCCTGCGCAGCTCGCGGAGATCGCGTGGACGGCGTGTCAGGATCGACGGCGGGTCGTCGGCGACGAGCCGCGCGTGGCGTTCCTGTCCTTCAGCACGAAGGGCAGCGCCGACGGTCCCAGGGTCGACCGGGTCCGTGAGGCGCTCGACCGGTTCCGGGACATGGCCCCGGGCATCGCCGCGGACGGCGAGCTGCAGGGTGACGCGGCGCTGGTGCCGGACGTTGCGGCCCGGAAGGCGCCCGGCGGTGCGGTCGGCGGGAGGGCCAACGTGTTGGTGTTCCCCGACCTTGACAGCGGGAACATTGCATACAAACTCGTTCAACGTCTGTCGGGCGCAGCGGCCACGGGGCCCATCTTGCAGGGGCTGGCCCGCCCGATCGGCGATCTCTCGAGGGGAGCGACGGTAGACGACGTCGTGGACGTCGCGGCCGTGACTCTCCTGCAGGCCTCACACACCCCGGAGGAGTCGGAATGAGCTTTACGGTTCGCAAAGACGAGTCCAGCGGCATAGTCGTGTTGGGGGTCGACGGGCAGCTGATCGTCGGCAACCGGCATGAGCTCAAGAGCAAGGTGATGGATGCCCTGGATGCCGGTGACACGCGTTTCATCGTGGACTTCGGGAATACAGGCTACATCGACTCGTCGGGCCTGGGCGTCCTCGTGTCGCTGGCCAAGAAGGTGCGGGAAGCCGGAGGCGACCTGGTCCTGGCCGGGCTGAACGAGGATCTCCGCACTCTGTTCGAGCTGACCAAGCTCGATACGCTGTTCCAGATTCGCGACTCGATCGAGGACGCGGTCACTGCCTTCTGACGGACCCGTCGCGCCGCTGCGGCTCACGCTGCGCCGGCGCGAGGTCGCGGACGTGGCCACGCGCCACGTCGAGCTCTCCCTCCGCGTCCCGACGGCACTGGACGTCGTCGAAGAGGCGGTCGATCTCGTCGCGCGGCATTGTGTGGCGTCGGGCGTGTCGCCGCGCGCGGCACGCGTCCGCCTGCGGGTCGCGCTGTGTGAGGCGCTCGCCAACGCCATCGTCTACGGCAACGAGCTGGATCCGTCGAAGCGGGTGGACGTCCGCGTTCGCGTCAGCGGCGTGGGCGTGACGATGGACGTCACCGACGAGGGTGGGGGGTTCGATCCGAGCGTGGTGCCCGATCCCACGACCGCGGACCGGCTGATGGAGACGGACGGGCGGGGATTGTTCCTGATCCGGCAGTTGGCCGACGAAGTGAGCCACAACGAACGGGGAAATGCCATCTGCATGATCATGCGCCACCACTAGATCGCCTCGCCATGATCCTGCGGTCCATGGGGTCGATGGCCGGGTGTGAGGTCCACCTCTGGCGTTTGAGCCGGGGGCGGCTTCGTGCGGTCATCGGCAGCGACGACGTGGAGCCGCCGGAGGTCCGCACGCAGCCGGACGGGAGGGTCGACGTCGCGGAGGAGGAGCGGTGGATCACGGCCGTGCCCGGTGCGGAGAGCTATTGGTTCGAGATTGGTGGCTGCGTCGACGACCCGGAGGTCACGGCGGCCACCGTCGGACCGCTGCTGTCGCAAATCTTGAGTTCGGAGGGCGAGACGCTCGAGCTCGCCAAACAGCTGGCGTCCCGCTGCGAGGAGATCGACCTCCTCTACACCATCAGCAACGTTCTGGGCCAGACGGTTCGGTTGGAGACTGCGGCCGAGGTGATCGCGAAGGAGGTCGGGGCGGTGGTCGGGGCGAAGCGGACGTCGATCCTCGTGTACGACGACGAGCACGACGTGCTGCGACCCGTCGTGAGCGTCGGCCGGGATGTCTATAAGCTCAGCCCGGTGCCGGTGAATCACTCGACGTCGATCGCCGCACGCGTCTTTCGCGAGGGCAAGATGGTGGCCTTCGATCCGCGGGAGCACGACTACGGCGGTAGTACCACGGAGAGCGGTCAGCACTATCTCGGGGCGGCCTATCTCAGCGTGCCGATCGTGTATCCCGCCGCCGACGGACTCCCGCGACCCGTCGGCGTGATCAATCTGACCAACCGCATCGGCCGGGACGCCTTCAG
>JBDHIW010000075.1:0-10147 GCA_039587215.1 Gemmatimonadota bacterium | reverse complement strand
AAATCCCGCCGTCCCGATTCACAAACCACAAGCGCGGGCTCATTGCCCGCGCTTTGTGTTTGTGATCGTGCCGACCGGCTCTGCGCTCGCTCCCGGTCGGCCGCTCCCGCGGCCTCGCGGTCGCTCCGCGTCAAATCCCGCCGTCCCGACTTAACTAAGCAACTACATCACACGCAGTTACACGACGGCCGTTCCTTGAACGGCCGTTCGTTCTTCGCGCCTGTGTGCCAATAGTGTGCCAAATGCTGGGCACGTGCTCGCCGGTTCGGGAACGAGACACTATCCCATCGTCGTGGGCCACGACCTGTGTTCCACTCTCCTCTGGGTGTATCTTTGATCGTCGCACCACACACTTAGCGGGGACCTCTTTGATACCCGGCCGATTGGCCCGGGGATTCCGTCGCCTCCTCTGAGCCGAACCGCCGGAGGCCCGATGCCCGCTATTCCGCTGTCCACTCGGTTGGACCCGTCATGTGCTCCGCACGAGCGTGTCGCCAGGACCGAAGCGTCGCCGAACGTCCAGCCACTATCGCGTCGCGCCCCGGCGGCGACCGCCATCGTCTATTGTGAAGCCAACTTCGGTGCCGTCGACGGGAAGACGGCCAACGGACTCGTGCGCCATTCGGAGCTGTACGAGATTCTCGGGGTGATCGACAGCGAGAAGGCTGGGCTCGATGCCGGCACGGTCCTCGGGGAGGAGATGCGGGCCATCCCCGTGTTTCGCGACCTCGCTGACGCACTGGTCCGCACCCCCGGGGTCCCGGACTGCTTCATTTTCGGGGTGGCGCCGGTGAGCGGCATGCTCTCATCACACGAACGTGGTGTCGTGCTCGAGGCTATCGCGCTCGGCATGAACGTCGTCAACGGCCTTCACGAGTTCTTGAACGACGATCCGGAGTTCGCGGCAGCGAGCGCGGCCAGCGGCGTGCGGATCCTCGACGTGCGACGCCCCCGCGCCAAGAAGGACCTTCGGATGTTCACCGACCGCATCACCGAGGTCACCTGTCCCCGGATTGCCGTCCTGGGGACCGACTGCGCGATTGGCAAGCGCACGACCGCCACGGTCCTCACGCGCGCCCTCAATGAGCGCGGTGTGCATGCGGTGTTGGTCGGCACCGGGCAGACCGGGTTGATGCAAGGGGCACGATACGGGGTCGTGCTCGACGCCGTCCCCTCGCAGTTCTGCCCGGGAGAATTGGAAGCCGTCATCCTCGAGGCCTTCACCACCGAACGCCCCGATGTCATCATCATCGAAGGGCAAGGGGCGCTAAGTCACCCCGCTTTCTCGACCTCGAGCCTCATCATCCGGGGCAGTCGCCCCGACGCGGTGGTGCTCCAGCACGCTCCCGGACGCCCCCATCGTTGCGACTTCCCGCAGATGCCGATGCCGACCGCGGCCGCGGAGGTCACGCTCGTCGAGCTGTTCGCCAAGACGAAGGTCATTGGCCTCACGATCAATCACGAGTCCATGTCCGAGACTGAGGTCGCCGAGGCGATCGCGCGCTATGAGCACGAGCTCGACATCCCCGTCACGGACGCGCTTACCCGGTCGCCCGAACGTTTGGTGGACATGGTGCTAGGTGCGTTCCCGGAACTCGAGGAGCAGCTAACCGTCAGCGCCGCATGACCGCGCCGCGGTTGGAGATCTCGCTCGACAAAATCTGCCACAACGCTCGCACGCTGGTTGCGCGCTTGGGAGCCCGTGGCATTGTGGTCACCGGGGTCACGAAAGCCACGCTCGGTTCGCCCGAGATCGCCGCGACCTTACTGCGGGCGGGCATCCGTGCGCTCGGCGACTCGCGGATCGAGAACATCGAGGCCATGCGTCGTGCCCACGTCGCCGCGTCGATGACGCTGCTGCGCTCACCGATGCTCAGCCAGGTGGACCGTGTGGTCGCGTGCGCAGACGTGAGCTTCAACACCGAGCGCGACGTCATCCGCGCCCTCGCCTCCGCCGCCGAGGCCGCGGGGTGTACGCATGGGATCGTGCTCATGGTCGAGCTCGGGGACCTGCGGGAGGGGATCATGCCCGGCGACCTCGAAACCGTCGTGCGCGAGACACTGCGGTTGCCCGGCATCGCCCTTCGCGGCATCGGTACCAACCTCGCGTGCCGGAGCGGTATCGCACCCAATGCCACCAACATGGCCGAGCTATGCACGTTGGCCGACAGGATCGATGCTACGTTCGGTCTGAAGCTGGAGATCGTCTCCGGCGGCAACTCCAGCAATCTCCGGTGGGCGCTTGGTGACAATCACATTGGGCGGATCAACAACCTACGCTTGGGTGAATCCATCCTGCTCGGTCGCGAGTCGCTCCACCGCGAACCGATCGAGGGGTTGTACACCGACGCCATCACGCTCACCGCCGAGGTGATCGAGTCGAAGGTCAAACCCTCGCGACCGTGGGGTGAGATCGCGCAGGGCGCGTTCGGCGAGGCGCCGCGCCCTACCGATCGCGGTCCCATCAAGCAAGCGATCCTCGCGGTGGGACGTCAGGACATCGACGCTGAGGGTCTCCGTCCATCTCCCGGCATCTCGATCCTCGGCGCCAGCAGCGACCATCTGATCGTAGACACCGGCAACCAGCGATTGGCCGTCGGTTCGGAACTCACGTTTCAGCTCAACTACAGTGCGCTCATCCGGACCATGATCTCACCGTATGTTGCCAAGGTTGTGCGAGATCGGCGTGACGTCGGCAACGAAGGCAGCAACGAGACGAAGGTCCATGCGACGAGTCCCGTGTGAACAACCCGACCATCTATGTGACGGCGAAGATCGAGATTCTGTACACGACTGACGTCGCCTATGAGAACCCTCAGCGGGGCGCGATCATCGCCCTCGGTCCGATCGTCCTCTCATGAGTTTACGGGAACTGACGTTTAGGAGCATGGTCACGGTCACGGCCGCGGAGGCGTCCTCCGAGCGCAGATTCTCGCCGAAATAGGGCCAGTGTTCACCGGAGACTCGGAGGGGAACCGCGAAATCTGGGTTGTGAGTCCCGACAGTGAGGAGATTCGGCGTCACCTGTTGATGCTGCTCGAGCAGGTGACGTCCGACCCCCGAGCAGATTACCGTTGGGTCTAGGCCTCGAAGAAGTTGGGATCTGGCAGGTGGGGGAGTTTTGGGATCCGCGAGCGGTAGCTGCCCTAGAACGAATTGTAGCTTTCCCCCTCCGCCCACCGAACCCGGCCCCTTTGATCGACCCTATGAGGGCTTGGTTGAGCTGGCCCTCGCGGCTGTTGAGAAGGTCCGATCTGGCGTGGACTAGGCCAGAGGTTGGACTTCTATCTGAGTGCAGGAGCGCCTCCGGCATCGAGCGCAGCCGGCCCCTTCCGTTCCCTCCCACTCCTTCCCTGACGCCTTCGTAACGCTTCAAGCGTTCATTCACAGTCGTATACACAAGGTTCTACATAGCAATTCCGTATGGTCTGGCGCCGCTGGCTCCGGTGGTGCACTCCCGCCGAACATCCGCGAGTTCCCTAAGTGCTTTTGCGGTAATGGGTTGTGCGGAATTGGGCGGAATTGGATTGCTTGGCAATGGGGTAGGTGCCGGTGTGCCCCGGGGGTCTTGTCGCAGACCAACTGGGTGAACGGTGCGCCCGTGTGGGACGACGGCAATGACGTCGCCGACCTCAGCCCTGAGGTCATCGAAGCGGCCCAGGAGTCGGGGGCCGTGGCGAACGCCCGGTTCCTCGACAGCCGCGGCCTCTACGTCGAACACGGCGGCGTGTGGGTGGCCGCGGTGCGGGTCGAGGTCGTGGGGTGAAGGGGGTGTTCGGGCCGTTCCGCTGATCGACCAGCGCCGCGGTCAGCTCGCCGCAGCGCCGCGCAGCTGGGTGAGCAACGCCTCGTCGATCTTGCTCTTCACGGTCCGGCGGTCGAGTTCCAAGCGTCGCGCCGTCTCCTGGTAGTTCTCGGTCCGCGCGTAGACCAGCGTGCAATAGCGGCGCAACAGCTCTTCGGCGGTGAGTTCCCCCCGGAGGGCCGCGCCGAAGACCCTGTCTTCGTCGGACTGCGGTCGTACCGGCGCGGGCCGGTACGCCTTCCGTATGAGCACGCTGCGTACGCATTGCTCCAACTCTCTGATATTGCCGGGCCACGGGTAGTCGGATCCCAGGTGTTCGACGATCCAGTGTTCGGCCTCGTCGACCAGCGACTCGGTTGCCTCACCGGTGACGCGCGTCACGATGAACTGCAGCAGCTCCCGGAGGACGTCCGGTGCGTCGCGTAGCTGCTCGTGCAGCGAGGGCGTGACGATGACGTCCGAGCACAGGCGGTAGTAGAAGTCCTCGCGGAATTCACCTCGCTGCATCGCGTCGGCAAGGTCGCGGTTGGTGGCCGCGACGATCTTGCCCCGAAACGGTCGCTCCGCCGTCTCGCCCAGCGGCTGGAAGGTCCGGGCCTGGAGCACGCGCAACAGTTTGACCTGAATCGCCGGTTCCAGCTCACCGATCTCGTCCAAGAAGACGGTCCCGCCGGGCGCACACACCTCCAGCCACCCCCGTCGATCCCCCACCGCGCCCGTGAACGCCCCGCGCTTGTGTCCAAACAGCTCGGACTCGATGAGGGTGCCCGGCATCGCCGAGAGATTCAGGGGGTGGAAGCCCCCCACGAAGTCCTCCGTGAACGTGGCGGTGTTTGCATCGAACGGGATGTACCGCGAAAAGCCGATGGCACGGGCCACGAGCTCCTTCCCGGTTCCGGACGGACCCAGGATCAACGTGGGGACGTCTCCCATCCGGTCATACAGCGTGTCGCGATACCGCTGCAGGTCGTGCGTGAAGACCGACTGCCAGACCGCACCGCGCAGGCGGGCGGCGACCACCGAGTGCCCGACGATCGACTGGAAGATGTGGTGAAACGCGCGTTGGATCTGAAAGAGGCAGGCGAACGCGTGAGGCGCCGCGAGGTCGGGACGCCACGTGGTCATCGGGATCTCGAAGAAATGCTCCCACTCGCGGGCGAAGCTCGCATACGATCGCAGGCGACCCGGCCCACGCCCCTTCGCGACGGACGATTCGACGGCGACGCGAAAGTGCTCGAGATGCCGACCGTAGAGAAGCCGGAGCACGGCGTCCTGATAGAGCGCCAAGTCATGGTCCGAGGCGTCGGCGCCCGATGCCAGGCGCTCCCGCACGCTCGGCACGACCTCCTCGAGACGCTCGTTCAGTCTGACGCGGTTCGGATCCGGCTGGCTCGGGTCGTCGACCGACAGACTCCGGATCGGGTCGACCTCCCGGAAGTCCCGTCCCAGCGCGTCTCGTTCGGCGGCAATGCGCTCCGGTAGGAACGGATTGCTCTGCACCAATCGCGAAATCGCCTGCAGGAACTCACGCTCACGCCCGGTCAGCAACACTCGAGTCTCCCTATGGCTGTACATCTCATGTATAGCAATGTTCATGAAATGTCAAACACAAAGGTGCTGTCGATCGTCGCTCGCGGTCGACTGTGCCCCGTAAACCATTCATTACCAACGACATACATCTGTGTTGTTTGCCGCCCCGTGCGTGGCCCGCAAGCTGCTTTTTCACGAGGCACACGCGGACCAACAACACGGAGGGTATCATGTCTAAACTCGAAGTATTCGACGTCATGAGGAAGCTGTTCATCTACGTCGCGTATCCGGCGGTGATCGTCACGGCGTTCCTCGTGATCGTGGCGAGGATGAGGACGCTCTTCACGGAGTACGACGGGAGCAGGATGGTCCAGTGGAGGCTTGCGGTGGCGGGCCTGTTGCCGGTGGCGGTGCTCACCTTCGCGGTCGTCGGCGAGCTGCCGGATCCGACGGAGTGGATGCCGACGGCGAGCCAGTGGAAGGTGCAGTTCGTGGTCGGGGCGTTGCTGGCGATCGGGTCGCTCGAAGCGTCTCTGCAGGTCTCGGGCACCAAGATGGCGCTGTCCTTCATGCTGTACCTGTCGACGCTGGGGACCGGTCTGTTGTACGTCGTCATGGAAGGCGAGCTGGCGAGGTTCCAGCCGGCGGTGTTCGCGATCGTGGTCGCGGGCGGATTGTACTTCGTCTTCAGGGAGAGAGAGACGCCGGGTGACGGATCGGAGAAGCTCCTGGAAGGAGAGGGCGAGGACGAACCCCGGCACAAGTGGGACCGGCTCCCCGGTCTCGGGCATGCGAAGGGTCGATTCAAGACATCCAGCGTCCGATGAGGAAACCCGGTCGCGCGGAAGCGCGGCCGGGCCTTCGGCTCAGACACTCGACGAGCGGAGAGTACTCAAGTGAACTCACACAGGAAGATCCATACATCCCGTAGGTGGCGTATCACCGGAGTGGGCATCGGCCTCCTTGCGACCGCAGCCGTCATCGCGCTCGGGCGGATGGGCGTGCCGTGTGCCACCAACGCGGTTCCAGGCAACTCGGGGGCGGTCATGCAGTCAGTCGATTACTTCACCAGGACCTACTCGGACGCGAGGACTCGATTCCTTGAGGCTGCCGAGGCAGCTGGCGGATCGGTAACGAGTCTCGAGAACCCACATCAAGGCCCCGACGGTGAGAGGCTCTTCACCGATGTCGCCGTGTTTGGGCCTCGAGACGCAACCTCCATCCTCGTGGTCAGCTCCGGAACGCACGGCGTCGAGGGATTCGCGGGCTCCGGCGTGCAGTCGGGACTGCTGCAGGAGGGCATCGCGGGACGCCTGCCAAACGGTGTCCAACTCGTGATGATCCACGGCATCAACCCGTACGGGATGGCCCACGGACGACGCGTGAACGAGGATAACGTCGACCTCAACCGCAACTTTCTCGATCACGCCACTCCACCGCCAGTCAATCCCGGCTACGAGCACCTGGCCGATGTGATTGCACCGACATCCATGGCGTTCTGGCGGGAGGTTGGTGCGTTCTCTCGGTTCGTGTGGTACGTGGCGCGCAACGGGAAGACCGGGCTGACGAAGGCGGTGAGTGGAGCCCAGTACACGCATCCGGACGGACTGTTTTACGGTGGGAGGTTTCCGACCTGGTCGAACACCACGGTACGAGCGATCGCGGAGCGGTGGCTCTCGCATGCGGACCGCGTAGTGATTGTCGATGTCCATACCGGACTCGGCGAGTACGGGAGCGCGGAGATCATCCTGAATTCCCCTGAAGACTCGCCGGCATACGGACGTGCCGTGGCGATGTGGGGAGCCGAGCAGGTGCGGTCGACCGTGAGCGGCGGGTCCGTGTCTATTCACTTGGGTGCCACGCTCAAGCTGGCGTTTCCGGAGATGCTACCGAACAGCGAAGTCACCGCGGTGAGTCTCGAGTACGGGACTGTGCCGATCCTAGAGGTCGCCAAAGCGCTGAGGGCGGAGAATTGGCTGCATCACTATGGGGGGAACGCACATCTGAAGGCGGGAGACATCAAGGAGTGCCTGCTTCGGGCTTTCCATCCCGATACGGATGACTGGGAAGCGATAGTGTGGGAGGAAGGAAGGAGCGTCGTCGGGCGCGCGCTGGAGTGGATGAGTGGATGATGCCGCGCAGGGTGGGTGCGTTTCTCACGGCAAAGTGCCGCATGCGTGTCGCGAAGGTACGGCACCGACGCCCGAAACCCCCGCAAGACCGGCGAAAGCCCTGCGCTGCGGCGAGTGTGAGCACGAGTTGGCCTGTCGGTGTGGGCCGGATGGGCATTAGGTGCAAGGTAGGCGGGAGAGGCAATAGCCCCCAGCGCGCAGACAGCAGCGCTGCTGCCGCGCGCGAGCACCTCATCACATTTCCCGACCCGATTCATGGTGATTTCATGGGCGCTTTAGGAGAGTTCCGGCAGCGTATCGAGGATTGAGGGACACATCCTGGGCATGACCGTGGAGCGGCCGTGATCCGGGCGCTTCTCCTGCCGAGCCGCGGGGTCTGACATGCCACCTTCGAGAGGAGCTGCAGCGTCGCAAGTCGTCTCAAACCAGGGAAAAATGTGCTGTGAACCTCGTCGCTCGCTGTGAAGTGCGGCAGGCACGTCGGGATCGTAGTGGTCTGACTGGGAAGGCCGGCGCTACGTTTGCCCACTGCGGATCCTGGCGGAGAGGCGTCCGGGCAGGATTGCTCTGCATCATCGTGACGCTTGTCTCGCAGGGAGCGCCCGCGCAGGAACCCGAGGTCGGATCCGACTTCTTCCAGTACGAGTTGGACAACGGACTGCAGGTCGTCGTCGTTGAGAACCACGCGGCCCCGTTGGCCACGGTTCTCGTGGCGATCAGAGGAGGCGCGGCAGTGCAGGAAGTGGGGGAGGAGGGCCTCGCACACCTCTTCGAGCACCTCCTGTTCCGCTTGTATGGCAAGGAGCCAGCCGCGTTTGCCACCGCCGCGTCCCAGATAAATGCCTACTACAACGGCTCGACGTCGCATGAGTTGGTCGACTACTATCTCATGCTCCCATCGTCCAACACCGAGAAGGGAATCCGGCTGCTGGGGCGGCTCTTCACGCGTGCCGACCTGCGGGACATCGATCTCGAAGAAGAGCGAGCGGTGGTACTCGACGAACTCGAGCGTCGACAGTCTGACCCGGAAGGAGAACTCTCGCGGGCGATGGCCCGCGAACTCTGGGGTGACGCGTGGCACCGACGCGACGTCGGCGGCGATAGCGCGTCATTGACGGCGATAGATGTAGATCGACTCCGAGCGAGCTTCGAGCGCTACTATGTTCCGAACAACGCCGCGCTCATCGTCACGGGGGACGTGAACCCTGAACAGGTGCGTCGTTGGGCAAGAAGACATTTCGGGCGATGGGAGCGCGGGGCGGATCCGTTCGAAGGGGCCACGTTCAAGGCGCTCACTCCCCTCGCGGGCACGCGTGCCACCATCGTTGCGCGGAATATGCAGGATGTGACGATCCGCATTCAGCTGCAGGGGCCGGCAGTGATGGATGATGTCGCGGCGTCATATGCGGCCCACGTGCTCTTCGAGATTCTCAACAACCCTCAGTCTCATTTCCAGCAGCAGCTTGTCGAGAGCGGGTTGTTTCAGGCTGTGCGTTGCAGTTACGCAACGCGCCAGGAAGTGGGCCCCATCACTATCGTCGGGAAGACCTCACTCGAGGAGGCGCACAACGCGCTCGTAGCGCTGGTAGCACAGATCGATAGCATCGCCTACCTCGTCGGTGTTTCCAAACGCGATCTGATCATCGCGAAGAAGCGACGTGAAGTAGGCGCTGTGCTTGCGCTCGAGGCAACGGCGACGCTGGCACCGACGCTGGCGTCGTATTGGGCCGGCGCGGGAGTCGACTACTATGCCGGCTACTATGAGCACGTCAACGCGCAGAATCTCGAAGATCTCAGGGCCTTCGCAGCGACATACCTGGTGAACCAGCCCAAGGTGCTCGGCGTGCTCGGGCCGAGCACGACGATGGAGCGGATCGCAGACTGGCTCAGAGGGAATCCATGAGGCGCAGTCCAGTGGTAGTCAGCACACCCGTGATGGCAGCCGCCGTGATGATGACCTTGCTGGGCCCATGGTCACCATCGAGGCCCGGGTCGCATGTGATCCTGCAGGACACGGCGACGCTCGAGTATATGGTGTCGAACGTGAAGGTGATCCATCGGGTGAACCCGGCGTCTAGAGTCGTTGCGGTTCGTGTGTATCTGCTTGGTGGAGCGCGCTTCCTCACGGATTCCACCGGTGGCATCGAGGTGCTCCTGATGCGGTCAGCGGCGCGGGAGCAGTACCGCACTGCGACCCCAACAGGCAGTCGGTATCTATTGGAAGCCACGGCGGACTGGACTGTTACGGGCTTTGTCGGTCTCGCGGAAGACTTCGATGCCAGTTGGGAGCTGTTGGCCCGCCGGTTTGAGCGGCCGTCCTTCTCACACGAGTCGTTTGCTCAGGCCAAGGCAAGCCTCATGGCGAGTGCGCGCCGGGAGTTTGCCCAGCCCGATCTCCGTGTGCGCTATCTCGCGCGGCAAGGCTTCTATCAGGGCCATCCGTACGCTGTCGATCCATGGGGAACCGATAGCTCGCTGAGTGCATTGACGTATGAGGACCTCGAGCGGTACTGGGACGAGCAAATGGTGGCATCACGCCTGCAACTCGTCATAGTCGGGCCCGTTTCGAAGGCGCGTGTAGAGGACGCGGTCAGGGCGACCATCGGACAGCTGCCTCCGGGTGGCTATGTGTGGACGCCACCGCCGCCGATTCAACAGCGCGAATCGAGTTGGCTGATCG
>JBDHIW010000074.1:0-10155 GCA_039587215.1 Gemmatimonadota bacterium | reverse complement strand
GGGTCCGTGCGCTACACGCGGATCGATGCGGGGGCGACGACGACCGACGTCGTGAGCGGGCCGGCGTTCGGCGGCCTCGTGCGTCTCCGGCTGTGGCGAGTGGAGCTGTCGGGGCGGTATCTCCAGTCGACGCTCAGCAGCGCGACCGTGAGCGAAGACCTCGTCGAAGGAGAACTCGCCGTCGGCGTGCGCCTGGTGCGGTGGCTCTCGGTGCGGGCCGGGCCGCGCGTGCGGGCGCACGTGACCGAGAACGGCACGGAGCGGTGGGTGTTCTGGGAGGGACGCGTACGCGGCGACGCCCGCCTGTTCGGTCCCGGCGTCCGGAGCTATGTCGAGGGCTGGACCAGTTTCAGCGGCGACGTGAACCTCGCGCAGAGTTTTCAGCGCGCCGGCGGTATCGAGGGTGGCCTGCTGGTGAAGCTTCCGGTGTGGGAACTCTGGGCGGTGCTGAGTTACCGGTTCGACCGCGCGGCGCTCACCGGCGCGGCGCAGGTGGAGTCGACCGACCAGCTGATGCTCGCACTCACCTTCGGCGGTTCGTAGGTCAGCTGAACACGCTGCGGGCGACGAACCAGAGATTGGCCGGGCGCTCGGCCAGGCGCCGCATGTACCACTTGAACCAGGCGCCGCCGTAGCTGATCAACACGCGCACGGCAGCCCCGTCCCGCCGGAGCCGGTCCTGGGCCTCCCGACGGATACCGTAGAGCATCTGATACTCCACGACGTCGGTGGCCGCGCCGACCGACGTCGCGTGCGCCTCGATCTGGGCGATCATCCCAAGATCGTGGGTGGCGATCCCGTGCTTCGGACCGCCCGCGGCGGCGTCGTCGACGAGCCGCTTCGCGATGGTGAGGTACGACGCGTCGACGTCTGCCTTCCGTTCGAAGGCGAGATCCGCCGGCTCGGCATAGGCACCCTTCACGAGCCTGATCTGGGCGCCGCTCTCGAGCAGCGCGTCCACGTCGGTCGCGCAGCGTCGCAGGTAGGACTGAACGCACAGCGCGAGGTTGGGATGGTCCGGCCGGAGATCGTGGAAGAGCTCGAGCGTCGACACGAGCTGTGGCGTTGCCTCCATGTCGACCCACAGGGTGTTGTTTCGGGCCGCGGCCGCGTCGGCAAGCCGTGCCAGCTGGTCTCGGCACAGCACGCGGTCGATGTCGAGCCCGAATTGCGTCGGCTTGACGGACAGGTGTGTGGGGAGCTGCCGCTCGTGGATCGCCGCGAGGACCTCGAGGTAATGCGCGGTCACGGCTCGAGCTTCGTCGGGGTCCCGCAGATCTTCGCCCAGTTGTGTGAGGACCGTGGTGATGCCACGCTCGGCGAATGCCGCCGAGGCCGTAAGCGCCGCCTCGACGTCTTCGCCCGGCATGAACCGACGGAGTGCGCGTCTCGAGAACGCGCGGTGGCGCATCTGCCGCTCCAGCCAGGCGTTCTGCGAGGCCCGGAGGAGCACGCTTCGCATGAGACTCATTGAGGGCGAATGATAGAGTGGGATCCGGTCGAGGGGGAGGGCCGTGCGGCCGCGCACTCCGCTGGGCGGAATCCGGTACGGGCGACGAACGGCTGCGCGCGCGTGGGGCGGCGTACCGGGTCGGAGGCACGAAGGTCGTATACGGAGAGGGTGGGATTCGAACCCACGAGACCCTTGCGAGCCCACCGGTTTTCGAGACCGGCTCCTTCAACCACTCGGACACCTCTCCAACGGCCCTGCATTATAGACGCGCCCATGCCTAGTTTCCACCCGGCGGCATTCCGCTCCTGGGAGAACGCATGGCTACCGTCGTCATCGCCGAAGAAATCCGCTCGCTGCTGGCCGACCGGCCGTTGCCCGGTCATGCGGTCGAATGGCTCTCGGGCGCCAGTCCGACGCCGACCGGAGCCTATGACGCGCTGGTTCCCCTGCTGTCGCGTGCGGTCGGGGACCACGAATTCGAGGGCCTTCCGGACCTCGCGATCGTGGCGAACTGCGCTGTCGGCGTCGACAACGTCGACCTGGCGGCTGCGGCGCGGCGTGGGGTGGTCGTGACCAACACGCCCGGCGTGCTCACCGAGTCGACGGCCGATCTCACGTGGGCGCTGCTGCTGGCGGTGGCGCGACGCGTGCGGGAGGGCATGGACCTCGTGCAGCGTGGCGCGTGGGAAGGCTGGCACCCCACGCAGCTGCTGGGTCTGGAGCTGAATGGGGCGACGATCGGTGTGGTCGGGGCGGGCAGGATCGGCCAGGCGGTGGCCCGACGGGCGCTCGGGTTCGGTATGCGGGTGCTTTACGTCTCCAGAGAGGCGAAGCCCGCGTTCGAAGCGGCGACGGGCGCCCACCGCTGTACGCTGGACGCGCTGCTGGCCGATGCGGACGTCGTCACGCTTCACGTACCGTCTTCCGACGAGACGCGCGGCATGCTCGGCCGAGAGCAGCTGTCGCGGATGCGCCGCGGGGCACTCCTCATCAATACGGCGCGCGGCGACGTGGTGGACGAGGCGGCGCTCGTGGCCGCCCTGGACACCGGCCATCTCGGCGGGGCCGGGCTCGACGTGTTTCGTGAGGAACCGAGCGTGCCCGGCGAGCTGCGCCGCCACCCGCGCGTCGTGGCGCTGCCCCATCTTGGGAGTGCCACCACCGTCACGCGGCGCGCCATGGCGCAGCTTGCCATTGACAACGTCGCAGCGGTGCTGTCGGGCCGCGCACCGCTCACGCCGGTGACGATTGACGGTGATTTGGGGTCCCTCTAACTTCCGGCCACACATGAACGATCCCAGCCGCACAGCCCTGCTCGACGCCCCCGAGATCGCACGGATTGCCGAGCGTATGGCCCGGGAGATTCGTGAGTTCGCCGGCGGCACGGACGATCTGGTGCTCGTCGGCATTCAGCGCCGCGGCGTGGATCTCGCCGAGCGGCTCGCGACGCGTATCGGCGCCGACGCCGGGGCCGAGATCCCGCGGGGCGCGGTCGACATCACCCTCTATCGTGACGACCTGCAGACGGTTGGGCCGCGCCCGATCGTGGGGGAGACGTTCATCCCCTTCGACCTGACCGGGAAGTGGGTCGTGATCGTCGACGATGTGCTCTACACGGGACGCACCGTCCGGGCGGCGCTGGCCGAGCTGGCCGACTTCGGGCGGCCGGCGCGGATCGGGCTGGCGGTGCTCGTGGATCGCGGCGGCCGCGAGTTGCCGATCCAGGCGGACATCGTGGGCCACCGGGTGGACGTGACGCCGGGCGACCGGATCGACGTGCTGCTGGAAGAACGTGACGGGCGGGATGCGGTCGAACGCGTACAAGGGAGCGGGGCGTGACGGCGGTGCTCGGAAAGGACCTCCTCGGTCTCGAGGAGCTGACTGCAGAACAGATTGGGTTGATTCTCGATACGGCTGAGCCGTTCAAAGAGGTGAGCAAGCGCACCATCAAGAAGGTGCCGACGCTCCGCGGCAAGACGATCGTGAATCTCTTCTACGAAGCGTCGACACGCACCCGCATCTCGTTCGAGTTTGCGGAGAAGCGGTTGTCGGCCGATACGGTCAACATCGCGTCGAAGGGGTCGTCGGTCGAGAAGGGGGAGAACCTCGTCGACACCGCCCGGAACCTCGAGGCGATGAACATCGACATGGTGGTCATCCGCCACCCCTCGTCGGGTGCGCCACGGTTTCTGGCGGAGCGGATCCGCTCCAACGTCATCAACGGCGGCGACGGCCGGCACGAGCACCCGACGCAGGCGCTGCTCGACATGCTGACCATTCGAGACAAGCTGGGTACGCTCGAGGGCAAGCGGGTGTGCATCGTGGGCGACGTACTCCATTCCCGGGTGGCGCGCAGCAACATCTGGGGACTTGCCAAGATGGGAGCCGAAGTGGCGGTGTGCGGACCGCAGTCGCTCATGCCGCGGGGCATCGAGGGGATGGGCGTCACGGTGCTGCCGCACATCGAGGACGCGATTGCGTGGTCGGACGTGCTCAACGTCCTGCGCCTGCAGCTCGAGCGAATGGAAGCGGGGTACCTACCGTCGCTCGGCGAGTACTTCCGGGTCTTTGGACTGTCGGAAGACCGTCTCGCGCGGGCACCGAAGGACCTGCTCGTGCTGCATCCCGGACCGATGAACCGCGGCGTGGAGATCGATTCACGTGTGGCCGACGGTCCGCACAGCGTGATCCTCGACCAAGTCACCAACGGAGTCGCCGTTCGCATGGCGATTCTCTACCTCCTTGCGGGCGGACGTCCGGAGCTCGCCGAAGCGGCTCAGGGGCCGAAGCGCGGAGAGACCTCGGGAGAAGCCGAATGAGACCGCTCCTGCTTGCGGGAGGCCGGGTCGTCGACCCGTCCCAGGATCTGGACGGGCCTGCCGACGTCCTGATCGTCGACGGACGCATCGAGGCCATCGGTCCCAACCTGTCCGCCCCCGATGACGCGGAGCGCCAGGCGGTTGACGGCCTGGTCGTGGCGCCGGGTCTGGTCGACGTTCACGTGCACCTGCGCGAGCCCGGCAAGGAAGAGGCGGAGACGGTCGCCACGGGCGCGCGCTCGGCCGCGGCCGGTGGGTTCACGTCAGTGTGCGCGATGCCCAACACGACGCCCGTGACGGACAACCAGGCTGCCGTGGGATTCGTGCGCAAACAGGCGGCGGATGCCGGAGCGGCGCGCGTGTTTCCGATCGGTGCGGTCACGATCGGACAGCGGGGCGAGCAGCTGGCGGAAATCGGGAAGATGGTCGCCGCCGGCGCGGTGGCGGTGAGCGACGACGGGCACCCGGTGCTGTCGTCTCATCTGATGCGGACGGCGCTGGAGTACACGCGGACCTTCGGCATTCCGGTCGCGGATCACTGCGAGGATCCGCCGCTCGCCCACGGTGGGGTCATGCACGAAGGTCTGGTCTCGACGAAGCTCGGATTGCGCGGGATTCCGTCGGCGGCCGAGGAGATCATGGTCGCCCGCGACATCCTGCTGGCGGAACTCACGGGCGGACACGTGCACTTGTGTCACATGTCGACCCGCGGATCCGTGGACCTGATTCGGCGGGGCAAGGAACGCGGCGTCAACGTGACCGCGGAGGCGACCCCGCATCACTTCGTTCTGACCGACGAAGCCTGCCTCGGCTACGACACGCACGCCAAGATGAATCCTCCGCTCCGAGAAATGGAGGACGTCGTGGCCATCCGGGACGGACTGGTCGACGGTACGCTCGACGCCGTTGCGACGGACCACGCGCCGCACCACTACGAAGCCAAGGAGCGGGAGTTCGACGACGCGCCCTTCGGCGTCGTGGGCCTGGAGACGGCACTCGGGCTCGGACTCTCCGAGCTCGTCGAGCCGGGGCACATGTCCCTCGCGACGCTCATCGATCGCATGAGTACGCGGCCTGCCAAGATCTTCCATCTGGAGGGTGGGACCCTGCGCGCCGGCGCGCCCGCCGACATCGTGATCTTCGATCCCGCCGCGACGTGGACGGTCGATCCGTCGACGTTCCACTCGAAGAGCCGAAACACGCCGTTTGCCGGTCGGGAACTCACGGGGCGGGTCGCGCGGACACTGGTCGGGGGTGCGACGGTCTTCTCGGGCTGAACGCTAGGGGGGGATCCTCGGCGGTGGTATCTTGGGGGACGCGAGGGGTGCTATGGCAAAGAGCGGCAAATCAACCGATGAGATTCAGGAGCTGCTGCAGGAAAAGCAGCAGATCGAGCAGTGGCTCGAGCGTCTGGACAACGCGGCAGACGCGGCGGCGAGCGAAGTGCGCAGCCGTGTCGCGCAGGACTATCAGGCGCGACTGGACGGCGTCGTCGGGAAGCTTCAGGGATACCGGGACGACCTTGCTGCCACGCTGGAGAGCCAGCGGGACCGGCGCACGGAGCTCGAGTCGGCCGAGGCGTCAGCGTCCGAGCGCCTGTCCGAGGCCGAGCTCCGTCACGCGGTGGGCGAGTACGACGAAGCCACGTACTCGAAGATGCGCACTGACATTCTCGAAGAGCTGGTCGGCATCCGGGGGGACCTCAAGACGGTCCGGGGCGAAATCGATACGCTCGACGGGGTGATCCGCCAGATCGACGCCCCGGTCTCGGCGGCACCGACCGAAGAGGACGTGGAAACGTCGACCGAAGCGCCCGCTGCCGAGCCCGAGCCGGAACCGACACCCGAGCCCGAGCCCGAGCCCGAACCGGACCCGGAACCGGACCCCGAACCTGAACCGGAGTCCGAACCCGAGAAGCCGTCGGAGCCACGGCTGTCGCTCGAGGTGCCCGAGGTGCCGGCGGCCGAGGACGCGGCCGAGGATGCGGGGTCCGCCGGTGGCGACGATGCGGATGCGCCGAAGGAAGACTTCGACGAGCTCGCGTTCCTCAAGTCCGTAACGGACCAGTCCGATGCAGGCGACGACGCTGGGAGTGAGGACACGTCGGGCGGAGGCCAGGGGAAGCCCAAGAAGACGCTGGTGTGTATGGAGTGCGGGGCGAACAACCTGCCCACCGAGTGGTACTGCGAGCGGTGCGGCGCAGAACTCGCCGCAGTGTAGCGTAGAGGCGGCCCCTAGGAGGCCGCCGCCATCACCTTCGACAGTCTGTGCTTGGAGCGGGCCGCGGCATTCTTGGAAATGAGCCCCTTTTGTGCCGCGCGGTCGAGCAGGCGCTCGGCGTTCCGGAACGCCTCCTGGGCGGCCTCGGCGGAGGACGCCGTCCGTACGTTCTTGATGGCGGAACGCAGCCGACGCCGCTGCTGACGGTTCCGCTCGCGACGCTTCGCCGCCTGTCGCATGCGCTTCTTCGCTGACCTGATGTTCGGCACGGATTTCCCTCGGATTGCTGGAGACGCTCGGCTGTTTCGAGCGGGCGGGAAGTCTATTCCGCAAGTGCAGGCAAGTCAAGGCAGTACGCCTTTGACACTCACCGCAACGGACCGTTAGTTTTCGGCCGCTTTTCCGGCCCGCTCGGGCAACCGCGATCACGCTCGCGAGGTTCGATGACGACACTGGACGTCTACGTCGGTTCGAAAGGAACACGCATCAACTGCGTGCCCGGGGCACGCCCGGCGTGACCGCTCCCGAGACGACTCCGTCTTCCGTCGTGCCGTCCGCGGAGCGGACCGACACGGCGACCGACGATCAGGCGTTCGTCGTGCGCCTCGACCAGTTCTCCGGTCCGCTCGATCTGCTTCTGCATC
Source organism: Gemmatimonadota bacterium (assembly GCA_039587215.1). Taxonomy (GTDB): domain Bacteria; phylum Gemmatimonadota; class Gemmatimonadetes; order Gemmatimonadales; family GWC2-71-9; genus CAMYLY01. Next base: position 3,019 of record JBDHIW010000074.1, on the reverse strand, counting down.
TCATTCGAGAGCAGGAGATCGACATTGCCGACATCCCGATCGCGGTCATCGCCGAACAGTTCCTCCATGCCATCACCTCGCTTGGCTTGGACGAGGCGTCGGATTACCTCGAAATGGCCGCGGTGCTGCTGCGGATCAAGATCCAGATGCTGCTGCCTCGTCCGTTCGACGACGAGAACTGGGAGGACCCGAGGGCCCAGTTGGTGCGTCGCCTCCTCGAGTACGAGCAGGTGAGGGAGGTCGCAGGCTGGATTGCGGATCAGGCGCAAGGACAGTCCGACCGTTTCGCTCGGGGGTGGCAGCAGGAACTGCCCGAGGCACCGCCGGCACCCATCGTGATCGATCTCGACGAGATCCTCGTGGCGGCAGAGCGGGTGATCGAGGCGATGCCGCAGCCGGTGTTGCACCGGGTCGTCCCCCGACCGCTCGACGTCGAAGGGGCGACGCGTCGCATCGCGGCGATGCTGGACGAGCGGGACGGTTTCGACTTCCGCGAGGCGCTCGGGCCCTCGCCGACGGTCGCCGACGTCTTGTCGGTCTTGCTCGCCCTGTTGGAGCTGGCGCGTTTGGGACGCGTCCTCCTCAGACAACGCACACCGTTTGCGGACCTGGGAGTTCAGCGTGAATCGCAACGCTCGCCTGCTTGAGGCGGCACTGTTCTCGGCGTCACAGCCGCTCGGGCTCGACGAGCTTCGGCGGCTCCTGTCGGGCGCATCCAAGAACGAGGTTGCGGACGCCCTGGAGGAACTCCGCCAGCACCTGAACGAGCACGAACATGGCGTCGAGCTCGGTGAAGTCGCAGGCGGGTTTCAGCTCCTGACACGAACGGAGTTCGCCGAAGAGATTGCCGCGGCACGGATCGTCCAACGACCGCGGCGGCTGTCGCGGGCGGCGCTCGAGACGCTGGCCGTCATTGCATACCGCCAACCGGTCAGCCGGGCGGAGGTGGAAGAGATCCGCGGTGTGTCGGTGGAGGGCGTGCTTCGGCTGCTCCTCGAGCGGGAGTTCGTCGAGGTGGCGGGTCGGGCCGAAGGCATGGGGCGGCCCTTGCTGTACCGCACGACGGTGCAGTTCCTCGAACTGCTCGGGCTCAACGATCTGAACGAGTTGCCGAAGCTCGAGGACCTCTCGGTCGCGCTGCGCCCGCCGATGCCGCAGCCGGAGCTGTGACCGCGGTGCGGCTGCAGCGCGCCATCGCACGGGGCGGTATCGCGTCCCGGCGGCGAGCGGAGGACCTCATACGGCAGGGCCGGGTGACGGTGAACGGTGAGGTAGCCTCGCTAGGGATGGAGGTCGACCTCGACCGGGACGTCGTGAAGGTCGGAGGGCGGCGCGTGCGGCCCGTGCCGGACGTGTGGATGCTTTTGCACAAGCCGGTTGGGACCGTCGTCACGCGGTCGGATCCGGACCGCCGGCCCACCATCTACGGACTCGTGCCGGACATTCCGGGGCTCGTCTACGTCGGGCGGCTGGACTACATGACCTCCGGGGCGCTCCTCCTGACGACGGACGGTACGGCGGCGCACCGCCTCACGCACCCCCGTTTCGAGGTGGAGCGGGCGTATCGCGTGCTGGTGCACGGACGCGAAGTGAGCGAGATTCGACGTCGGCTGGCGGGAACCACCGTGATCGACGGCCGACCAGTGCGGATTGTGCGGCATCGCCTCCGGGAGGGCCGGGGCGGGACCGCCGAGCTCCTCCTGACGCTGGCGGAGGGTCGCAACCGAATCGTGCGGCGGCTCTGTGAACAGTGGGGACTCAAAGTCGACCGGTTGAGTCGATTGAGCTACGGACCGATCCGCTTGGGTCGGCTGCCGGTGGGGAAGTGGCGGTACTTGAGCCGCAGCGAGCGGGAACGGCTGCTGGCGTCGGTGGGGACTTCGAACGGATAGGACCATGGAACTTCGCGGGAAGACCATTCTAATCCTCGGCGGCAGCGGTCTGGTAGGCCGGGCCGTGGCCCGGCGCCTCCTGGCGCGGCAGCCTGCGCGCATCGTGTTGGTTGGGCTGTACGAGCCCGAACTGAGACGGGAGCTCGAGGTGCTTGCCCCGTTGGCCGGCGATACGCAGCTCGAGGTTGCGTGGGGCAACATCTTCGCTCCCGCGGCGGTGGCGCGGATGGGGCGGCGCGAGATGCTCGCAGACGCCGGACGTCGCAAGGCGGTTCTTGACGACCTGCTGGGTGAGCTGACGCCGGAGGTCTTGGAGCGGAGTCTGCTCTATCAGCTCTTCATGGAGTATCGCCCCGACGCGATCGTCGACTCGATCAACACCGCGACGGCCTTCGCCTATCAGGATGTGTTCACCTCCTCGCAGCGGCTGGTGGAGGCGGCCCGCAACGGCGATGTGACGCCGGAGATGGTGGAAGAGCACGTGCTGTCCATTCCCATGCCGCAGCTCATCCGTCACGTGCAGATCGTCCTCGAGGCGGTGAAGGCGGTCGGTACCGAGTCGTACGTGAAGGTCGGTACGAGCGGGACCGGCGGGATGGGGCTCAACGTTCCGTACACGCATTCCGAGGAGCGTCCGTCGCGGACGCTGATGACGAAGTCGGCGATCGCCGGCGCGCACTCCCTGATGCTGTTCCTCATTGCGCGAACGCCGGGAGCCCCGGCGACGGCGGAGATCAAGCCGACGGCGGCCATCGCGTGGCGTGAAATCGCGTTCGGGCCGATCCGACGGTGGGGCCGAACGATCGCGCGGTTCGACTGCCCCGAGCCGTTGGCGATGGACGGGGCGTTCGGTGAGAACGGGTCGGGTTGGTCGGAAACCGGCGAAGTGCTGGAATCCGTGTATGCCGACGTCGGAGAGAACGGTTACTTCGCCCGAGACGAGTTCGAAACGGTCAGCTCGCTTCGCCAGATGGAATTCATCACGCCGGAAGAGGTGGCCGAGTACGTCGTGATGGAGTTGGAGGGGCGCTCCTCGGGACGCAACGTCGTCGCGGCGATCGATTCCTCGACCGCAGGACCGACCTATCAGGCGGGTGTGTTGCGCTCGGCAGCGATCGAGCGGCTGG
>JBDHIW010000073.1:0-10211 GCA_039587215.1 Gemmatimonadota bacterium | reverse complement strand
TGGACGGGCTGCACGCCGACTCGGCCGTGACGCTTCCCGTCGGACAGCCGGCCGTCGAGACGGCGCATCTCCTCGCGGTCACGCGGGAGGCGCTCGACGCGGGTATCCGCGAAGCCCGCGTGGGGAACCACGTGGGCGACATCGGTCATGCGGTCCAGCAGCTCGTCGAGCGCCACGGGTATTCGGTGGTGCGCGAACTTGTGGGTCACGGGATCGGAACGAGTTTTCACGAGGAACCGCAGGTGCCGAACTACGGGAAACCGCGCCGCGGCCCGCGTCTCTCCGCGGGCATGACACTGGCGATCGAGCCCATGGTCAACATGGGCGGCCCGCAGATCCGGACGCTGGACGACAAGTGGACCGTGATCACGGCCGACGGTTCGCTGTCCGCGCACTTCGAGCACACGGTCGTCGTGGAGCCGGACGGCCCGCGTGTACTGACGGCGGTGCCGGCGGCGACGCTAGCCTGACTCGGTGCCGGGGCGGACCGCCGCGGTCACCTCCAACAGCCACGCGTGCAGGGCCGGGTTGCCCGCGACAAAGGCCCCGTGCTGCAGCACCGCCGATCCACCCCGGTCGTCCGTAACGACTCCTCCTGCTTCGCGTACGATGACCGTTCCCGCCGCCACGTCCCACGGGGCGAGGTAGGGTTCCCAGAAACCGTCGAACCGCCCCAGGGCGATGTCCACGAAGTCGAGTGACGCGGCCCCTCCGCGGCGGATGCCGCTCGTCCGCCGCAGCACGGTGTCGAAGACCTCGAGGTACGCCGGCAGCAGATCCGGCACCTTGAAGGGAAACCCCGTTCCGATCAGTGCGTGCTCCGGGGCGGAGACTGCGGAGACGTGGAGGCGACGATCGCCACACCAGGCGCCGGCGCCCCGGCGCGCGCGGTAGGTCTGGCCGCCGGGCACGTCGACCACGGCCCCCACTCGCAGGTCGCCGTCGACGGCGGCCGCGATGCTGACGGCGTAGGCGGGGTAGCCGTGCAGGTAGTTGGTGGTGCCGTCGAGCGGGTCGACGACCCACGTCAGCGGGGCAACCGCCTCCGACGGTGACAGTTCTTCACCGAGGACGACGGATCCGGGGGCCCCGTCGAGCAGGTGGGCGGCGATCAGCCGCTCGGTACTCCGGTCGACGTCCGTGACGAAGTCGCTGAGACCCTTCTGATCCCACGCTCGGGGATCGGCGGGCCGCGTCTGCGTGCGGATGTGGGCCGCAGCTCGCTCCGCCGCCGCGACTGCCAGGTCGAGTAAGTCTTGATCCTGCATTACCTTGCGACACCTCCGACGCCCTCATAGGTTCCCGCCATGTCTACCGTCTTTTCCGGCATTCAGCCCTCCGGCGAGCTACATCTCGGCAACTACCTCGGAGCCGTCCAGAACTGGGTCCAGCTGCAGGAGCAGCACCACTGCTTCTTCTGCATCGTGGACTACCACGCGATCACCCAGGACTTCGACGTGGGCGAGCTTTCGCCACGGACGTTCGACATGGCGGTGAGCCTCCTCGCTTCCGGCATCGACCCCGAGCGGTCGGTGCTCTTCGTGCAGTCGCACGTCGCAGAGCATACCGAACTGGGCTGGGTGTTCACAACGGTGACGCCCCTCGGCGAGCTCGAGCGCATGACGCAGTTCAAGGACAAGTCCAAGCGCCAGGAGAGCGTGCTGGCCGGTCTCATGAACTATCCCGTGCTGCAGGCGGCGGACGTGCTGCTCTACAAGGCGGACCTCGTGCCGGTGGGCGAGGATCAGGTGCAGCACGTCGAGCTCATCCGCGAGGTCGCACGCAAGTGGAACGCGCGCTACGGCACCGAGTTCTTCCCGGAGCCGCAGGCGCAGGTCGGCGCCGCGCGGCGGATCGTCGGACTCGACGGCCAGGCCAAGATGTCCAAGAGCCTCGGTAACACGATCGGCATCATGGAATCACCCGACGACATCTGGCAGCGACTCCGTCCGGCCGTGACGGATCCGGCTCGCGTGACGAAGAAGGACCCCGGCGATCCGGAGAAGTGCAACCTCTACACGCTGCACCGACACTTCAGTCCACCCGAGCTCATCGATGACGTCGCCGCCAAGTGCCGCGGTGCCGCCTGGGGCTGCATCGATTGCAAGCGCGCGCTGGCGGACAACGTGGCGGAGTCCTTCAGCGAGATTCGCGAACGCGCGGCGGAGCTCCGCGCGAATCCAGGTAGGGTGCACGAGCTGCTCGTCGCAGGCGCGTCGCAGGCCCGCGACGTGGCGCAGGAGACCATGCGGGGCGTCCGCGAGCGGATGGGCCTGCTCGCGGCCGGCAGCGGGTGATGCGCGGCTCATGAACGAGTTCCTCGTGGAGGTCCTGGAACTGCTCCGCATCGGCCTGCTCGGCAAGCTCTCGCTGGGCGTCGTACTGGGCGGCGCAATTGGCCTCGAACGCGAGGTTCGGGGGAAGGCGGCCGGTCTTCGTACCAACATCCTGATCTGTCTGGGCGCGATTTTGTTCACCGATCTCTCGATCATGATCGCGGGCCCGGGCAGCGACCCGGGGCGCGTCGCGGCCCAGGTCGTGACCGGCGTGGGATTCCTCGGGGCGGGCACCATTCTGCAGAGCCGAGGAACGGTCACGGGTCTCACGAGCGCGGCGACGATTTGGCTCGTGGCCGCGATCGGCGTGGCCATCGGGACCGGTGCCACCCTGGAGGCGGCGGGGGCCACGCTGCTGGTCATCCTCGTACTCGCCGCTCTCGGGTCCCTGGAGCGCCGCATCAGCGGGGTAGCGACGGCGCGCCACGTATCCGTCGACGTCTCGGACGACCCTCGAAACGTCGAGTCGATCGAGCAGATCGTGCGGGACACCGGGCTCAAGATCGACTCCGTCCACGCCCGGCATGCGGACGGGCGTCTGATCGTGGATCTCGTGGTCCACGGCTCCGATCGGGCGCTCGCGGCGGCGAAGCCGCGTCTGCTCGAGTCGGCGCGATCGGTGCGCATCGCCACCGAGGACTGAGGGTGCGCACGGCCGTCATCGATCTCCACTCCTCACGATCGGTGTGGAGCCCACCGCCGTCCGCCCTGACGGCGATGCGTCGGGCGTTTACCGACGACTGGCGGGTGCGGGTGGTCCGCCATCCGACGTCGAGCGACGGGGACGGCTCCGGAGCGTCAGCCCAGGCGGTGCGGGCTGCTCGGGGGGCGGAAGTCTACTTCGGGTGGGGTATCGCGACGGCCGTGGTGGAGGCGGCGGCCGGCACGCTCCGATGGGCCCACACGGCGGCGGCCGGCGTCGGGGGGACGCTCACGGAGGCGTTCGCGGCGACGGGGGCGGTCCTCACGAACTCGCGGGGGATCCATGCCGAGCCCATGGCCGACTGGGCCCTGACCGCCATCGGCTACTGCGCACGGGGGTTCCACGCCGCGGCGGCCGCGCAGCGGGCCAGGCGGTGGGCCAAGGACGCGTTCACGGACGGTGACGTGCCACTCCGAGAGTTCTCGGACCTTCGCGTCGGCATCCTGGGGCTGGGGGGGATCGGTCGGGCCATCGCACGGCGGTGCAGTGCCGTGGGGATGACCGTCCGGGGCGTCCGGGCCCGACCGGGCAGGCCGCCACGCGGGGTGGAGTGGGTGGGGCCGCCGTCGGCGTTGCGCCGTGTGGCGGCATGGGCCGACGTGCTGGTCGTGGCGGCACCGTCGACCCAGGCCACCACGGGGATCGTGAGCCGGTCCGTACTCCGGGCGCTCGGCCCACGGGGTTTTCTCGTCAACCTGGCACGGGGATCGCTAGTGGACGAGGGTGCCCTGGCAGGTCTCCTGGACGCGGGCCATCTTGGCGGGGTCGTGTTGGACGTGACCGCGACCGAACCCCTGCCGCGGCGCAGTCCGCTCTGGGTGCATCCGCGCGTGGCGGTCACGCCGCACGTGAGTTGCGTCACCGATAGATTCTGGGAGCGGGAAGCGGCGTTGGTGGTCGACAATGTGGGCCGGTACCTCAGCGGACGCCGGCTGCGCAACATCGTGAACATGCGACGAGGATATTGATGGAGAACATCATCAAGGCGGCTGTGGAGCGCGAGGCGTCCGACCTCCACATCAAGGCGGGTGACGTCTTTCGGGCCCGGATCGACGGCAAGCTGGTTCCGATGACGAAGCAGCGCCTGACCCCGGATCAGACGCAGGCCATCGCGCTCAAGCTCATTCCCATCGAGGCCGATCGGCAGCGGATCGACGAGATCAAAGACTACGACTGTTCGTGGGGGGCGCCCGGCATCGGTCGGTTCCGCGTCAATATCCTGCGACAGCGCTCGTCGTTCATGATCGTGATGCGGGTCATCCCGTTCGAGGTGCCGACGCTCGAGAAGCTCCGCCTGCCGAAGGTGTTGGAGAAGATCGCGGTCAACGAGCGGGGCATGATTCTCGTCACCGGCGTGACCGGGAGCGGGAAGAGCTCCACGATGGCCGCCATGATCAATCACATCAATCAGCAGATGAACAAGCACATCGTGACGCTGGAGAATCCGCTGGAGTTCCTGCATCGCGATCTCAACTCGTCCATCACCCAGCGGGAGATCGGTCCCGACACGGAGAGTTTCCGCATGGGGCTGCGGGCCGCGCTGCGGCAGGACCCCGACGTCATCCTGATCGGTGAGATGCGCGATGCGGAGACGGTCGACATCTCGATGAAGGCGGCCGAGACGGGTCATCTCCTGATCTCCACCCTCCACACCGCCGATGCCGCGACCACGGTCGCGCGTATCATCGCGATGTTCCCGCCCGAAGAGCAGGATGTCGTCCGCGTGCGGCTCGCGGATTCGCTGACGGCGGTCGTGTCGCAGCGTCTGTTGCCGCGCGCCGACGGGACGGGCCGCGCAGCAGCACTCGAGGTCATGGTCGCGACCGAGGCGATCCGCGACCTCATCCGCGATCCGGCGCGCACGGGGGAGATCCCCGACTACATCGAGGAGGGCCGGGACCAGTACGGGATGCAGACGTTCGATCAGTGTCTGATGGACCTCGTCAACGACGAGACGGTCACGTTCGAGGTCGCGAAGGTAGCCGCCAGCAATCCGTCGGACTTTGAGCTCAAGCTCCGCACGTTTGGATCGGGACCGAAGGGCGGGGGAAGCCCGCTCGAGGAGCCGGCGGCGCCCGCATCCAAGCCGGCAGCGCCGGAGCCGGCGGCGGCGCCGGAGGAGAAAGAGGACGACATGCCCGACGGGTTCACGCCCGGAGACTTCGGGTCGATGCTCGGGCAGTGAGCGACCGCCCGACCGGCCTGCTGGTGCCGGTCACCACGCCGTTTGACCGGGCGAGCGGCGACGTGGCGCCGGTGTCGCTTCGGGACAATACACGCACAGTACTCGATGCCGGAGCCAACGGGGTCGTCGCGGCAGGGTCCACCGGGGAAGCACCGCTGCTCGCGGAGCACGAATACGGATCGGTGCTGGAGTGGCTGCGTGACGTCGTGCCCGACGATCGGTGGCTCGTCGCGGGCGCCGGGCGGGAATCCACGCGTGCCACGATCGACGCCTGCCGGGTAGCGGCGGCGGCCGGTGCGGACGCCGTGCTCGTACGTCCCCCGGCGTACTTCGCCCCGAGCCTCAGTCCCCAGGACATCGTCGTACACTTTCGACGGGTCGCCGATGCGTCACCGGTGCCGCTGCTCGTCTACAACATGCCCAAGTACACGCACGTGGCGCTGGCCGCCGCCCAGCTCGCGGACCTGGTCGACCACGAGAACATCTGGGGTGCGAAGGACTCGTCCGGCGATCTCAAGAACTTCGCGGCCTACCGCGACGCGGTCCCGGCGTGGTCACTGTTCGTGGGGTCCGGCGCGCTCTACTATGCGGGACTAGAGCTCGGTGCGGCGGGTGCGGTCGCGGCCGTCGGCTGTTTTGCCGCCGGTCCACTGGCCGAGGTCGGCGCGGCCTTCGCGGCGGGCGACCGGGGCGCGGCGGGCGGCACGCAGGAGCGGCTGGCGCCTTTGCACACGGAGATTGTGGGCGCGGCGGGTATCGCGGGTGTGAAGGCGGCGATGGACCTGGTAGGGCTCGCCGGCGGTCCGGTGCGGGCTCCGCTCTCGGATCTCGGTGACCGCGAGCGCGACCGCGTCGAAGTCATCGTGCGCCAGGCGGGACTCCTGGACGGCTAGCCCTGGCCGACGCCCCCACCTGGGCCCGCGAGCTCTTCCGGGCCGTCGCGGTCCCCCGTCTCGCCGGGACGGCCGCTCATCAGCAGGTTCGCGACACCATCGTGGCGCAGCTTCGGGCCTGGGGGTACGAGGTCTCGCTCCAGCACTTCACGACGACGCACCGCCGAATCACGGCCGTGTCCGTGGCCGGTGCGGGGCTCGGATGGACGGCGTTGGCGGCGGTGCCACTGCTCGCGCTGCCGATGCCCGCGATCCCCGCGGCGACGATCGTCCTCGTGCTGCCCGCGCTCGTCGGTCTCGTCGCGACCGGGATCGCCGGCGGCCAGCTTCCCGTCTCGGCGCCGCAGATCCCGTGCGCCAACGTCGTGGCCGTCCGCGGCACGCCGACGCGCTGGGTCGTCGCCCACTACGACAGCAAGCGGCAGGCCCTGTCGCTCGCGGCCCGCGTCGTTGCGGCGGCGGTGGCGGTGACGGGTGTCGCCGTCTTGGTGGCCCTCGGCGCGGCGCGCGTGTTCGGACCGGTATCCTGGTCGGTGGCACTCGGCGGAGCGGCCATCTCGCTGGTGGGCGGCGGGTTGCTCTCCCGCGGCACACTGGACGACGGCTCTCCGGGCGCGGTGGACAACGCCTCGGGGGTGATCGCAGCCCTCGCGGCGGCGGAGTGTGCGCGGAACGCCTCCGACATCGGCGTGTTGATCACCGATGCCGAGGAGTGGGGCATGGAGGGTGCGCGCACGTGGGCGGCGGGGACGGAGGTGTCGATCTGCTTCGTCAACTTCGATGGGCTGGACGAGCGGGGCCCGGTGTGGATCACCCCGCACGGCGGCGGCGACCCCGACGTGACGCCCGGACTGAGGCGTGCTGCTACGGCCGAGGGCTTCCGGGTCTCGTCTCGGGCCCTCCCCAGCGCGATCCCCGTCGACGGGCAGGCGCTGGCGACGGCGGGGCACCGCGGCGTGACCGTGAGCCGCGGGAATTGGGAGACCGTCCGCGTCGTGCACACGACCCGCGACGCGCCCGAGCGTGTCACGCTCGAGACGGCGGCGGCGCTGGGGCGGTCGGCGGCCCGCGTGCTGTGGCCGGGGATCGGTTGACGGAGTCTCGGCGCGCCTCTACCTTCTGCCAAAGGATGCTCCGGACAGGTTCCCGGGGCTTTTTTTGTGACGGTTGGCGCTGCCGAGGAGCTGCATCCGATGTTCGATCGAGAACACCGTTGCCTCGTGGTGGTGGGGGCGCAGTGGGGGGACGAAGGCAAGGGGAAGATCGTCGATGTGCTCGCGGAGCGCGCCGATCTCGTGATCCGCTATCAGGGCGGCGCGAACGCCGGCCACACCGTGGTGATCGGCGACACCGAGTTCATCCTCCATCAGATTCCGTCCGGTATTCTGCACGAGGCGACCACGTGCCTCGTCGGCAGCGGTGTGGTCCTCGATCCGGAGACCCTGCACGAGGAGATCCGGGAACTCGAGCAGCGCGGCATCGACGTGAGCGGCCGGCTGTTCCTGTCGGACCGTGCGCACCTCGTACTGCCGTACCACAAGATGCTGGACCGCGCTTCGGAGCGGAGCCAGCGGATCGGGACGACCGGTCGGGGCATCGGACCGGCGTACGAGGACAAGTACGGACGCCGCGGAGTGCGGGTCGGTGATCTGCACGATCTGGCGGGTGCGTGCGATGCCGTGCGGGAACGGGCCGACTGGGCCAACGCGCGCCTGGCGTCGCTCGGCGCCGAGGAGCGGGCCGATCCCGACGCCCTCGCGGCCATGCTGGAGCGATTGGCCCCCGTCCTCCTGCCCATGATGACCGATACGGGGCTCGCGGCCTGGCAGGGCGTGCGGGACGGACGCAACGTGCTGCTGGAGGGTGCGCAGGGCGCGATGCTGGACGTGGACCACGGGACGTATCCGTTCGTCACGTCGTCGCACACGACGGCGGGAGGAGCCACGATCGGCGCCGGCATCGGCCCCACGATGATCGACGGCGTGCTCGGCGTCGTGAAGGCCTACACGACGCGCGTGGGCAACGGGCCGCTCCCCTCCGAGGCCGAGCCCGGCGCGGCGGAACGCCTGCGGGACCTCGGCGGCGAGTACGGGGCGACCACCGGCCGGCCGCGCCGGTGCGGCTGGTTCGACGCGGTCGTCGCGCGCTACGCGACACGCGTCAACGGTCTCACGCATCTGGCGGTCACGAAGCTCGACGTACTCGACACGCTGTCGGCGATTCCGGTCTGCGTCGGCTACCGGGTCGACGGCGAGCAGCTCGACGAGATGCCCGGTGACACGACGCGGCTCGAGGCCGTGGAGCCGGTGCTCGAGGTGCTCGACGGGTGGCGCGCACCGACGACTGAAGCGCGGTCGCTCGATGATCTGCCCGTGGCGGCACGCGCGTACCTGGACCGCATCCAGGAACTGCTCGAGACGCCGATCGCTTACGTGAGTGTCGGAACGCGCCGCCGCCAGATCATCGAGGTGCCCGGCGGCGCGTGACCGCCCGGCGCGTCCTCGTTCTCGCCCAGTCGTTCAAGGAGTCGTTCAGGGCGTCCGCGGTTGGTGAGGCCATCGCGCAGGGCGTCCGTGAAGCGGGGCACAGCGTGCGGGTCCTTCTCGCCAGCGATGGAGGGGACGGGCTCCTCGAGGCGCTCGCCGCCTCGATCGCCCGCACGTCGACGGCGCGGGCGCGCGGTCCCCTGGGCCAGCCGCTCGAGGTGCCGATCGGGTGGCTCGATGCCACCACGGCCGTCATCGAATCGCGGCTCGTCTGCGGGCTGTCGCTCGTTCCACCCGACGCTCGCGATCCCCGCGTGACTTCCACGGTTGGGGTCGGCGACCTCGTGGTCCACGCGCGCGACCAGGGGGCGACCCACGTCGTGATCGGGCTCGGTGGAAGCGCCACGATGGATGGGGGCGTGGGGTTCGCGCAGGGGCTCGGGTGGCGCTTCGCCGACGGGGCGGGGCACCCGGTGGCGCCCGGCGGGGGCGGTATCGCGTCCGTGGAGGCCGTGGAGGCCGCCGGGGCGGGCGTCGACCTCCTGGGGCTGTGCGATGTGACCAACCCGCTCCTGGGAGCCGAGGGCGCGGTCGTCTACGCGCGGCAGAAGGGGGCCACCTCCGCGACGGCGGCCTCGCTGGCCGCGGCCCTCGAACACCTCGTCGCCGTGCTGGGCGCCGCCGCCGCACGCGCCGCCGCGGCACCGGGTGCGGGCGCGGCCGGGGGGCTGGGATTCGGCCTCAGGCACTTTGGCGGCGGGACGCTGTGCCCCGGGGCTCCCTGGGTGCTCGATCGGGTCGGCCTCGACGAGGGGCTCGCATGGGCCGACGCGGTGGTGGTGGCAGAGGGACGCTACGACGCCACGTCGGGGGCCGGGAAGCTGGTCGGGGAGGGGATCGCGCGGGCGCGCCGCGTGGATGCCCGCATCATGCTGTTGGCCCCCCAGCTGGACGGCGCTCCGCCTGCCGGGGTGACCGTGGAGACCGGCGGAGGGCGCTGGGATCTGGAGGCCCTGGCCGCACGCGCACGTCGGGCGGCGGAGCGGTGCTTCTCCTAGTTGGCGCGGCTCCGGGCGCACAGTAGTTTCCTCCGACTCACCAGCTTTTCGGGGATCGACTGACCCATGGCGCAGACGCAGGCAATGGACAAGCTCGTGTCGCTGTGCAAGCGGCGCGGTTTCATCTTCCAGTCGTCGGAGATCTACGGCGGCCTCGGGTCGGTGTGGGACTACGGCCCGCTCGGCGTCGAGCTCAAGCGCAACCTCAAAGAGCGCTGGTGGCACTCCATGGTGCGCGAGCGCGCCGACATCGAGGGGCTGGACGCCGCGATCCTCATGCACCCCAAGGTCTGGGAAGCGTCGGGGCACGTCGACGGGTTCACGGATCCTCTCGTCGACTGCAAGACGTGCAAGAACCGGTTCCGTGCGGACGATCCCCGCATCAAGGGCGAGCCGGGGACCGACGAGGGGCAGTGTCCGTCGTGCGGCAACAAGGGGACGCTGACGGTCCCCCGCATGTTCAACCTGATGTTCAAGACCTTCATGGGTCCGGTGGAAGAGCAGGCGGCGGTGGTGTTCATGCGCCCCGAGACGGCGCAGGGCATCTACG
>JBDHIW010000072.1:0-16312 GCA_039587215.1 Gemmatimonadota bacterium | reverse complement strand
CGTCGAGCGCGGTCCCGAGGAAGACCTCGAAGTCGTCGTCGACGACCGGGGTCCCGGGATCGCCGACGTCGAGGAGGCGCTGGAGGATCACTTCAGCTCGAGCGGGACGCTGGGCCTCGGCCTCGGGGGCGTGAAGCGTCTCGCCGACGAGTTTGCGTTGGACTCGGTCCCTGGCCGCGGGACCACGGTACGCCTGCTGTTTCGCCTCCCGCGTGGCTCACGCTCCAGCGGCCAGGTGTCCGGAAACCTCAATCCGCGAACGGTACGCTCGACGATGCAGTTGCGTGGATGGGGAGGAGGTTTAGGCGATGCGCGCACGGTCGAGGCGAACGACGTGGACTGCGCTTATTTCGCGCGACCGTGTTTTGGGGAACGGGTCAGCGGGGACTCCGTGTTCCTCGACCGCCGCGAGGAGCTGATCTGCATTGGGATCGTCGACGGCCTGGGGCATGGGCGCCAGGCGCACGACGTCGCGACGAAGGCGCGACGCTACCTCAAGGATCACTGGGCCGATGCGCCCGAGGAGACGGCAAGGAGCCTGCACGCGCATCTCGAGGGGTCAATTGGCGCGGCGGGGGGCATTGCGGTCGTCAGCGTCGCCTCGGGCGACCTCCGGTACGTCGGGATCGGCAATACCGTCGTCCGGCGGGTCGGTGCGTCCGGGGTGCGACTGACGTCGAGTGAGGGGACGCTTGGGTCGCAGATGCGGGCGCTGCAGACGCAGCGAATGCAACTGAGCGCCGGCGACGTGGTCGTGTTCTATACCGACGGTGTGAGCGATAGGTTCGACGTGTCCGAATATCCGGGCGTCCAGTATGACCGAGCGTCGGTTGCCGCACGGACGATCGTCGAGCGCTTCGGCAAGACGCACGACGACGCGACGTGCGTGGTGTTCCGGTTGCGATCATGACCGGCATCGGCACCATCGCATTGACCCGTGACGTCACCGTACGCGAGGCTCGGCGCAAGGTGCGGCAGGTGCTGCTGGAGCTGACCGGCGACGATCTCACCGCGACGCGCGTCGGGAGCGGGGTGTCCGCCTTGGGGCGTGGGCTGCTCCGCAGCGGGGAGGCCCCAGTGCTGCAGTTGGACCTGGAGCAACGGGACGGTGGGTCGTCGGTACTGGTCCTCACCTTCCGCGACAGTCGACCGATGGAGGTCCCGGAGGCGCTCGTCGCCGTGCTCGAGCATGTCACGGTGGGGCGGACGGGTGCGCACTGGGAGGCGCGAGCGCGCGTGCAGCTCCATGGGCGGAGCGCTGTCGATGAGCGGGCCGTGGCGCGTGTCCGCGCCCTCGTGCAGCAGAAGTCGCGTGACGAGCTCATGGACGAACTGCAGGTGAAGAACCGGGAGCTCCAGGAATCGTTCGAGAACCTCCAGCGGACGACGTCGGCCAAGGAGCGCATGGAGAGCGAGCTGAACATCGGCCGCGACATCCAGATGCGTATGCTCCCCATGGAGTTTCCGGCGTTCCCGCACCGTCGCGAGTTCGACGTCCACGCGACGCTGCATCCGGCCCGCGAGGTCGGGGGGGACTTCTACGACTTCTTCATGATCGATGAAGATCGCATTTGCTTCGGCATCGGCGACGTGTCGGGGAAGGGCGTGCCGTCCGCGCTCTTCATGGCGATGACCAAGACGCTCATCAAGTCCCGCGCGAGCAACGATTTCTCCCCGGCCAGTATCCTCACGCACGTCAACGACGAGATGGCCGAGAACAACGAGTCGGCGATGTTCGTCACGATCTGGCTGGGCATTCTCGACCTCCGCAGCGGGGAGGTCACCTATACGAATGCGGGCCACAACCCTCCCTATGTGCGGCGCTCGGACGGAACGCTCGAGCGACTCGCGAAGCGGCACGGGCCGGTCGTGGGTGCGATGGAGGGGATGGTCTATGGTGAGGATACGGTTGGACTGGTGTCGGGTGATGCCGTGCTACTGTATACGGACGGGGTGACCGAGGCGATGGATCCGGCCCAGGCGCTGTATGAGGAGCGGCGACTCGTCGGAACGCTCGAGGCCGCGACCGCCCCGGCGCCCGAGGCGCTCGTCCGTGCGACCGTGGACGACGTATGGCGCTTCCAAGCCGACGCCGAGCAGGCAGATGACATCACGGTGCTCGCCCTCGCCTATCACGGAGCCTCGGAGGGGGAGACACTGCAGAGCTTCCACCTGACCGTCGGGGCCGACCTCGACGAGATCGCGACGGTCAATTCGGCGTTCGCCGAGTTTGCCGATATGCACGAATTGCCGGCAAAGGTCCGGCGCAGCGTGAGCGTCGTATTCGACGAACTCCTGAACAACACCATCTCATACGGCTTCAAAGGTCGGGACGACGGAGAGATCGCCATCACGGTGGATCTTCGTCCGGACAGGCTCGCCATCACCCTCTCCGACAACGGGCGACCGTTCAATCCTTTCGGGACTGCCGCCCCGGACACGGGGCTTTCCGTGGAGGAACGCGAGATCGGCGGACTGGGGGTTCATCTGGTACGCACGATGATGGACGAGGTCACGTACCACCGACGCACGGATCGGAACGTGGTCATCCTGGCGAAGCTCCTGGCCGACGAGCCCGCAGACGCTTCCTAGCGAAGGAGAATGCATGGACATTACGACACGGACCCACGACGACGTCACGCTCATCGGCTTCTCGGGGAATCTCGACACCAACACCTCGTCTGACGCCGAGGCGGCGTTCACCAGCGTCCTCGATGGGGGAGGGCAGAAGGTGGTCGTCGATTTCACCGCGCTCGATTACATCAGCAGTGCCGGTCTTCGGGTGCTACTGGCCACGGCCAAGCGCCTGAATGGTGTCGGCGGCACCCTCCGCATGTTCGGCCTGAACGAGACGGTGGAGGAGGTATTCGAGATCTCGGGGTTCAGCACGATCTTCAGCGTCTTTCCTGACGAGGCCGCCGCGCTCGCCGGATTGTGAGGCCGCTCGCCGCCGCGTGAGCTCGACGGGGATGCTGCCCGATGCGGGGTGAGGGGGTAGGGGTGAGGATGCTGACGGTGTCGGAGACCTGTCGCTCATGCTGGACGAGCGGCGCACGGGTGTCGTGCGGGCGGTGACGTTCTGCGATACCTTCGTGCTGTCGCGGCCGGCCTTCGAGCGCATCCGAGCCGCCCACCCGGAATTCCGCAGGTGCCGAACGCGATCGCGGCGGAGAAGAGCGAGCAGAGGCCGGCGCTCGTGCTGGGCGGTGTGGTGCTGTAGAGCACGAGACGACGTGAAGTTGGAGGGACATGCAGACCTACATCATCGGTGACGGCCTGACCAACGAGGTCCTGAGCCAAGAACACCAGTATCAGCGTCGCCCGGCCAACGTCGGACTGCGGGAGAGCAGCAGGCTCCTCGGCCGCGGGCGGAGCTACGGGGACGGACCATTGCCGACCCTGCTGCGGTCGGCGGTCGCGGAGGATGACATCGCCGTCGTGGTGATCGGGAGCGCGCAGGCGGGCGTCGACGGGGAATTCGTGGATCCCATCGCGGCGATTGCCGCGAGCGCGACGGTCCTCCAGTCGGCGCCAGAGGCCCTCCCGTTGGCTGAGCTCCAGTCGTCCGTCGGCGCGGCCGCGCCGACGCGCATCCTGATCGTCGGGTGCCACACGGAGCACCGGATCCACGGCCTCGCGACACTGCTGCGGAGCGTGTACGGGTCCGCCGAGATCGCCGTCTCCGCGCACCTCGTGGGGAGCGGCACCCAGGAGGCGCACTACGCGACGCTGCGCCACGCCCTCCCGAGTCTCGGCGTCTCCGTCCTGCTGGACGCCAACGATGCCGCCGCCTTCGTCGGCCTGCCGGGCGTCCCGCTCGGGACCTTCGGCCTTGAGCCCTGTGCCATCGAGCCGACCGAGGCCCGCGAGGCCCTCGACGACGACAAACGCCAGATCGTCCAATCGCTCTGCATGCACTGGACGCGGGCCCACCTGCGCCCGTTGGGCGGCGGGTTCAGTGGCAGCGCCTTGTTCCTCGCCGATGGCTGGAAGGGCAGCGCGAAGACGGAGCCCATGGTCGTCAAGATCGACGCGTTCTCGCAGATGCGTCGAGAGCTCGATGGCTACCACCAGGTCAAGGACTTCCTCGGCAAGCACGTGCCGACGTTCGGTTACCCGGTCCGCCGCGGTGAGAGTCTGGGGGTCGGGATGGAGCTTGCGGCGATGGAGGGCCGGCCGGAGACGCTTCAAGATACGTTCGAGGCCGCGGAGACGGAGGACGGGCTGCAGACCTTCCTGACGCGCCTCGAAAAGTCATTGGGGCTTCTGGCGGACAAGCTGTACCGAAACACCTGTCAGACGGTCCGCGTGGCCCCGTTCCGCGCGTTCGGCATGCACGCGGAGCAACAGCTCACGTGGCTGCGCGACAATGCCGAGCTGATTCTGTCGTACGTCGACGAGGCCGGGAGCGGTGCCGAGCGCGTCAACGTGGAACAGCTGGTGCAGATCGTTCGGCTCGTCGCGCGGAACCCGGATGCGTTGGACAGCGAGGTATGCGTGGTGCACGGGGACCTGAACTATGCCAACGTGATCTGCGATGCCGGGGACAACACGTGGTTCATCGATTGGACGCACAGCGGCGTCATGCCGATCGAGTTGGACTTCGCCAAGCTCGAGAACGACGTGAAGTTCGTGATGAGCAAGGCATTCGATCTCGAAGACGTCGATCGGCTCAAGAAGTTCGAGGATTACCTACTCCAGCAGCCCGTGCCGGCCGACGTGGATGGTCTTCCGGACGCGCTGCGCTTCGCGAAGTGGGATCTGCGTTTCCGCCGGATCCTCAGTGCGGTTCGTCGCATCCGGCAGGCCTGCCTGTCGCTCAAGACGCAGGACGATTGGCTCGCCTATCGTGTGGGGTTGCTCCGCTATGCCACGCACACGCTGAGCTTCGACAAGCGCCGAGATCGCGGCGAGTGTGAGCTTCCGCAGCTGCTCTACGCGCTCTACTCGGTTGATGCGTTGGCGCTCAGCCTGGTCGCGGATGACTTCCACCTCAAGGTTCGGGCGGAGCGGCCCGGAGATTACCCGGAGCGCCAGCGAATCTCGATCGACGAGGCGCCGTGGGTCTTGGAGTGCCCATCCTACGATCCCCCCTATTACGTGTCCAAGCCCGTCCTGGCCGCCGATCGTACGCACGTGGAGGGCGGCTGGGCGGATCCCGAGGACATCGCCGCGATGACGGAGGAACTCGCTGCCCGCCCAAGCAAGCGACGCGATGCCGAGGGGCGCCCGCTCAATCCGCGCGGACGAACCGGGATCGCCGGTCGCGGCGCGCTTGGGCTCTGGGGCGTGAACCTGTCCATTGCCGCGACGGTCGTTCGGGTCAATCCTGCGACCGGGGAACTGGATGTGCTGCTTGGTGGTGGAGAGGACGGTGGCGATTTGGAGCTGCCCAAGGGTTTCCTGATCCCCGGAGAGGAGCCCGCGGTGGCCGTGACCCGGGTGCTGGAGGCGGAGACCGGCTGGCATCCGGGAGGTGATGTGGGTGCGGCAGTCTTCGAGGGGTACACCTACGACCAGCGGCAGACGGACCACGCGTGGGTCGAGAGCCAGGCCTATGTCGTGGTGGCCGAGGAAGGGGTACCGGACCAGTTCGAGCCGGCCGGGGCGTTCGATGTGGTGACGTGGTGGCCGTTGGACGACGAGACGGTGAATCGCGTCCCGCCGGGCCAGGCGGCGTTCGTTCGGGCGGCCGCCGAGCGGTTGCGTGAGGATGGACGGCTGCCGGCCGAGCAGGCCGAGCGGCTCCTGGCGAGGACGGGCTAGCGATGACCCTGAGCACGTTCGAAGTCGAGGCGCTGGCGCGCCACCGTGGGGGCGACGGGCCGCCGATTGGAGACCACTCCGTGGACGGGTGGGTGCGTTTCGGCCTCGCGGCTGCGCTCGACGCGTGTCGGCTGCTCCGGCCCGGCACCGGCGGCGAGTCGATGGAGCACAAGAGCGACGGCTCGCCGGTGACGGCGCTGGAGCAGGCCGTGGAGCACAGGCTGCGTGAAGGGCTGGAGCGGTTCGCTCCCGACGCCGTCATGGTGGGCGAAGAGACCGGCGGCGTCCTGCCGGACGACGGATGGGCCGTCGCAGTCGATCCGGTGGACGGGACGTGGGGCTTCCTGACCGGGACCGAGACGTTCTCCACAACCCTGGCGGTGTTCCGCGGGCGGCACGCGGTGGTCGGCGTGGTCGCCAACCCGGCAACCGGTGAAATCGCGTATGGCTGGCGGGACGGCGAGGCGAGGCTCCTCCGGTGCTCGGCGTTCGGCGAACCGGACACGGCCGGCCGTCTGCCGACCCGGCCGGTCGGTGCCTCGCCGGTACTCGTGAACCTGCATCCGGCGCGCGCCGGCGCGCAGGTCCAGGCGATACTCCACGCTGCGTGGATCGAAGGCGCGATCAGGATGGTCCGGTCACCGGGCGGCTCGCCGTCCTGGGGCCTCGCCGAGGCGGCCAAAGGGCATTACACCTACGTCAACTTGTGGTCGAAACGTCCCGCCGAACCCTGGGACCTGGCTGCGGGGGCCCTCGTCGTGCGGTGTGCGGGGGGGGACGTGACGGATCTCAACGGGCACCCCATCGACGCCACTGTCCACGATGGGCCATTCGTGGCCGGTATCGAGCGATCCCATCGTGAGCAGGTGGTCGACTTGATCGCGAGTGGCGTCAGCACGGAGCGTTGACCGACCGCCATTCCGACCGACTCTCACCCAGAACCCACGGATACCATGACCGCATCACCAGACGAACAGATCCCTGCCGAGGTGCAGGCCGTACTCGCCGCCCATGGACTGAGTCCTGAGACGGCCCTCTATCGTCAGACGCTCCGTGTGCACCTGACTCCGGCCGACGAGGACGGCGCATTCACGCTCACGGCCAATCCCGACCCCTCCGAGTCCGTCGTGGACGTCTACGGTGAAGGGCATCTGAGCCTCGCCGCCCACGTGGGTGCCGGGCTGGCTTTTGCTGCCTCCGCGGATCAGTGGACGGCAGACGATCGTGTGGCGGTCGCCGTGCGCCTGGGGGACGTCCTAGCTCAGGGGGGGCGGGTGTATCCCGTGGAATCGGTGATCACGGAGCAGGTGTGGTACTGCACGTTGCCGGCGGGAAGCGTCCGGGTACGCATCGCCGGGTAGCGACGGTCGCCACGGCGAGCTGCCAACGGGCCACTGCAAAGTCCCAACGCGAGACGGACAGGGTGGGATTCGAACCCACGGAACCCTTGCGAGGTTCACACGCTCTCCAGGCGTGTGCCTTCAACCACTCGGCCACCTGTCCAGGGTACGTCTAAGGCGATTCATGAAAACAGGTTAGCTGCGGGCGGTCAAGGTGGGCGCCGCCCGCCGAGTGGGCGGCCGTCCGAGGCGGGAACCGTTGCGATGGTCGGTGCGTTTCCCACGAGTGAAGGCGCGTTGGGCGCCTCTCTCCCATCGATCACCAGGAGCAAGACATGACCATCCGCCTCGGCGACGACGCCCCCAATTTCCGGGCGCAAACGACGGAAGGCACCATCGACTTCTATGAGTGGAAAGGCAATGGCTGGGCCGTCCTCTTCTCGCATCCGAAGGACTACACGCCCGTTTGCACGACGGAACTCGGGCGGGTGGCTGGGCTTCGGGAGGAATTTGCCAAGCGCAACGTCAAGGTGATCGGCCTGTCTGTGGATCCGCTCGATAGCCATGCGGGCTGGGCGCAGGACATCGAGGACGTGACCGGCAACGCACTCAACTTTCCCCTGATCGCGGATCACGATCGAGCGGTTTCCGATCTCTACGACATGATCCACCCCAATGCAGACGACACGATGACCGTGCGGTCGGTCTTCGTCGTGGGGCCGGACAACAAGGTCAAACTCACGTTGACCTACCCGGCGAGTACCGGACGCAACTTCGCCGAACTGCTGCGGGTGATCGACTCGTTGCAGCTGACCGCGAACCACCAGCTGGCCACGCCGTCCGACTGGCAAGCGGGCGAGGACGTGATCATCGTGCCCGCCGTTTCCGATGAAGAGGCCGAGCGTCGATATCCGGGGTACGTGACGAAGAAGCCGTACCTCAGAGTCACACAACCGCCTGCCTAGGCGCGAGCGGAGTCCGGCGCGGTCCGTGCCGCGGCTCGGGCGCGTCTACCGGGTCGTTGCAGGGGCCGCCGCCGCTTGCCGTCCGGCTGCGCGAGGCGCATGGTATTCCGTACCCCGGTTCGTGCGATCGACGAGGAGGCCGGATGAGAGACGTACTGGTGGTCGATGACGATGCGGTCGTGCGTCAGACCCTCGCGGCCGTACTCAGTAGGGCGGGATTCAGCGCCCAGGTTGCCGGGAACGCCTATGAGGCGCTGATGGAGCTCCGGGTGCGGTCGTTTCACGTCATCCTGTCGGACGTCCAGATGCCTTACGTCGAGGGGACGACGTTCTATCACCAGGTCGTGTCGGAGTTCCCCGAACTTGCGAAGCGGGTGGTGTTCGTCACCGGCTCGGTCACTCCCGCCGTCGTCTCGGCCGAGACCGGCCGCCCGTGTCTCACCAAGCCGGTCGACGCGAACGAGATCCTGCGCGTCGTGAAGACGGTGGCCGAGGGCGGCGACGACCAGTAGCGTCTACCCGATCACCTCCGCATACAGCCGCCGGAGGTTGTCTCCAATGATCCGCGCGATCGCGTCTTCGCCGTAGCCCCGCGCGGCGAGCCCGGCCCAGACGACTTCCATCCGCCCGGGCCCGTTGAGTTCATCGATGAAGTAGGGAAGTTCGCTCGACACCACCTGGCTGCCCTCTTCTCGACGGAGTTCGGCGATGTACTCGGGCGTCATCGTGATCACGCGGTGGTCTCGGTCGCTCCCGACGCACACGTGCTCGAGCCCCGCCACCTGCACGGCATGGTCGATGTGGTCGAAGTAGGCATGGAGATTGTCGGCCTTCGCGGCGGTGAGGAACGGGCGAAGCTGGCAGACACCGACGAGGCCTCCGTGATCGGCCAAGAGACGGAGGTTGGCATCCGTCGTGTTGCGCACGTGCGGGTGGACCGCATCGCAGGCCGTGTGGGAGATGATCACCGGCACGCGGGAGTGGCGGATGGCGTCCGCCATGGTGGGCATGTTGGCGTGCGACAGGTCGATCAACATGCCGATCGTGTTCATCCGGTCGAGCAGGTCACGGCCGAACGCGGTGAGGCCACCCTGGTCGCCCTCGGCACGACACCCCACACCTGCTGCGTTCCGCTCGTTGTACGTGACCTGGCTGCTGCGCAGTCCGAGGCGGTAGAACATCTCGACCCGGTCCAGATCGTTGCCGAACTGGACGGAATTCTGGTAGAGGTAGAAGACTGCCATGCGGCCCGACGCACGCGCGGCGTCCACGTCGGCCACGGTCGTCGCCTTGATGAAGAGGTCCGGATGTGCGGCGAGATACCGGTCGTACTCGAGCAGGCCGTCCACGGCCAGCTCCAGTGCCTCGGCCCCAGTGGGTTTTGGATCGCACAGTGTCACCGTGATGGCGTCGAGTCCGCTCGCGAGCATCTCACGAACGAGCGGCGGCTCGTAAATCGGACGGAGCTCGCCCATCGCGTCCATGATGAGCGCGTCGGGATTGGCACGACTGCGCCCGCGCCGAGGCCGGGCCCAGGCGGGGACCACCGCGGCGGCGGCGGCGCTTTCTACGAATGCTCGTCGGTCGATCACGAGCTCCTCCTGCGGAGGGTCACGGGAGCCCTCTGCCCGGCGTCCACGGTGCCCCCGCTGCCTCGAGATCACGTTCGAGGGCTGCGAGGTCCTGCTCCAGAAGCTGGGTCAGCTCGGCCTCGAACGTGGCGAAATCGGCCTGGGCACTCGAGAGCAGTGTCCGGAAGGTCGCAGTCGGCTCCTGCCGCGTGTCCCAGTGGCCGCCCGCAACCGTTCCGACCCGTCTGCCAATGGACAGTGGGCCGGGCTCGTCAAGGCGGGACCGTGCGGCGTCGCCCCACAGCTGCCAGCTCAGCGCCCGCAGGCGTTCCGCAAACGTATCCATCCGGCCGATGAGCTCCGGCGCAGCCTGTGGGGCGCGGAGGAGCGCGGCGCGCATGTGTCGCAGTCGGTTCTGCGCCTCACCGATCCTCTCGCCGGCACCCGATACCCGCCGCGAGAGTTCGGCGGTCTCCTCCTGGAACGCCATAGTCGCCACGAAGTCCCGACGCCAGGAGCAGCTCGACCGAGTACGTGCCGGGCGGCGCCAGCGGGCCGCGCGGTTCGCCGCCCCACGGGGGAACGAAGTCGGGCACGACCAAGTCCACCGGGTCGGGGAGCGGTCGCCGGAGGTCCCAGCTCGCACGGTGGAGACCGGCCTCGGCCGGTCCCTCGATCCAGCGGACCGCCTGTCCCTCGGCGTCGCGCACGATCAGCAGGACCTGGGGGCCGCGCTCGCCGATCTCGGCGCGCAGAGCGTCCCAGCCCGGGAACGGCACGTCGGCCCCCGCGTCGCGGAGCGCGCGCTCCCGGTCCCGTCGCGCGGCGCGCGCGGTCGGAGGCACGTCGTCGAGGTAGTACGTGAACACCGCGCCGAATGGCGGGTTCGGGGCCGTGTAGTCCGTGCTGCCCAGCGTCGGCTTGCCAGGCGCCTGCATTGGCGCCAGGGGGACGTACCACCAGGCGTCCCGAACGGGGAACAGGGTGGATGCGGCCAAGCCGTTCGCGGCCATGGTGCGAAGCGGCGTGTAGTCATCGAGGACATAGAATCCGCGCCCGAACGATGCGCCGACGAGGTCGTTGTCGCGTCGTTGGATCTCCAGATCCCGGAACGAGATCGTCGGGACGCCGCCACGCAGCATGTGCCAGTTCCGGCCGTGATTGAGCGACGTGTAGAGGCCGAACTCGGTCGCGAGGAACAAGAGGTCGGGGTTCACGTGGTCCTGCTCGATCGCCCAGACCAGCGTGCCGTCGGGCAGGTCACCGGCGATGGAGCGCCACGAGCGCCCGCGGTCCGTGCTCTCGTACAGGTAGGGCCGGAAGTCGCCGAGCTTGTGGTTGTCGCCCGCGACGAAGATGCCGTTCTCGTCGTGCTGCGACGCCTCGACGTCGTTCACGAAGCCGCGGGTCGGGAACCCCGGCAGATTCTCGATCCGGCGCCAGTTGGCCCCACCGTCCTCGGTCACCTGGACCAGTCCATCGTCCGTGCCGACGTAGATGAGCCCCTCCACGAGGGGAGACTCCGACACGGCACTGAGGGTCGCGTACTGCGACATGGCCCCGTTGTCATAGAGCGCGTCGACGCTCCACACCCGTCCCATGAATTCCAGCTCGTACCGATTCTCGTTCCGGGTGAGGTCGCCACTCACGGCCGTCCAGGAATCGCCGCGGTCGTCGCTCCGCCACAGCCGCTGCGATCCGTGGTAGACGCGCTGCGGTGCGTGGGGACTCACGAGCAGCGGCGCGTCCCAGTTGCGGCGTTCCGGCGGATCGCCGGGCGCCGGTTGCGGCTGGATCGCGATGCCCTCTTCGCTCCGTCGGTCGTAGCGGTACAGGTTGCCGACCTGCGTCTCCATATAGACCGTATGGTCGTCCGTGGGGTCGAACGCGGCCGCATGCCCGTCGGCGCCCAGCGGCACGTACCAGTCACGGTTGCGCACGCCCTCGATGTTGGTGGTGCGAGATGGACCGAGCAGCGTCCCGAGATCCTGCGCCCCGCCGACCACGTTGTAGAACGGCTCCGCGTTGTCGAGCGCCACCTTGTAGAACTGTGAGACCGGCAGGTTGGGGAAGTGCCGGTACGTCACGCCCTCATCGAATGTCTCGTACAAGCCCGCATCCGTTCCGACCAGTAAGTGACCGCCATGGTACGGATCGATCCACATGGCGTGATTGTCGCTGTGTTTCTCGCGGCCCGTGCCGAGGTAGTCGAATGTGGCGCCGCCGTCGCGCGTCACGTGGACGAACACGTCCATCTGGTAGATCAGGTCGGGATCGGTCGGTGAGGCTTCGATCTCCTGGTAATAGTGCGGGCCGGTGCCACCCGAGATGTAGCTGTTGCGGTGTTCCCAGCTTTCGCCACGATCCTGCGAACGGTAGAAGCCGCGTTCGTCTTCGTCGGCTTCGATCGTGGCATAGACGAGCGACGGATCGGCCGGCGTGACGGCGAGGCCGATCTTGCCGACATCGCCCTTCGGAAGCCCGGTCGTGACCTGGCGCCACGTGTCGCCCCCGTCGGTGGACTTGTAGATCCCCGAGTTGGGGCCGCCGCCCAGGAACGACCAGACATGCCGACGGCGCTGGTACGCCGCCGCGTACATGACGTCGGGATTGTCCGGCGCAAACTCGAGATCGGTGACCCCCGTGTGCTCGTCGATGGTGAGCACGGCGCGCCACGTCGCGCCGCCGTCGGTGCTCTTGTAGACCCCACGTTCTCCGCCGGCAGACCACAGCGGACCCTCGGCGGCGACGTACACGACGTCGCCATCGTCGGGGTGCACGAGGATACGCCCGATGTGCTGCGAGGTGGTGAGACCCATCTGCTCCCACGTCTGGCCTGCGTCGCGGCTCCGGTAGACCCCGTCACCCCAGCCGACGTGGCGCCCGCTCACGTTTTCGCCCGTGCCGACCCACACGACGTCTGGGGTCGTCGGGTCGATTGCCAGCGCGCCGATCGAATAGGAGGGCTGGTCGTCGAACACCGGCGTCCAGGTGATGCCGGCATTCACGGTCTTCCACAG
Source organism: Gemmatimonadota bacterium (assembly GCA_039587215.1). Classification (GTDB taxonomy): domain Bacteria; phylum Gemmatimonadota; class Gemmatimonadetes; order Gemmatimonadales; family GWC2-71-9; genus CAMYLY01. Next base: position 3,650 of record JBDHIW010000072.1, on the reverse strand, counting down.
CCCACCGGATCCGGCTGCGACGAACCAGTGGGTCGGTCGCGTCGGATCGACGGCGATGTCGCTGATCCGGCCGCCCATGAGGGCGGGACCGATGCTGCGGAGTTCGAGGCTCGCGATGGCAGAGTCGACGGTCGCAGCATCCTGGCCGGACGCGCTTGACGCAGGCCACGCGATCCCGAGAATGGCAAGGCAACGGAGCAGAGTGAGACGGATACGCATCGTGCGGTCCTCGTGGTGGCGGCGATGTGTGTGGGCGGCCGTGAGCCACCGGCCCGTGCCAAAGGTCAGTCGCGCCCGGACGATGCGCCAAGAATGTCCCTGGGGAGGCGGGCCGTCAAACCGACACCCGACGGTGCCGGCGGATTGCGTCGATGTATTGACACTCGCCGTTCCGCGGGTCACGTTCTCCCGCTCAACGACGCTCGACGAGGGTCCCGCGCTCGTTCTACCGGCAATACCGGCTCGCGACTGGCAGGCCGTTGCCGACCGGATGGGAGCGCGGGGCCTTTTGCGTCCGGGGTCGATGCCATCTCCGTGGCGTCGACGGGGTCTGTTGCCGTAGTGCCGTACCGCCACGGCCGGGACCCGCGTATTGTTCGACGTCGATCATGCCTCGTTTCTCATCCCACCGGTGCTGCTTGACTGCGGTCCGACCTGCCGCCCTCGCGGCGGGGGCGGTCCTCGCGGCGGCGTGTGGGGGGGGGCGAGGAACCCGACGCTCCACCGCTCTTCAGTGACGTCACCGCTGCCGTCGGGCTTGCCTTCGTGCACGATCCCGGTGTCGATGGGGCGTACTACTACCCGGAGATCATCGGCTCGGGCGGGGGCTTCCTCGATTTCGACGGTGACGGCGACCTCGACGTGTACCTGGTCAACGGGGCGCGGCGCCCACACGCCGCCGGCGGGCCGAACCCCGAGCCGCTGCGGAACCGACTGTACCGGCAAGAAGCCGACGGCTCCTTCGTCGATGTGACCGATCGCGCCGGCGTTGGAGATACCGGATTCGGGATGGGGCTGGCGACGGGCGACATCGACAACGACGGCGACGTCGATCTCTACGTGACCAACGTCGGGGGCGACGTGCTGTACCGCAACGAAGGCGACGGAACGTTCACGGACGTCACGCGCGCGGCCGGACTCGCGGACACGGTGTGGGGCGCCTCGGCGACGATGACGGACGTAGATGGCGACGGGTGGCTGGATCTCTACGTCACGAACTACGTGGTCGTCGACACCGCCGCCAACTGCACCGACCTGAGCGGCCAGATGGATTACTGCGGGCCCGCATTCTATCTGGGGGTGCCGGATCTTCTCTATCGCAATCGCGGCGACGGACGCTTCGACGACGTATCGGCGCGGTCCGGCATCGCCGCGGTGGCCGCTGCCGGCCTCGGGGTCGTCGCGGCCGACTTCTCCGGCGACGGGCACCAGGACATCTACGTTGCCAACGACGGCGAGCCCAATCAACTGTGGGTGAACCTCGGGGATGGGACGTTCGAGGATCAGGCACTGGAGTACGGGGTTGCCGTGAGCGCGCTCGGCCGGGCGGAGGCGGGGATGGGGGTCGCTATCGGGGATCCGGACGGCGACGCGGACCTCGATCTGCTGCTCACGCACCTCCGCGGCGAAGCCAATCGGCTGTACGTGCGCGGCCCGCACGCGTTCGAGGATGGCTCGTTTCGGGCAGGTCTCGCCGGACCGAGCACCCCGTTCACTGGCTTCGGTACCGGTTTCGTCGACATCGACCACGACGGCGACCAGGACTTGCTGGTGGTGAATGGCCGCGTTCTGGGCGGGCCGATGCTGGTCCGCAGTGCCGCGTCGGAGTACTGGGATCCCTATGCGGAGCCCAATCTCGTGTTCCTCAATGACGGTGCCGGGCGATTCGACGACGTGAGTGCGCGGGAGCCCATGTTCGTCGACAACATCACCAACAGCCGGGGGCTCGCGTTCGGGGATGTGGACAGTGACGGCGACATCGACCTCTTGATCACCAACGGTGGCGGTGAGGCGCGCTTGCTGGTTGGCCGCGGGGCAGAGCTCGGCCACTGGCTGCTGGTGCGTGCCCACGATCCGGAGTGGTCACGGGATGCGGTCGGGGCGGTGGTCACGGTCGTGAGCGGGGGCCGTGCCATGCATCGGCTGGTGACGACCGGGTACAGCTACCTGGCCAGCCACGACCCCCGCGTGCACTTCGGACTCGGTACCGCCGCGACGGTCGACGAGATCCGCGTCCGGTGGCCCGACGGGAGCCACGAGCGCTTCCCCGGCGGGAGCGCGGACCGCGTCGTCGAGGTGGCGAAGGGCACGGGGGAGCGGCTCGATGGCTGAGCGCTCGGCACCCGTCGAGCCGCGGCGGATCCCGTGGCGGGTCGTGGCGGTCGCGGTCGTCGTGACGGTCGTGGGGGTCGGCGGTGTGACGTGGGGACTCCGATGGTCGCGGGTGCGGGCGGCAGCGGCGGCCGAGATTCCCGCGCCCGACCTGACGCGCGCCGAGCGCCCGGTGGCGGCTCGGATTCTCGCGCTTCGCGCGGCGGTCGAGTCCGACCGCGCCTCCTCGGCCGCGTGGGGCGCCCTCGGCATGGGACTTCACGTGCACCAGTTCCTCGACGATGCGCTCCGTGCCTACCGGCAGGCGGCCGCGCTGGCGCCGCGCGAGTTTCGGTGGCCGTACTTCGCAGGGATCGCGCAGCAGAGCATCGACCCGGCCGACGCGGTGTCGTGGTACGAACGCGCCGCACGGCTCGATCCTCGCTACGTCCCGCTCCTCATCCGCGCCGGGCACGCGTATGCGGTCGCCGGAGACCTGGACGCTGCGGCCGACGCGTATCGTCGCGCGCTGGCGGTGGATCAGCGGATTTCGCACGCCCATGTTGGGCTTGCCGAACTGGCCCTCGGGCGGGCCGATCTCGCGGCTGCCTTCGATCATCTCGTGAGTGCTCTCCGGGCCGATCCTCGGCAGGCCGAGGCCCACGGGTTGCTTGCCGAACTGTACCGGCGCCGTGGCGAGCTCGACGAGGCTGAACGATCCGCGCGGCGAGCCGACCTGTTCGCCAAGACGAGCCCGCTCCCGGACGTGCTCTTCACCGAAGTGGCCAACGGCGGCGTGAGCTCGTGGTGGCACCGGCAGCGCGGCAACGAGCTTCTCGAGGCGGGTCAGCGTGAGGACGCGCTGCGGGAGTTTCGGGCCGCGCTGGCCGCCAAGGCGGATGCCGAAACCGTCTACCACGTCGGCTTGGGGTTCCGCTTCCTCGGTGAGAACGACAGCGCGATGGCGTATTTCCAACGCGCGCTGACGATGCGCCCGGGGTACCGGCAGGCCACGCACGGCCTGGGTGTGATGCTGGTCGATGCCGGACGTGCGAGCGAAGGGATCGCACTCATCGAGGCAGGGAAGCGACTCGATCCAATGTCGCCCGACGCCTATCTCCGGCTCGGGATCGTGTACGAACAAGCGGGCCGGTGCACCGCTGCGGAACTGCAGTACCGCGAGGGTCTCGACCGCGCCCGGTACGACGATCGGATCGCCGCACGACTCGCCTGGGTGCTGGCCGCCGAACCCGGAGCGTCTGCGTCGATGCGTCAGGAGGCCGTCGCGCTCGCGACCGACGCGGTCGAGGCCACCGTGTACGGCAACGTCGAGGCCCTCG
>JBDHIW010000071.1:0-10357 GCA_039587215.1 Gemmatimonadota bacterium | reverse complement strand
GGTCGAGCTGGCCGGTGCGCTGGAGGAGGAACTGCGTCGCGGTCGCCTTCGATCCGAGGCGGACGTGCGGGAGTGGCTGGGCGCGCAGGTCGGGGCGTTTCTGGACGGCGCCGAGCACACCGACCTGCACCTCGGCGATGGGGACGGCCCCGGCGTCATCCTGGTGTTCGGGGTGAACGGCGTCGGGAAGACGACGACGACCGCCAAGCTCGCGGCGCGGCTCCAGGGGGCCGGGCACTCCGTCGCGCTGGCCGCGGCCGACACGTACCGCGCGGGTGCGGCCGAGCAGCTAGAGCAGTGGGCCACACGGCTCGGCGTCCCGTGCTTCACGGGCAGCACGGGCGCGGATCCCGCTTCCGTGGCCTTCGACGCCATCGAATCGAGCCGCGCGCGGGGAACCGAGGTCGTACTCGTGGACACGGCGGGGCGACTCCATACACACGGCGACCTGATGGACGAGCTTCGCAAGGTGGTGCGGGTCGTGGGCGCGCGGCGGGACGGTGCCCCCCACGAGAGCCTGCTCGTGCTGGACGGGACGGTCGGGCAGAACGCGCTCCAGCAGGGGCGCACGTTCGCGGCCGCGGTGCCGATCACGGGGCTGGTGATCACGAAGCTGGACGGGACGGCGAAGGGCGGGGCGGTCGTGCGCATGCGTCACGAGCTCGGCGTGCCGATTCGATTCATCGGGACGGGAGAGCAGGTCACGGATCTCGAGCCGTTTGCGCCCGGCGCGTTCGTGCGCGCCTTGTTGGACGGCTGATGGGGCTGACGCTCGATACCGCCGTCCAGTTCCTCCGGGGCGTCGGACCGCGTCGGGCAGAGGCGTTCGCGCGCATGGGGGTGCACACCGCGGGCGACCTGCTGTATCACGCCCCGCACCGGTACTTGGATGCGACGACCGTCACGCCGATCGCCAAGGCGGTCGTCGGGAGAGAGGTCACCGTGGTGGGCCGCGTCGTGTCGAAAGCGGTGGTGCCGACGCGTCGCCGGTTGCGGATCTTCCGCGCGGTACTGCGCGACGACACCGGCGTCGTGGAGTGCGCGTGGCCCGGCCAGGCCTTCCTGGACCGAACCATCCAACAGGGACAGCAACTCCTCGTCACGGGGCCCGTCCGGTACTACCACGGCCGGCAACTCGTGCCGCGCGAGTACGTCATCCTCGCCGATCAGGACGACGAGACCGACGGTGGCGGCGAGGGGCTGATTCTGCCGGTCTACCCCGCGACCGAGGGGCTCAGTCATCGCGTGATCCGCAAGATCGTGCGCGACCACCTCGATGCGCTCGTTCCGCTCGTGGAGGAGGAGATGCCCGCGGCGCTCCTCGCGGAGGCGGACGTGCCGGGTCTGGGCGAAGCTTTGCGTATGGTGCACCAACCGTCGTCCCGCCGGGAATCCGATCGCGGGCGTCGCCGCCTGGCACTCGACGAACTGTTCGACCTCCAGCTCGTCGTGGCGCGTGCCCGCCACGTGGCCAAGCACGAGCGGGAGGGCATTCGCTTCACGATCCGGCGCGAGCTCACCACGCAGCTCAAAGAGCAGCTGCCCTTTACGCTGACGGCGGGTCAGCGGCAAGCCGTCCGCGAGATCACGGCGGACATGACCGGCGACGAGCGGATGCACCGTCTGCTGATGGGCGATGTCGGAACGGGGAAGACGGTCGTGGCACTGTTCGCCATGCTGCTCGCGGTCGAGAACGGATATCAGGCCGTGTTCATGGCGCCCACGGAGCTGCTCGCCGAACAGCACGCGCGAACGATCAGCTCGCTGCTGGCGCCGCTCGGTCAGATGCCGGAGGTCCTGCTCGGGCGCCTGGCGGCCTCGGAGAAGAGCGCCATTCGCCGCCGGTTGGCGCAGGGGTCGTCGTCGATCGTGGTCGGAACCCATGCGCTCATTCAGGAGACCACGGCGTTCGATCGTCTCGGTCTGGTCGTCATCGACGAACAGCATCGCTTCGGCGTGGAGCAGCGTGCCGCCTTGATCGCGAAGGGTGAGCAGCCCGACGTGCTGCTGCTGTCGGCCACGCCCATCCCGCGGACACTCGCGCTCACGCTCTACGGCGACCTCGATATCTCGACCCTGACGGAGCGCCCGGCGGGACGCGGACGCATCGAGACCACGATCCGCGGGGCGAAGGAGCGACGGGCCCTCTACGGCTTCCTCCGGTCGCAGTGCGAGGCGGGCCAGCAGGCGTACGTGGTGTATCCGGTGATCGAGGAGTCGGAGAAGGTCGACGTGAAGGCGGCCACGACGATGGCGGCTGAGCTGACGAAGCGCCTGGAGCCGCACACGGTCGGGCTCGTGCACGGGCAGATGAAGGCCGACGAGCGCGAGCGCGTGATGCGCGCGTTTCGCGACGGCAAGGTGGGCGTCCTCGTGGCCACGACCGTCATCGAGGTGGGCATCGACGTTCCGAACGCGACGACGATGGTCATCGAGCATCCCGAACGGTTTGGGCTGGCCCAGCTCCATCAGCTGCGCGGGCGCGTCGGGCGCGGCGAGCTCGCCAGTCACTGCATCCTGGTCTCGGAGGAAGGCGGGCGGGCGCGCCTCGAACAGTTTGCCGGGACCCACGACGGATTCCGCATCGCCGAATTGGATCTGCAAGATCGCGGGATGGGCGAACTGGTGGGCACGCGGCAGTCGGGCGGTTTCTACCTGCGCTTCGCCGACCTCGCGGCCGACGCCGACCTCGTCGTCCTGGCGCGCCGCGAGGGTCAGCGGATGATCGCGGACGATCCGCGTCTCGAGGCGCCCGCGCACGCGCCGCTGCGCCGCCGGTTGGAGCGGCGCTACGAGCGCGGCATGGAGTTGTTCCGGGTCGGCTAGGCCGTGGCTCCGCCGTGGGCGTCGTCGATCTTGGCCGCGAGGATGAAGTCGCTCTCTGTCAGGCCGTCGATCTTGTGCGTCCAGATCGTCACGCGGACGCTGCCCCACGCCAGGTAGATGTCCGGGTGGTGGCCCTCGGCTTCGGCGATCGCGCCGACCGCGTTCGTGAAGGCAAGCGCCTCCGCGAAGTCCGGAAACGCAAACCGCTTGTCCAGGTGATGCTCGTCCACGACCTGCCACTCGCCGCCGAGCTGCCGCACCACGGCCGCCAGAGGTTCACCGGTGAGCGGCGGGACGCCGCCGCGGCACGGTACGCAGGTCTTCTGTGCGAGTTCGCTCGTCATGGTCGCTGGCCCCATGCTGACGGGAGGAGTTGAACGTCGTCCGGAGAATGTAGCGTGGCGTCGACGCAGACGCGCGTCGCGTTGACACCTCTCCAGCCCTCGGCTACGATTCCGGCCGCATGAGCATGCCTCTCCCTATTGTCGAATTGCCCGGTCACGTCGGTGAGACCGTGACGGTGCGCGGATGGGTGTCGACCTCGCGATCCAGCGGCAAGGTCGCCTTCGCCGTGCTGCGCGACGGCACCGGCACGCTGCAGTGCGTCCTCGGCAAGGCCGACGCCGACGAGGCGGTGTGGGACGGCTTCCGGAGCCTGACTCACGAGGCGTCGATTGCGGTGACCGGGACGGTGCGGGAGGACGCGCGCTCGCCGGGCGGGGTGGAACTCGGCGTGCAGGCGATCGAATCCCTGGGGCCGAGTATCGACTTCCCGATCACGCCGAAGGAGCACGGGACCGGCTTCCTGTTCGAGCACCGGCATCTGTGGCTTCGGAGTCGGCGGCAAGTGGCCATCATGCGGGTGCGCCACGAGGTCATTCAGGCGATTCGTGACTTCCTCTACGAGCGGAGGTTCACGCTCGTCGATACGCCGATCCTCACGGGGTCCATCGGCGAGTCCGCGGGAACCCTCTTCTCGACGGAATACTTCGACTTCGGCACGGCGTACCTCGCGCAGACGGGACAGCTCTACCTCGAAGCGGCTGCCGCCGCGCTCGGCCGCGTGTACTGCTTCGGTCCGACGTTCAGGGCGGAGAAGTCGAAGACGCGGAGGCATCTGGCGGAGTTCTGGATGATCGAGCCGGAAATGGCGTGGTTCGACTCCGACGACAGCATGGCGCTGCAGGAGGCGATGGTGGCGTACGTCGTGGAACGCTGCCTCGAACGCCGCGCGGAGGAACTGAAAGAGCTCGAGCGCGACACGGCGCAGCTGGAGCGCGTGACGCCGCCGTTCGACCGGGTCTCGTACACCGACGCCGTGACGATGCTGCAGGAGCAGGGCAAGGACGTCACTTGGGGGCAGGATCTCGGGGCCGACGAGGAGACGGTGATCGCGCAGTCGTTCGACCGGCCCGTGTTCGTGTACAACTATCCCAAGGATGTGCGCGCATTCTACATGAAGCAGCATCCCGATCAGCCCGAACTCGTGCTGAACAACGATCTGCTTGCGCCCGAGGGGTATGGAGAGATCATCGGCGGAAGCCAGCGCGAAGACGACTTCGACCGGCTGCTCGGCCGGATCCGCGCGGAGAACCTGCCCGAAGAGGCGTACGGGTGGTACCTCGATCTCCGGCGCTACGGCACCTTCACGCACTCGGGGTTCGGGTTGGGGGTCGAGCGAACGGTCGCGTGGGTCTGCGGCATCCCGCACATCCGGGAGGCCATCGCCTTTCCGCGGATGATGACGAAGCTCTATCCCTGATCGGGGCGGGAGGGCGTCGACCCTCCGTCCTCTCCATTCTTCTTCACGTCGTCCCAGAGTGCGTCGAGCTCCTCGAGGCTCGCATGTCCGAGCTGAATGCCCCGCTCGCGGGCGAGGACTTCCACGGCCCTGAAGCGCCGCTCGAACTTCCTGTTCGCCTGCTCCAGCGCGCCGCGAGGATCGCACTCGAGTTTGCGGGCGAGGTTCACGACCGCGAAGAGCAGGTCGCCGATCTCCGCGCTGGCCCGTCCTTCTTCCTCATGAACGGCCTCGTCCAGTTCCTCCAGCTCCTCGTCGACCTTGGCCCGCGGGCCGTCGGCATCGTCCCAGTCGAAGCCGACGCCGGCCGCGCGTTCCTGAAGCCGCAGCGCGTGTACCAGCGCCGGGAGGCCCGGAGGCAGTCCTTCGAGTACGCTGTGCCCGTCGGCGTTCTCGGCGAGCTTGACGCGCTCCCAGGAGCGCGGTGCGGCCGCGTCCTCGGCTCCGTCGACCGTATCGGGGAACAGGTGGGGGTGTCGCCGCCACATCTTGCGTTCGACCTGCCGCACGAGGTCCTCTGCTCCGAACGCTCCCGACTCCTCTGCCAGGACGATCTGGAAGGCCACGTGAAGCAACACGTCGCCGAGCTCGGTCCGCAGTTCCTCGGCGTTCCCGGACCCGATGGCGTGGTCGAGCTCCATCGCCTCCTCGACCAGGTACGGACGGAGCGAGGCGGGAGTCTGGGCGGCATCCCACGGGCACCGCGCGCGGAGGTCACGCACGAGCTCGACGATGCGCCCAAGCGCCGATGGTTCTTGCATTTGCGACACGTGGCCGGTACAATACCCGACCTTTCGTGACGGTGTCAACGAACCTCGATTCGCAACGTGCGTGGGTGGACGTCGAACTCGGCCACCTGATCGCCAACGCTCGGACGATCCAGTCCGTCGCGCGGGGCGCCGCACTCTTTCCCATGATCAAGGCCGAGGCCTACGGCCTCGGGGCCGAGCCCGTCGCCAGGGCCCTCGAGCGCGTGTCGCCGTGGGGATATGGCCTGGCGACGCTCGAGGAGGCTGTCGCGCTGCGATCGGCGGGCATCACGCGGCCGCTGGTGGTCTTCACACCGGCCACCCATCCGATCCAGGATGCCTATCGCGAACACGGCCTGCATGCGGTGATCGACCGGGCCGAGGTCGCGACGGCATGGGACACCCCGTTTCACGTCGAGATCGACACCGGCATGGGGCGCTGCGGAGTGCGGTGGGACGATCGCGAGGAAATCGCCGGCTGCGACGTTCCCGCGCTCGAGGGCGTCTTTACCCACTTCTTCGCGGCGGATGCCAAGCCCGAGACGGTCGAACAGCAGTGGAACCGGTTCACGTCGGCGCTCGACGCGCTGCCGAGGCGACCGCGCCTGCTGCACGCCGCCAACAGCGCGGCGGCGTGGCGGCTCCAGAAGCGACTCGACCTCGTGCGACCGGGAATCTTTCTGTTTGGCGGACTGCATGCGCCGGATCTGCCGCCGCCGCGCCCCGTGGCCTCGGTGCGCGCCCGGGTCGTCTCGGTGCGCGATGTGCGGCCGGGCGATACGGTGAGCTACGGTGGGGAGTGGGTGGCGCCCGAGCCGGGCCGGGTGGCGACGCTCGGGATCGGGTACGCGGACGGCGTGCCGCGCGCGATCGGGGGGCGTGGCCCGGAGGTGTTGCTGCACGGGCGGCGGCGGCCAATCGTCGGGCGGGTGACGATGGACTTCATCATGGTGTCGCTGCCGATCGACGAGCCGGTCGCCACCGGTGACGTGGCGACGCTGGTCGGTGCAGACGGCGAGGCGGAGATCACGGTCGACGAGTTCGCGGCGTGGGGGGGGAGCATCGGCTACGAAGTCTTGGCTCGACTGGGCCCGCGCCTGCCGCGGGTGTACCACGGGCCGTGACCGCCAGACGCCGAGGGCGCTGCGCGCTCATCGTACTCGACGGGGTGGGCATCGGGACCGCACCCGACCAGGAGGACTACGGGGATGCGGGCAGCGATACGCTCGGCAACGTCGCCCGGGCCGTCGGCGGCCTCGCGCTGCCCAATCTGGACGCGCTCGGCCTGGGGTGTTGCCGACCGTTGGAGGGCCTCGGCTGCAGCGGGGCGGCGGCCGCCACCGGCGTCGCACTGCCCGCGTCCCACGGCAAGGACAGCACGACGGGGCACTGGGAGTTGTGCGGCGTGCTGCTGGAACGCCCGTTTCCCACGTACCCCGAGGGGTTCCCGGACGAGGTCGTCGAAGCGTTCGCCGGGCTCGCGGGCCGAGGCATCCTCGCCAACGCCGTCGGGTCGGGGACGGCGATGATCGACGCGTATGGCCAGGAGCATCTGGAGACCGGAAATCTCATCGTCTACACGTCGGCAGACAGCGTCTTCCAGGTCGCTGCCCACGAAGATGTGGTTCCCATCGAGGAGCTGTACCGGCTCTGCGAGCTGGCCCGCACACAGGTGCTTGTGGGCGACCACGCGGTCTCCCGCGTCATCGCGCGGCCATTCGTCGGGGAATCCGGTACATTTCGGCGCACCGTCCGGCGACGGGACTTTTCCGTCGCTCCCACGGGGACGACGCTGCTGGACCGCCTGGCGGCGGCGGGCGTCGATCGGGTCGGTGTCGGGAAGGTGGACGACCTCTTTGCGGGACGGGGAATCCAGAGCACGCATCCGGCCAGCAACGCCGAGGCGTACGAGGCCATCGAGGCGGGGCTCGCTTCGATGGACGACGGCTTCCTGTTTGCCAACGTCATCGAATTCGATCAGTCGTGGGGGCACCGAAACGACGTTGAGGGGTTCTACTCGGGGTTGCGGGAGTTGGACCGGTGGGTGCCGTCCCTCGTGGACGGTCTGCGCGACGAGGACCTGGTGATTCTGACGGCGGACCACGGGAACGACCCGACGACGCCGTCCACGGATCACTCGCGGGAGGCGGTGCCGATCGTGGCGGTGGGACCGCGCGTGGTGCCGGTAGCGCTCGGGGAGCGCTCGACGTTTGCGGACATCGGGGCGACCGTTGCCGACTATTTTGGTTGTGGCTGGGAGGCAGGGCGATCGTTCCTCCCGGAGGTGGCGCCGTGGATGCGCTGATTCAGGCGGCGAGGGACGCGCAACAGCACGCACACGCCCCGTACAGCGGATTTCGTGTCGCAGCGGCGCTGGAGACCGACGACGGGCAGGTGTTCGCGGGCGTCAACGTCGAGAACGCGTCCTACGGGCTCACCATGTGCGCGGAGCGGGTGGCCGTGGGAGCGGCGGTGACGGCCGGGTCGACCGGCTTTCGGCGCATCGTGGTCGTGACGGATGCGCCGCATCCGGTCGCGCCCTGTGGTGCGTGCCGGCAGGTGCTGGCGGAGTTTGGAACCGACATGATCGTCGACGGCGTTGCCGCCAATGAGGTGACGCGCTGGACGATGGGAGAGTTGCTACCGGATGGTTTCGGAGGGAAAGACCTTGCGGCGACGTAGGCGGACCGCCACGGCCGTGCAGATGCTCGTGCTCGCGCTGCTCGTCGGCGCGTGCCAGGAGCGGATCACGGCGCCTGGGGTGTGTCCGGAGTTCTGTCCGCCCGACCAGATCGTCACGCGCGACACACTGCTGACGAGCATCGTGTCGGGAGACAGTGCGTTCCGCGGCTACCGGTCGTCTCTGCAGGGCGAGCGCGGGCAGGTGGTCACGTTCGGGTCACCGCAGCAGGCCGTCGGCTACCTGGTCTACAATCAGTTCCCGCTTCGCCTCGACGGCAATGACACGATCGTCACGCAGGACTCCTTCGGACTGTCCATCGCCGTGCTCGGCCGCGACACGATGGTCACCGACATGGAACTCGCGGTGCACTTGCTCCCCGAGTGGGCAGACACTGTCCGGTCCCTCGATGCGCTGCTCCCCTGGTTCGACGACAGCACGGTGATCGGCACGGACTCGGTGCCCGACTCGCTTCGGTTCGGCACCGTGGTCGTCGGAATCGACTCCAGCTACCTCGCGCGGAATGTCCGGGAGCGCGAGGGGGTGAACCTCGGGGTCACACTTCGCGCCCCGCAGGAGGCGGCGCTTTCGATCGGCATGTTCGAGGGGACGTCGGCGCCGAACCTCGTGCGGTACGTCAGCGGCAGCGCGGAGAACCTCATCAGCGACGCCATCTTCCCGTTCGTCGATGGGTTCCTGACCGGTGATCCCCCGCCCTTCGACGCCTCGGTGTTGGCGATCGGAGGCGCCCCGTCGGCACGGGCGCTGCTGCGTTTCGACCTCCCGTCGTTCATCATCGATTCGTCGAGCATTTCGCGCGCAACGCTGATCATGGTGCCGGATGGCCCGATCGCCGGGGTTGCACCCGACAGCGTCCGTCTGCGGGCCGCGCCCGTCTTCAACGATGCCGGGCGGAAGTCCATCACGATCGAGCAGTTCGAAACGTCCGACACGACCGCGCTCTCGGTGCTGCGGGCCGGCGCACAGGACACGGTCTTCCTGGAGGTGACCGACATCCTGCGTCAGTGGACGGCGAACGAGTTGCTGCCGCGGGCGATGGTGTTGTCCGTAACCGGTGAGGGGTCGGGCTTGATCGAGGCCCGCTTCGCCTCGAGCCAGGGCACGGCGCCGCCGGGGATCCGCATTACGTACATCCCGCGTCCGGAGTTGCCATGAGGCGTTTGCTCGCGCTCTGCCTCCTCGCCGGGGCCGCATCGACGACGGCGGTCGAAGCCCAAACCTCCGTGTTCGGAGTCGCGGGGCTGGGCTATCCGACGTCCCCTTGGAGCACGCGTGCGCGCGCGCTGGGAGGCAGCACGGGGGCGCTGGATCAGTTCTCGATGATGAACGCCGGTGGCATCGCGGGATTCCGCTCGCTCTCCATGTCGATGGTCGCCGGGACGCAGTTCCGGAGCTACGAGGCCGGTGGGATCCGCGTGAGTGGTGTGCGTTCGACGCGCGTCCCGCTCGCGATGCTGGGCGGCCCGGTGGGGAGTACCCCCATCGCGTTTGGCATCGGTTTCTCGACCTACCTCGACCGCACCTACGATCTCTTGACGGCCGATACACTCGTCCTGCGCGGGGACACGGTGAACGTGGTCGACCGGCTCGTGGCCGATGGAGGGGTGATCGATTTGCGTGGCGGGGTGGGGTGGCTCGTGTCGGACGGGTTGTGGGTCGGGACCGCAGTCCATCTCCTGTCCGGTTCCACGAGGGAGAACCGTACGCGCGATTACGACAGCCCGATTTACGCCGACATGGTGCGGCGTGACGACATCGCCTACCGCGGGCTGGCCGTGTCTGCCGGCGTCGTCGCCCTGCCGTTCACGTGGCTCCGGCTCGGACTGAGCGGGCGGACGGCCGGTAAGCTGCGGGCGTCCCGTGCGGGGGGTGAAGTCGGCTCCAGCGGTTTGCCGGTCGAGATTTCGGGCGCCGTGTTGTTGGCGCCGCTTCAGAACGTGAGCGTCAGCGGCGCGGCCACGTGGCGTTCCTGGTCGCGTGCCTCGTCGGGCGCGGGCACGCCCGGCTCGGGGGATCTCATCGGCCCCACCGTGACCGCGTTCGATACATGGGAGATTGCCGGCGGTCTCGAACTCGGCGTGCTGGGATCGTCCTCCACGCTGCCGATCCGGGCGGGGGTCCGCTACACGCAGTTGCCGTTCAGCGCCGTGGCGGAACAGCCCCGGGAGATCGTGCTGGCCGGAGGAACGGGGTTCGGGTTCGCGCGCGGGCGGGCTGGGTTGGACCTCAGCGTCGAGCGCGTACTCCGAACGGGTGCTGGGGCGGAAGAGCGGGCGTGGC
>JBDHIW010000070.1:0-10414 GCA_039587215.1 Gemmatimonadota bacterium | reverse complement strand
AGGCCGTCACGGCGGCGACTGCCGTACCTCACGGCCGCCGCTGTGCTGCTAGCCACCCCCATGCCGGTCGTCGCGCAGGACGGCCTCGCGTTCGGGTGGGCGATGGAGCGGTTGGAGTTGGAGCTCGATCTCGACCACGAGCGCGGCTCGCTCGAGGGGCATGCGTCGTATCACCTGCGCAACGAGTCCGGGGAGCCCATCTCCGAGGTCTCGTTCAATCTTGGACGGCTGATGACGGTGCGGGCGGTGCGTGATGCAGACGGTCAGAGTCTGCCGTTCATGCAGGACGTCGTGCTGTTCGCGGACGACGCGCGGCGACAGGTGAACCACATTCTGGTCGCGCTGCCGGAGGCGCGTGCCCCGGGCGAGGTAGTCGAACTCCGGCTTGAGTACGGCGGGTACCTCGTCGGGTATCGGGAGACGGGTTCGGTCTACATCCAGGACCGTGTGGTCTGGAACGCCGTGGTGCGGTACCTCGATGACGGCAGGTTCTCGATTCTCCGCACCGATGCGTTTGCGTGGCCGGTGCCCGGGACGCTGAACGCGGGCGCCAATCGCGCGGCGCCGCGCCCCGACTTCAGCTACCGCGCCGCGATCACGGTGCCTGACTCGTTCATCGTGGCGACGGGTGGTGCGTTGGTGGAGCGGACGACACGGGAGGGCCGCACGACCTTCGTGTACGAGAGCACGGCGCCCGTGCCGTTTCTCAATCTGCCCATTGCCGAGTACGTCGAGCGTTCCAGCGACGGCATCCGTGTCTATCACTTTCGAGCGGATTCCATCGGCGGGCAGCGGGTGCTCGACCGCACGGTGGCCGGGCTCGACCTGCTCGCGGAGTGGTTTGGCCCGCTGCGGTCGACACCGAAGTTGGCGGTGATGGAGATCCCGGAGATGTGGGGGTCGCAGGCCAGTCTGACCGCCGGGGTCATTCTGACGGCCGATGCCTTCTCGGAGACCGGCTCGCTCGTGCCGCTGTACCACGAACTGACTCATTTATGGAACCCGCGAGACGTGGACCTGCCGTCGGCGCGATGGAACGAGGGACTCGCCACGTTCCTCCAACTCCGCATGGCACAGGATTTGGACAGTTTCGACGCTATGGAGGGGACCATACGGCGGTTCGCTGATGGGATCGTCGCGAGTGGCGACCGAACCCCCGACATCACCACGGTGCCCTTTGCACGGTATGGTGCCGCTGGACGCACCGATCTGTCCTATCGAGTCGGCGCCCTCATGTTTCATGCGCTGTACTCGAACATGGGGTCGGACGCATTCGATGCTGCGTTTCGGGAGTACTACCAGACGCACCGCGACGATGGTGGCACGTTCGACGGGCTGCTGGAGGCGTTTCAAGCGCACTCGGCCGTCGATCTCAGTGGTTTCTTCGATACCTGGGTGCGCACGACGGCATGGTACGATCAACTCGCGGCCGGCACGCCGCATGAGCGGGTGGGCATACAGGAGGGTCGTTAGCCGGCGGCGACACGGTGCGGCCTGGGGGTCGCCAGGCGTCGAGTCAGGCCCAATGGTGCCCGGTACCCGGTGCGCTGAGTGCCGCCTACCCCTGTGAGGATCGTGGCGGCTACCTTGATGCCGTTGCGACCCTCCCCGGGGGTTTCCGATGCGGGCCCGAATGGGCTTCAGAGTGGACCACTCATTGTCGTCGCGAAGGAGTCTTGAATGAACGACCAGGCCATCACCGTGGTGTACCGCTGGACCGCGAACGAGGGGAAGCTCGACGAGCTCAAGAGTATCTACGAAGAAGTGCTGCAGCAGATGCAGGAGACCGAGCCGGATGCGCTGATGATGCAGTGCTACATCGATGAGGAGGCCAACGCGCTCATCGTCCACGATCTGTTCAAGGATGGCGCCGCGTTGGGCGCGCATCTCGGTGGTACGGCGGCGCAACACTTCCCCAAGCTGGCCGCGATTGCCGTTCCCGGCCCGTTCTTCTTCTGCGGTGATGTGCCGCCGGAGCTCAAGCAGGCCGCGGAGAGTATGAACATGGGTGCACAGTTTGGCACGAACGTCTTCGGGTTCGAGCGGACTGCCTGACGAGAACCACGTCGAGCGCGAGGATACGGATTGGACGGGCCCGCTTGGCGGGCCCGTCGTCGTTTCCGGCTAGCGCAGGTGCTTCGTCCATATTGGAGCGGGGACGCTTCTCTCACGCGCGAAGGGATCGATTGCGTGACTCACCGAGTGTGGCGGTCTCCGGCTCATGTGTTCACGCTGTTGGTGGTGGTGCTGTCGATCGTCACCGTCCGACCGCAGGAGGCCGCTGCGCAAGAGAGCGAGCACCTCGGGGCGGTCCGTGACGTCTATCCCGATTGGTCGCCGGACGGGGGGCGCCTGGTGTTTCACTCGAACCGCGTGGGTCCCGTGACGCAGGTCTTCGTGCTGGACCTCGCGACCGGAGTGGTTCGCCAACTCACGGATGACCCGGTACCGAAGTGGAACGCCCGATGGTCGCCGGACGGATCCAGCATCCTGTACTCGGCCGGAGACGACGCCCGTCGCGTGATTCGGATCATGGATGCCTCCGGTCGAGCGAGAACACGAGTCCGATCCCGATGCCGAGGATCATCCCGACCATCACCTGCGCCCACAGATGTGCCTTGAGCCACAGGGTCACTTTAGGAGTGAGTTGCTCGGGTTGGAGTGCGGCGGACGGGCGGTGCGGTGCCTGTGGACTCGTCATAGCGGACCCCGTGGTGGGCCTGACCCACCGGTCGACAGTGCCGGAATCGAGACGAAATTGGGCCGGGGAGGATGACGGCGGGCTGAGGTGCGGGTGAACCCGTGCTGCTCCACGGGGCCGGTCGAAGGCAGCCCGGGGCTTGGCGCCGCCTCGTGAGTGGTCCCCGCGCGGTCGCGGAAGGACCCGCAACGCGCGGTTCACGGCGGCTTCACGAAATCTTGGCGCGCGTCGGTGTCTATTGCCCGATGATCCGCCTCGCGGCACCGGTGGAACGCCGTGGCCGGAGGCGAACGAGTCGCCTGGTTTGGAGTGGAGGGAGACTGATGAGGAGACTGACGAAGACGGGCACGAGCGCACGCAGGCTGCTGGTGAGCGCGATTGCCCTGCTGTGGGTGCCCGCGCTCCTGCTCGCGCAGGGGGTCGAGCCCGAGCACATCGTCGCCATGGAGGCCGTCGGCCAGGTGGTGCTGAGCCCCGACGGCGGGACGATTGCCTATACCCTGACCAAGCCGCGGACGGCCGACGAGCGATACGGGCGCTCCTATTCGGAACTCTGGATGATGCCGGCGTCCGGTGGAGAGCCGCAGTTGATCGTGGGCGCGCCGCGCAGTGCGCGGTCGCCGCAGTGGTCGCCGAACGGCGAGCTCCTGGCGTTCACGGCGCAGCTCGACGGCCACGACCGCACGCAGGTCTATGCGGTGCCGGGGGGCGGTGGCGACGTGCGACTGCTCACGGACGTGCCATCAGGGGTCCTGTCGTTCGCATGGTCGCCGGATGGCGAGGCGGTTGCCTACACGACCCGCGTGCCGCTACCGGAGGACGTCGTGCGCCGGCGCGCGCGTGGCGACGACGTGGAGGTCGGTAGCGAGGGCCCGCAGCCCGTGCGGCTGTGGGTCACGACGCTCTCGACGGGCGCGCAGCGCGCCGTGACGTCGCCCGAGCGCACCGTGAGGAGCTTCGCGTGGATGCCGGACGCGTCCGGCTTCGCCGTGCAGCTCACGGAGTCAGCGGACGTCGATGCCGGGTACATGGACCGCCGGATCTTCACGATCGACGAAGACGGCGAGCATCCACGATTGCTGACCAAGACGGACGGGAAGCTCGGTGGGATGGCGTGGTCGCCCGACGGGGCGTGGCTCGCCTATGTCGGTGCGGTCTCGCGCAACGACCCTCTCGCCCAGAGCCTCTTCGTTGTGCCGCGCGAGGGCGGGATGTCGGTGAACCGGACCGCGACGTACGAGGGATCCGTGACGAGTGTCGGATGGTTCGACGATGAGACCGTGACGTTCCTGGCGGACGAGGGTACGCGGACGACGTGGAACCGGATCGGGGTCGAAGGCGGAGCGATCGAGCGCGTGCTCGGCGGCGGTCGGGAGATCCTCTCCGCCCCGAGCGTCGATGCGCGGGGGCGCACGTTCGCCTTAGGGGCGCATACGGCGCAGCACCCCCGCGAAGTGTTCGTCGGCACGGTGCGACGGGGAACGCTGGAGCGACGCACGCATCACAACTCGTGGCTCGACGACATCCAGCTCGCCCGCCAAGAGACCATCGAGTGGAAGGGCGCGGACGGCTGGCGCATCGAGGGCGTGTTGGTGTATCCGCTCGCCGCGGCGTCCGGCGTGCGATCGCCGCTCGTCATCCTGCCCCACGGTGGTCCCGAAGGCATCAGCCTCGATGGGTGGACCACACGGGCCCTCTATCCCGCACAGCTCTTGGCGGCGCAGGGGTACGCCGTGCTGATGCCGAACTATCGCGGCAGCGCCGGTCGCGGGGTCGCGTTTTCCAAGGGCGATCATCGCGACCTGGGCGGCAAGGAGTTTCTCGACGTGCTCGCGGGGATCGAACATCTGGCGGGTATGGGGCTGATCGATCCGGACCGCGTCGGGATGAGCGGGACGTCGTATGGGGGGTACTTCTCGGCCTTGGCCGCGACCAAGTACAGCGAACACTTCCGCGCGGCCATCCCGTACGCCGGGATCTCGAACTGGATGTCCTTCACGGGCACCACCGACATCCCCTACGAGATGTCGATCGTGCATTGGGATACCTGGTGGTTCGACGATCCGGGGCTGTCCTGGGACCGTTCGCCGCTGGCCCACGTGAACCAGGCGGCCACCGCCACGCTCGTCGGGCATGGGTTGGCGGACACGCGAGTCGATCCCGGACAGTCGGTCGAGCTCTACACGGCGCTGCGCATCAAGGGGGTGCCGAGCGATCTCCTGCTGTACCCTCGCGAACCGCACGGCCTGACCGAGCGGGCGCACCAGCTGGACTTCATGCGGCGGACGCTGGCGTGGTTTGATCGCTACCTGAAATCGTCGGTCGCAACGACCTCGCCGTAGCGACGGGCCACAACGTCCACGAGGTCCCGGGTGCCGGTAGGCGCTCGGGACCTCGTGTGTAGTGGAGCGGGCTCCCTTGGGGCGCCCGTCTACGTGCGGAAGAGCGTCGCCTCCCGGTTGAACCAGTGAACGCAGAACGCGATGCCAGCGCCCGCGAGAGCAATCAGCGAGATGTACGCGAGCACGAGGTGCAGCGGCTGAATCGTACCCGCGATGACCTCCTTGGTCGCCAGCGAGACGTTGAGCACGGGGACGAGTGCCGTGACCGCCGACAGCTCGATTCCCGGCATCAGCCCGATGGCCACCGGCACGATCACCACGATCGAGAGCGGCGTCAGCGTGCTCTGTGCCTCCTTGAAGGACTTGGCGTGAATCGACAGCCCCAGGATGACCGAGGCGAAGAACGCCGTGAGCGGGAACAGCAGGCTCGCGATGATCACCACCACCTTGAGATTCAAGATGTTCCAGATCACATCGAGGATCTGCTGAGGGATGTCCGCCGTCATCCGCACGCCGAGGTAGAGGCCGAGGATCGAGAGCAGCGCGGACGACACGCCGATCACGGCGACGACGAGGAACTTCCCGAGTACGATCTCGAGTCGGTTCGCGGGAGACGAGAGGATGGTCTCGAGTGTGCCGCGCTCCTTCTCGCCGGCGCCCAGGTCGATGCCGGGGTACATCGCGCCCGTGAAGGCCAGCAGGATGAACAGGTACGGCAGAAACCCGCCGACCGTCTTGCCCAAGACCTCCTGCAGGCTGGCAATGTCGACCCGCACGATCTCGATGGCGTCGAAGATCTGGGCGTCGAGGTTTCGGGCCTCGATGCGTTCAGCCACGATGTCGTCGTCGTAGGCGTTGATGATGTCGCGCAGCCGCCGCTCCGTCACGTTGAGCTGGTTCGACGAGCGGAAGTAGATGCTCAACGAGGCCTGGAGGTCGGCGGCCAGGAGGTCGTCGAAGGAGCCCGGGACGACGATCGCGCCGTCCAGCGAGTCGGACCGAATGAGCGTATCGAGATCCTGCTCCGCGATGCCGGAGGCAATCACGAACAGCGTGTCGTCTGCGATGCGCTCGTACAGGCCGGGCGCGAACTCCGGACCGATGAAGGCGATCGTGCTCTTCTCTTCCTCGGCACGCGCCGCCATGCGCTGTCCGAGCTTGGCCATCCCGCCGATCAGCAAAGGGATCACGGCCAGTGGGACGACGATCATCGTGATGAGCGTGCGCTTGTCGCGGATGGTATCCGTGAACTCTTTCTTGAAGATGGTTGCCGTGCGCGTCATCTATGCCTCCCCCACGAGATGGATGAACTCATCCTCGTAGCTCGGCTGCGTCATCTGTGCCTCGAACTCCCCCTTGGTGCCGTTGAAGAACAGGCGGCCCCGGTGGATGATCGCGATGTCGTCACACAACAACTGCACCTCACCCATGAGGTGGGTCGAGAACAGGACCGTCTTGCCCTGGTCGCGGCACGAGCGGATGAGATCGACGATCGCGCGTGAGGTCATCACGTCGAGGCCGGATGTCGGCTCGTCGAACACGACGACGTCCGGATCGTGGATGATGGTCCTGGCGATCGACACTTTCTGTCGCATGCCGGTGCTCAGCTGGGCGATGCGGCGAGTGGCGAAGGCGTCCATGTCGAGGGCCTGAAACACCTCCCGCCGGCGCGCCTCGAACTGCGTCGCGTCGAGGCCGTGGAGGGTGGCGAAGTACTTAACCATCTCCGTGGCGGTCAATCGGTCGTAGAGCCCGGTGTTGCCGGTGAGGAAGCCGATGCGCTCGCGGACCCGCTGGGGCTCGGCGACGCCGTCGACGCCGTCGACCCAGAAGCCGCCATCGGTCGGCTTCAGCATCGTCGCGATCATGCGGAGCGCCGTCGTCTTGCCCGCACCGTTGGGGCCGAGCAGGCCGAACACCCGGCCCGGGCGGCACTCGAAGCTGATGCGGTCCACGGCCCGGACCTTCCCGTTGACCAGGACGTCGGGGTCCAGCTCCTTGCGGAGCTTCTTGGTGCCCGGGAAGTGCTTGCTGAGTTCGGCGACCTTGATCATCCACCCTCCGCGCGTGCAGGCATGGGAGTAACATGGCCCCTGAGCGGACGTGCGGGCTAGGGACGAGGTGTGCCGCCGTGGGCCACGGCGCACGCCCCTCGCCCCGGGCCAGGCCCAAGCCTATCTTAGCCGACCATGACTGAGATCACTTCCCGGCTCTCGACCGCCCTCGCCGACCGCTATCGCATCGAACGCCGCCTTGGGGAAGGCGGAATGGCGACGGTCTACCTGGCCGAGGACCTCAAGCACAAGCGCAAGGTCGCCGTCAAGGTGTTGCGACCCGAACTGGCCGCCGTGTTGGGCGCCGAGCGGTTCGTGCAGGAGATCACGACGACCGCGAGCCTCCAGCATCCCAACATCCTGCCCCTCTTCGATTCGGGCGAGGCCGACGGGTTCCTCTACTACGTCATGCCCTACATCGAAGGGGAGACGCTGCGGGAGAAGCTGAACCGCGACACGCAGCTCGGCATCGACGACGCCGTCAAGATCACGCTCGACATCGCCGACGCGCTGGATTCGGCCCATCAGCAGGGGGTCATCCACCGCGACATCAAGCCCGAGAACATCCTGCTCCATAACGGCCGCCCGATGGTGGCGGACTTCGGGATCGCCTTGGCGGTGAGCGCGGCGGCGGGCGGGCGCATGACCGAGACGGGTCTTTCGCTCGGGACGCCGCACTACATGTCGCCCGAGCAGGCCACGGCGGAGAAGGACATCTCGGCACGCTCGGACGTGTACTCGCTGGGCAGCGTGCTGTACGAGATGCTGACGGGGGAGCCGCCGCACTCGGGCGGGTCGGCACAGCAGATCATCATGAAGATCGTGACCGACACGGCGCGGCCCGTGGCGGAGCTGCGCCGGTCGGTGCCGCAGAACGTGACGGCCGCGGTCGCGAAGGCGCTGGAGAAGCTGCCGGCGGATCGGTTCGAGAGCGCCGCCAAGTTCGCCGAGGCGCTCACGAATCCCGGATTCACCATTGCCACCATGCAGGCCGTGGCGGTGGGCGGTCCCGTCGCCAACTGGCGGCAGCGCTTCGCCGTGCCGCTCGCGGTGCTCGCGACCGTCGCGATCCTGGTCGGTGCGTGGGGCTGGCTGCGAGGGCCGGCGGACGAGCCCGGCGCCGTCGCCCGCTTCAGCCTGCGGTTCCCGGACGACGCGACGCCGCGACCCCAGTTTGGCCCGTCGTTCGCGTGGGCGCCGGATGGATCGCGCTTCGTGTACTCCGGCGACGGCGATCAGTTGTATGTCCGGGAGCGTGGTCAGTTGGGCGCCACCCCGCTGGTCGGGGCGATCGGCAACATGCCGGTGTTTTCGCCGGACGGGCAGGCCATCGTCTGCGTGTGCGGCGGTGACGTGAAGACCTTCCAGATCATCGGCGGGCCCCCGCTCACGCTGCTCGATACGACCATCGCCTACCCGTGGACGTTGGACTGGGAGGCGGACGGGTATGTCTACTTCCAGAGTTCTGCGGGGCTGGCGCGGCTGCCGGAGCAGGGGGGGGCGTTCGAGGTGGCCCTGCCGCCCGACACCTCCGCCGGAGCGGCGAGACGGTTTTGGATGGACGTGTTGCCGAACGGTCGCGGCGCGCTGATCGCGGTCGGTGACGGTGACCAGACGACCGTGCAAGTGGCGGACTTCGCGACCGGCGCCTTCACCTCGCTGATGGGAGGCGTCTATGCCAGGTATGTCGCCTCGGGCCACGTGGTCGTCATGCAGAGCGACGGCACCATGCTCGCCGCGCCGTTCGATCAGGACGCGATGGAAGCGACGGGAGCCTTCGCCCCCATTCTCGAGGACGTCGGTATCGGGGGCCTGAACGGTGCGCAGCTGGCGGTGTCTGGCGAGGGCGACTTGCTGTACCGGAAAGGGAGCGCCGCACCGCAGTTCGAGGTCGTGTGGGTGAGCCGTGAGGGTGTGGTGGAGAATGTGGACCCCGCGTGGGTCGGTGATTTCTCCGACCCCCGCCTTTCGCCGGACGGGACCCGACTGGCCCTGGCAATCAACGAGAACGCCGAGTCACATGTCTGGATCAAGCAACTGGACCGGGGCCCCCTGCTCAAGCTCACCTTCATGGGTTCCAACAACGGGCGCCCGACGTGGAGTCCCGACGGGCAATTCGTGACGTTCATGTCGGATCGCGGCGACAACAATGACCTGTTCGTGCGGCGCGCGGATGCGAGTGTCGCGGCGGAGCTG
Organism: Gemmatimonadota bacterium; assembly: GCA_039587215.1. Classification (GTDB taxonomy): domain Bacteria; phylum Gemmatimonadota; class Gemmatimonadetes; order Gemmatimonadales; family GWC2-71-9; genus CAMYLY01. Next base: position 1,121 of record JBDHIW010000070.1, on the reverse strand, counting down.
CTGCTGGACGAGGAGGACAACGTCTGGGAGTCGGTGTACACGCCGGATGGGGACTGGCTGGTGTATCGGAGAGCGACGGGGACCCAGGACGTGTACGCGATGCCGGTCGGCGCGGACAGCGCTCCGGTGCCGCTCCTGACATCGGAATTTGCGGAGGTCACGCCGACGGTGTCCCCGGATGGTCGCTGGCTCGCGTATTCGTCGAGCGAATCAGGACGGAACGAGGTGTACGTCCGCCCGTTTCCCAACACCAGCGACGGGAAGTGGATCGTGTCGACGGACGGCGGCACGGAGCCGATGTGGGCGCATTCCGGACGCGAGCTGTTCTACAAGAGCAACGGGAACCTGATGGCCGTCGAGGTGCTGCGCGGGTCGACCTTCGTGACCGGCGAGCGCCAGGTGCTGTTCTCGGTCCGGGGGTTCTACTCGGGTTTCTGGCGTTCGCAATATGACGTGGCGCCGGACGATCAGCGGTTCCTGATGATCCGAAACCGCGGGGGTGAGGACGCGGGGGAGGTGATCCTCGTCGAGAACTTCTTCGAGGAGTTGAGGGCGAGGACGGGGCGGTAGGCTGGAGGGCGGGGGTCGACTTCCGTGCCTCGCCGCCGGTCTGGACGCACGCGGTGAACTTCCCAGCGTTTACCTCGCTCTCTTCGGTGGTGTGCGGCGAGGGGGCGAGCAGAACGCATAAGACTGGAGGCGCAATGCCCAGATCACTGAACGCTCGACGAACTCGCCGATGGGTTCGTGTCGGCCTCCTGCCCGCGATCGTCCTGGTGGTGCTGCAGTGTGGCGATGGAGCCGCCGACAGGACCGACACGCGTCTCCCCATGACCATCGGATATGGCAGCGACCAATACCTGCTCGGCCCGAACCACGACGGCTACACGAAGTTCTTCATGTTTCTGCCGATGGCGATGTGGAACTCGGCGTGTCGCGAGGGTGAACCGACGGGGCTGGCCGAGCGGTGGGAGCACACGTCCGATCGGCGGGAATGGACCTTCTACTTGCGTCGCGACATCAGGTGGCACGACGGCGTACCGGTCACGGCACACGATATCGCCTTCAGCATTGCGCTGTGGAAACACCCCGACGTGCTGTTCTACTACGGGGCGACGGTG
>JBDHIW010000069.1:0-17868 GCA_039587215.1 Gemmatimonadota bacterium | reverse complement strand
TACTCGGCGACGCCGTCGACGAGGTCCTCTTCGTGCCGTACGCGGTCGTTCGGATCCCACACGACGAGCTGGCAGCGTCGGTCGGCCGCTGGTTCGAGCATCTGGGGGTCCGCCTCCGCTCACTGCATGCCGAGGCGGACCCGGTCGCGGCTGTTCAGGAGGCGCAGGCCATCGCCGTGTCGGGTGGGAACACATTTCAGCTTCTGCGGGAGATGCATGCCCGTGGCTTGATCGACCCCATGCGCGGGCGGGTGCGCGCCGGGGTTCCCTATGTCGGCTGGAGTGCGGGGTCCAACGTTGCGTGTCCGTCCGTGCGGACCACGAACGACATGCCGATCGTCGAGCTGCCGAGCTTCGATGCGTTGGGGTTGGTCCCGTTCCAGATCAACCCGCATTTCACCGACGCCACCATCCCCAATCATGGCGGTGAGACCCGCAGCGAGCGGATAGAGGAGTTCCTGGCGCTGAACCCGGACGCGACAGTGGTCGGACTCCGTGAGGGGACGTGGCTCAGCGTCGAGGACGACACCGTGCGCCTCGGCGGCCCCCATGCGGCCCGGCTGTTCCGCGCGGGTCGTGCCCCACAGGAGATGGCGCCCGGGCCGCTGACGATCTAGACCAACGGCTTCATGCGCATTTCATCACGACTGGGGGGTCGTGGTGACCAGCTTGTGGACCGGAGCGTCCCTTGCTCGCGGAGATGGTCATGTCCAGCACCCAGGACGTCGCACTGCCAGGTGCCGGCTTGCCCGGCACGGATGCACCGGAGCCGCGATGGTCGAAGACGGTCGGTACCGTCGCGCTGGTGCTCGCCATCCTCTTGTTCGTCGATGACCTCGGCGATCTGGTGATAGGTCCGTCCGTGATGGAGTCCGATGCGATACGGCGCATCTTCACGCCCGACGTCGTGTCGTTGGTCCAAAGCACGATGCCCTCGCAGGAGTGGACCGCGACGAGTGCGTTGATCGGGATGGCGCTGGCGGTCGTGCTCTGGCTGGCGGGGGCACGACTGCGGCGGTGCATGCGGTCCGGCGTGACGCTCGCGAGACTCTGGGCGGCGATGATGATCCCGTGGGTGGCCGTCCAGTTGGCGGTGGGCGCACTGTGGAATCGAGCGCACGCGGCCGAACTGACCCGTCTGGCCGGGTCGGGGTGGGAGGAGTGGATCTGGCCCGGACTCGTTCTCGGAGCCGCGATCGGTTGGGCGTTTCCGGTCTTTCTACTGATCTGGTTCGCGCGTCCGACGATCGCCAGCGAAACGCGCGCGTGGGCCTGACCTAGTCCTCCGGGTCGTCGGCCGTGGTCACGCGCTCCGCCGTGAGGAGCGCGTCCATGACGGACGATGGCACCCAGCCGCGGACGCCCTGGCCGTTCTCGACCAGCGCATACGTCCCGAACACGCCAAGGATCGGCACGACGTCCCCGCGGACCACCGTGTCACGCACGGCGGCCGATGGCGTCGGGTCGCCGAGCACGGTCGCCCCGGCGGTCATCCGTGCCTCGCGGAGTGGTGTGGCGAGACGGCGTACCGCCGATGTGGCGACGTAGCCCACGGATCCATCGGGCAGGCGGCCCAGGTACCAGTCTCCCGTCCCCGCGACGATCTCGATCGGCGCATCGCGCCCGAGCGTGCGGACCAGCGGCGCCCGTCGTGCGGGGCGGTCGCGCACCGCGACATCCGATCCGCGGGTTCGTGCCCACGTGCCCACGACGGCGTCGTCACCGGCAAACGGGGCGGGTCGATCCACGGGCTCGTACAAGTGTGCGTCCGGATCGACGGGGCCGATGCGCCGCATGTAGATGCCGAAATGCAGGTGCGGGGGGGTCGTGCGGGCGTTCCCGCTGTTTCCGACGAATCCGAGCGTGTCCCCCGGCTCCACCATGCGGGTGCCCCCGAAGGCGTGACGGTCCAGGTGGGCGTAGTACAGGCTTCTGGGGAGCGCGCCGTCGCGCAGCCACACGACGTTGCCACCGAGCCGATTGGTCGTGGCCCGCGCGCGACCCGCTACCGAGGCAATCACCGGCGTGCCCCGCCGCGCGAAGATGTCCACGCCGTGGTGGTCGCGGCGACCCCCGTCTCTCGGTGCGCCGAACCTGCTGCGGATCGCCCCCATGTCCCGCCCGGCGACCGGGAACTCGAGCGAGGCGTGGGAACTGATCGTCACCGTGAGGCGGCCTCCTCGAAGGAGTTCGGGCTGAACGCGAATGACGTAGTCGCCTGGCTGCAGCGCGACGTATTCGAGCCGCCGCGCCAAGGAGTCGGCGCTCGCGACGAGTCGGGGGTCGAGCGCGGACGGCGACGCGATGAAGAGATCGAGGAAGAGTTGCGTCGGTTCGTCGGCGGCGTCCACATCGTCGATCTGTACGCGCACGAGCTGTCCGCGTTCGAGCGTGACGCGATACGCGGCGACGGCGGCCGCGGTCGGGTCGAGGAAGCGCCGCTCGCGGTGCGGCAGCGCCACCGGGGTCGAGCGCTCCAGCGCACTCTCGGCGGCGGCGATCCAATCGCGGCCTAGCGCGGTCGTATGGAGTCCCGAGGTTTCGAGCACCGCCTGATAGTTCTCGTGCGGCGTGCCAACCACGAAGCGCTGTTCGACGCCCTGGCCCCGTTCGCATCCCGTTGCGAGCGTGGCCAGCAGGCCGAGGCGCGCGATGCGCATCGCGTGTGATCGATCCATGCCCCAAGGTACTCCGTTGGTGAACTCGGGAGAAACCGTCTGCGCACGTCGCGCACCCTGTCCTCCGGGCACCCGTCTAGGTACCATGGAAACGCCTCTGGGATCCTCAGCCTCGACACGAGGGTATCACGCGACCATGCGTCATCGACTTCACCTGCTTCGCTTCGTTCCCCTGCTGACCCTGGCGGCCCTTGCCTGCGAGAGCGAGCCGCTTCCCGGCGAGCTGCTGGCGGTCATCGAGACCCCGAACGACTTCGAGGGGGCCGCCCTCGTGCAGCTCGAGGGAGTGTATCCCTCGGTGTCCGCGTCGGTCGGCGATCAGGTCTTTGCGCACGTGGCGGATGGGGTGACCCGCGTCGTCGTGGTCCGGCGCGGCGCCAGCTGGGATGGTCCGCTGCAGTTCCGCGTCCCCACCAGCGACGTACGACGCCCTCCGGACGCGGTCGTGCTGCAGGTCGCTGATCTCGACAATGCGCTGCGCGTCATCACGGACGAGTACCGCGTCGCGTTCCGGCGGGTGGACCAGTGATGCGCCTCCGGCTGGCCGCGGCGTGCGGACTCCTGGCGGCGGCGTCCGCGACGCAGGCGCAGGACATCGAGCTCGTGGCCGAACGTGAAGGCGTGACGCTGCCTCCGGCGTACACGCGGCTGGTGCAGGAGCAGCCCGACCTGTTCACGCTGCCGCAGGCGTGGATCCAGCGAACGGCGTCCGTGCGCCGAGCGGGGCAGTCCGTGACGGGCGAACTCCCACTGATCGTCATTCCCGTGCTGTTCGCGGACTCGCCGGAGCCGCTCTACACCCCGGCGGACATCGAACGCGTGTACTTCACCGGCCCGTACGCAAACGGCACGCTGACCGAGTTCTACGACGAGATCTCGGGCGGTCGGCTGCAGGTGACTGGGGCGGTTGCCCCGTGGGTGCGTACGTCGTTGACCGTGGACGAGGTCAACGGGTCGTTCTGGGGCATTGCGGGGGACTCGAAGACGGGTGAGGCCTACTGGGAGGCGGTCGCGCTCGCGGACGCGAGCGTGGACTTCGGCCAGTTCGACAGTGACGGCCCGGACGGCATTCCCAACAGCGGGGATGACGACGGGTTCGTCGATGTGGTGGCTTTCGAGTACATGGAGGTGGCGGCGTCGTGCGGAGCGGTGGCCGTCGGCATTTGGCCCCATCGCTCGAGCCTCTCGGGGTGGCTCGGCTCGGCCTTCGTGACGGACGACCCGACCCCCGGTGGTGGTCGCATCCAGGTGAACGGGTATATCACGCAGAGCGTCGTGAACTGCGATGGTGTCGGCATTCACACGACCGGCACGATGTCCCACGAGCTGGGACATGCGCTGGGCCTTCCCGACATCCGCCATCACGTTGGCGGGGTGGAGCCGCAGTTCCGACGCTGGCTGATCGGGTGCTTCGGTCTCATGTCCGGCGGATCCTGGGGATGCGAAGGGGTCCCGCGGTCGCAGCTGCGGAACGCCAGTCACATGAGTCCGTACGCCAAGATGCAGATGGGCTGGCTGGCCAACGAGCGGGTCGTCGCAGGGGGCGAATTCGTCGAGCTGACGCTCCCGCCGGTCCGCACCAGCGAGGAGGTGCTCCACATTCCGCTCGACGGGACCGAGCATCTCATCGTCGAGTATCGCGACCGCGGCGGGTTCGATCGGGTGCTGCCGGAGGCCGGCGTGTTCGTGTACCACACAGACCCGTCACTGCCCCTGCGTCCGTGTGCCGAATGTCCGCCGCTCTACCGGGTCTACATCGAAGAGGCTGACGGACAGGGCGACTTGCTTCGCTCCCCGAACGAGGGGGGCAACCGCGGGACGGCCGGGGATGCGTTCACCGGCGGCTTCCTTTCGGGGTCCGCGCTGGGGCCGTCCACCAGGCTCAACGACGGTCGGTCGAGTGGCGTGGAGATCTACGAGATCAGGATCGAGGACGGGCTCGCGCACATCGCCCTCTCGACCGAGGCCATCCACACGGATCGGCTTCTCCAGCCGCTGTTCCTGACCGACGCCGACTCGCTGCGTACCGTAGAACGGCGCTTCCTCGATGAATCCGGGAACGCCAATGGTACGTATGACGTAGGTGACTTTCGGAGGTACATCTCCGACCGCTAGGGCGCGCCGGCGCCCGCCCACCGTTCTCTCCACAGGTGTTCCATGCGTGCGTCACTACCGCTCCTCGTGATCCCGTGCTTCGCCCTCGCCGCCATGCCGGTTCGCGCCCAGTCCGCCGGCGGGGCCGCATCCATCACTCCGTCGGACGTGTTCGAGCGGGTAGCAGTGCTGGCGCACGACTCGATGGCCGGCCGGCGGACCGGGACGCCCGGGCTGGAGCGTGCGGCCGCGTATGCGGCCGAGGAGTTTGCACGCCTGGGCCTCGAGCCGTTCGGGGAGGATGGGACGTATCGCCAGACCTTCCGTCTGCTCGAACGGGAGGTGGATCTGGCGACGTCCGTCGTCACGAGCAATCGGGGGACGCAGTGGCGCATGGGCGCGGAGGTACTCCGCTATTCGGGGGAGACCGGGCCCGATGGGGTGAGTGGGCCGACGGTCGTGCTCTCGGGCGTGTTCTCCGACATGGCAGCGATCGCGGACCTTCCACTCGAGGACGCCGTCGTGCTGATGGTGGCCCCGATGCGCGGAGGGCGATTCGACCCGGCGGTGAATGCGATGCTCGGTGCGGTGCGGGCGCGCAACCCGGCCGCGCTGGCGATGGTCACGGCGCTGGGTCCGGCGGAATGGGAGGCCCGGACGCGCCGTGGTCTGTCCGGGCGGGTCGCCGAGTGGCGCTCGGGCGGCGCCCCCGTCGTGTACTTCCACGACGATGATGTGGGTCCGCTGTTGGCCGACGTCGGTTTCGACCTGGCGGATGCTCGCACACACGAAACGCCGACCGCCTCGACGCTCGACGGTCTCGAGCTGAACGTCACGGTCACGTTTCGCGTGACGGGTGTGGTCGAGTCACCGAACATCGTCGGGGTGCTGCCTGGGAGCGATCCCGACCTCGTCGACGAGTACGTCGTGTTCAGCGCCCACATCGATCACGAGGGCATCCGGTCCGGCGCCGAACCGGACAGCATCTTCAACGGGGCCGACGACAATGCATCGGGCACGGCCGGCGTCTTGGAACTGGCCGAGGCCTTCGTCTCGGCGGAGACGCGACCGCGCCGGTCGATGATGTTCGTGCTCGTGAGCGGGGAGGAGCAGGGCCTGCTGGGCAGCGACTATTTCGGCGCCCGCCCGCCCGTACCGATCGATCGGATGGTCGCCAACGTCAACATGGACATGATCGGCCGCAACGCGCCCGACAGCATCGCGGCGATCGGGCTGGAGCACTCGGACCTCGGGGCGACGCTGCGGTCCGTCGCCGATGAGCACGCCTATCTCGACATGGCGGTCGTCGACGATCCCTGGCCGCAGCTCAATCTCTACTTCCGCTCGGACCACTACAACTTCGCCCGCCGCGGCGTGCCGATCCTGTTCTTCACGAGCGGAACGCACGAGGACTACCACCGTCAGAGCGATCATACCGACAAGATCGACGTCGACAAAGAGGCGCGGCTCCTACAGCTGATTTACCACTTGGGCGCTCGCGTCGCGAACGCGGACGAGCGGCCGCAGTGGTACCGGGAGAGCTACGAGTCGATCGTCACGGACGGACGGTAGGGCGCGGTCTCACGGCGCGTCTGGCGGTGGCTGCCAGGCGCGCGGGATCGCCTCCGGTTTGGTCGCCTGCACCGGCCCCGCGTACGGCGGGCGTGATCGAATGGCCGGCAGTTGCCGAAAGCCCACCAGTCGCTGCGTGTCCTCGTCCCAAAGGGTGAGGTGGAGCGTCTTGAGCGCGTCCCACAGTCCGAGCCGCGTCACGCGATGGAACTCGGCGTTCTCGTCGTGGCAGCGCTTGAGGTTGTAGTTCGGCACGCGGCTGTTCACGTGGTGAACATGGTGGTAGGCGATGTTGCCGGTGAACCAGTTCAGGACGGCCGGGAGCTCGAACAGCGACGCCCCCGCGATGCCGGCTTCGTAGTAGTCCCATCCCTCGCGGTAGCGCCAGTACGTGTCCTCGTACTGATGCTGCACGTAGAACAGGAAGACTCCCACGGTTCCGGAGATCTGGATCAGCGGGAGCTGCACCAGCAGGAAGCGCTGCCAGCCGACCGCCAGCGACAGCAGGATCGCCACGACGAGCAGCGCGAGATTCGTGAGGTGAACGCCCATCCATTCCCGCTTCCACGCCGTGGGTGCGTCTGCGGGAAAGCGGTGTTTGACGACGAACTGATACAGCGGTCCGATGACCAGCATCACGACCGGATGACGGTAGAGCCGGTAGGCCAGACGTCGGCGCGCCGAAAGACCGAGGTATTCGCGCGCCGTGAGGGTGTCGATGTCACCGAATCCGCGGGCTTCCAGATTGCCCGCACCCGCGTGGTGCAGCGCATGGGTCCGGCGCCAGTAGGCGTACGGGACCAGGGTCATCACCCCGATCACCGAGCCGACGAACGCGTTCGCCCGCTTGGAACGGAAGAATGCGCCGTGACCGCAGTCGTGCTGGAAGATGAACAGGCGCACCAGCAGGAGCGCGGCCGGAACGGCCAGCAAGAGGGTCAGCCAGTACCCGATCGTGAGCGCCCAGAGCATGCCCAACCACAGGAGCACGAAGGGAATGAACGTGTTCCCGAGCTGCCACACGCTCTTGGCGAGAGCCGGCCGCCGGTAGGGGGCGACGATCGCGTTCCAGGCAGATTGCGTCTCAGATTCCACGGGTGCAGTGCTCGATTCGATGGTGTGTCCTGGTGCTGATTCTGGCGGCGATGCCGCAGGCGGCACGCGCCCAGGTCGTCCGGGGGCAGGTGGTCTCGGCCGAAGAAGGGCGCCCGCTGCCGCGGGCGTTCGTCATTCTGCAGGATGCGGGGGGAGGGGAGCTGGTCCGGGCGCGCACCGATGGTCTGGGCCGCTACGTACTCGTGGCGCCCGGGGCGGGGACATACACGCTGCGCACGGCCGTGATCGGGATCCAGTCATGGGTATCGCGTCCGGTGAACGTCGGTGCCACGGACACCCTGGACGTGCGCATTACGCTCGCGCTCCGCCCGGTCCAGCTCGACAGCATCGTCGTCACCGGCGATCAGCAGTGCCGGGCGGACCCTACGGGAGGATCGCAGACACTGGCGGTGTGGGCCGAGGCTCGCAAAGCGCTGGCCGCGGTGGCGTGGACCGAGCAATCGGATTCGCTCTGGTACCATGTGCTGCAGTACCACCGCGTACTCAATCCCGGCACCCTCCGCCCGATCGAGGGGAGCGTGAACCGCCTCACGGGCACGTCGCCCGCCGGGCCGTTCCTGAGTCTCAATGCGGAGGAACTCTCGGACGGCGGGTACGTCCAGGAGGTGGACGGCGGATGGAAGCCGTACGGGCCCGATGCCGACGTTCTGCTGTCCGAGACGTTCGCGAACGACCACTGCTTCTATCTGCGCACACATCCGACCGACACGACCCGGATCGGCGTGGCGTTCGAGCCCGCGCGCGGCCGTCGATTACCCGACATCAAGGGGGTGTTCTGGCTGGATCGGATCACGGCGGGGCTGCGGTCACTCGAGTTCCAGTACGACCGGCTGCCGTGGCCGGTCTCGTCGAGACACATCGGAGGCGAGATCGACTTTCGGCAGATGTCCAACGGCCTGTGGGTCGTCGAGGAGTGGCGACTGCGGCTACCGGAGATGCGCCGCCGCGGCGCCAGTGCCGTCGGCGACGTCGCGGTCACTCGGTATCGGGAGACGGGCGGGCTAGTCGTGCAGCTGCGGAGCCGTGCGGGCGAGGTCCTGACGGCGGCGGATGTCGAACTCCTGATGGCCGACGAGGCCGATCCTCCCGGCCCCACTCCCGTACGGGGTGTACTGCGGGGGACCGTTCAGGATTCCGTGAGGGGCGCGCCCGTCGACGGCGCGGCCGTGTTCCTTCTGGACGAGCGCGATCGCATACACGACGTGGCGTTCACGACGCCGCAGGGGTGGTTCGAACTACATGCGCCCGAGGAAGGGCGGTTCCGCCTCGATATCCATCGCCGAGGATACTTGGCGGGCGGCTCGGAACTGATCTACCTGGGTGACGGCAAGGTCGTCGATACGGCGGGGCGCCTGGTACGTCTGCCGTCCGAGGACCCCGATGCGTCGGGATTCGGGCGCCGGCGACGGGAGGCGATCACGCTGTTCGGCTTCGACCGTCTGGAGATTCAGGCGCTGGGGGCGGAGTCCGTGCTGGACGTGCTGGTCACCATCCCGGGCGTCCGAGGCCACCCACGGGCCCGCGCGGTCGTCCATCTCAACGAGCGTCGGTGCGCGCCGGACGTCCTGATCGACGGGATCCCGGCGGTGTCCCCCGTCTTTCTGATCACGCAGCTTGCAGGATGGGTCGCCGCGGTTGAGGTGTTCACGGCTCCGAAGGACACCCCCCTGGAGTTCCTGCAGGGGATGCGCAGCACGGCGGGCCAGTGCGGCACGGTGGCGATCTGGACTACGAGCATGATCGCCGACCCCGCGGAGCGCTGACGGCGTTCCCGCCCGGCGCGGGCGGCCGTGTGCCTACGCGTCGTCCGTGATCGCGCGATACGCCGCGCTGTCGCGATCGACGTAATAGCGGTGAATCACGTGCTCCAGCGTGGGTTCGCCGATCTCCTGGAGATCGTACCCGACGCGCACCGACGGACGATCCAACGTGATGACGCGTGCCAGATCGATGGGTGTGCCGATCACCACCGAGTCCGCGTCGGACGCGGCGATCGTGGCAGCGAGTTCGCGGCGTTGCGCGTCGCCGTACCCCATGGCCGGCAGGACGGGCCCCGTCGTGGGCCACGCTTCGTAGGTGTCGGCGATCGACCCCACTGCCCACGGTCGAGGATCCAGGATCTCCCGAGCTCCGTAGCGCCGGGCGGCGAGCCAGCCGGCGCCGAAAGCCATGCCGCCGTGTGTGAGGGTCGGACCGTCTTCGATGACGAGCACCCGCTTGTCGCGGATCAGGCTCGCATCGTCCACGCGGATCGGACTGGCCGCGAGTACCACCGTCGCCCGGGGATTGAGCCGCCGCACGGTCGCCGTCGCCAGCTCGATCTGCTCCTCGCTGGCGGTGTCGACCTTGTTGATGACCACCGCGTCCGCCTGCCGGACGTTGACACCCCCGGGGAAGTACCGGTCGGCATGATCCGGACGGTGCGGGTCGACGACGGTGATGAGGAGGTCGGGGCGGAAGAAGGCGGTATCGTTGTTGCCGCCGTCCCAGACGATCACGTCGGCCTCCTGCTGGGCCTGCTCCAGAATGCGGCGGTAGTCCACGCCGGCGTAGACGATGCCGTGAGCCGCGATGATCGGTTCGTATTCCTCGCGCTCCTCGATCGTGACATCGTGCTCCTCGAGGTCGTCGTAGGAGGCGAACCGCTGGACGGCTTGGGCCGAGAGATTGCCGTACGGCATCGGATGCCGCACGATGGCGACGGTGCGACCCATCTCGCGGAGGATGGCGGCGACCCGACGGGTCGTCTGGGACTTTCCCGAGCCGGTTCGTGCTGCACAGACGGCTATGACGGGCACGTCGGCAGCGATCTGCGTATGGCGCGGCCCGAGCAGCACGTAGTTCGCCCCCGCGGCGAGGACGCGCGATCCGAGCCGCATCACGTACTCGTAGGACACGTCGCTGTAGCCGAAGAACGCGACGTCCACGCGTTCGTGTCGGATGATCTTCTCCAGCCGATCCTCGGGCTCGATGGGGATTCCCTGCGGATACCTGGGGCCCGCCAGATCTGGCGGGTACCGCCGACCGTCGATATTGGGGATCTGGGCGGCGGTGAATGCCACGACCTCGACCGCGGGATTGTCCCGCAGGTACACGTTGAAGTTGTGGAAGTCCCGGCCAGCGGCCCCGAGGATGATGGCGCGCTCCGTCATGATCGGCTCCGGTGTCGTCTCTGGATCAATAAATGCGTCACGGCGGGCAGAGGACTCCGAAGGCACGATGAAAGCGGCTTCAGACACGCGATTGTGGAACCCGGAGGAGGCGTCCACCGTTGAAACGGAACATGTCCTCGAACCCGTCGACCAGCCCGCAGGTGCGTCTCCGCTATCGCCCGACCGGCGAGATCCTCGCCGAGGGGCCGAGCGGGTGGGGTATCACTCGCGTCGCGGGCGCCTACTATGTGCGCGCCCGGTTCCTGCGGCGCGCGGCATTCGCGCCAACGCTCGTCCCGGGGCTCTGCCCGTACAAGGGGATCTACCAGTGGGTTCAGGTGCGGGCGGGGGACGGTGCCTCGTTGCGCGGAGCGGCGTGGCGCTATGTCGTGCCCAATCCGCTGCTGCCGTTCATCTGGTTTCGCATCGCCATCGATGGCTCGCATCCCGACATCGCCGTCGAGGATCCGGCGCTGGACTGAGGTGCCGAACCTTAGCGAGCGGCCGCGGTCAGTCGATTCATGAGTGCGTGAAACCGGGAATGGGATCGCAGCGAGTCGAGGTCGGGATCCTTCTCGATCCACGCGATGTTGCCGAAGCCCTTCGTGAACGCCTCCTCCAGGCAGTCGAGCGCCCGCTCCGTGAGGCCTTCCAGAGCGAAGAGGCACGCGACGTTGTAACGGACCCCGGCATCGTCGGGGTCCACGGTCAGCGCGCGTTCTGCGAAGGCGAGGCCGCGGTCGCGCAGCCCGACCCGGCAGCACGACACTGCGCACATCGTTGCCGCCCGGGGGTCGTCCGGGTGCAGGTCGACGTGCATTTGGGCCACGTGGAGCGCCCGCCGATAGGCGGACTCCGCGGCCTTCTCGTCCCCCGTCGCCGCCACAGCCTGTGCGGCGAAGAATCGCGACTCGTAGTCCTCGCGCACGTCGGCGGCGCGATTGAACGCCCGTTCGGCTTCGACGAACCGGCCTTGCTGGAAGCGCAGCCGCCCGAGGAAGTAGTTGGCGTCGTACTGTCGGGGGTCGAGTCGCAGGGACTCGTGGAGTGCCGCGTCGGCCTCGTCCTCGCGACCCAGCTGAAACAGGACGAAGCCGTGCGACGCATGCGTTTCGGGGATGTGCGGAGCGAGTGCCAGCGCTCGCTTGCTGGCCGCCTCCGCTTCGACGAGCTGCTCGTGTTCCGGGTAGAACATGTGCAGAAGTGCGACGCAGTCCGCGAGCCCAGCGTACGCCAGCGCATAGTCCGGATCGATATCGATGGCCTTCCCGAACATCTCACGAGCGAACTCGAGACTGCGCTTCCGTGTCTGGTGCAGGAACTGGCGGCCCCGCAGATAGAACTCGTACGCGCGAATGCTCCCGGCGCTGTGGCGCGAGATGGCACGGCGCTCTTCGTCGGTCAGGATCACCGCCAACTGTTCGACCACCCGGCGAGCAATCTCGTCCTCGACGGCGAAGACGTCATGCAGCTCACGGTCGAACCGCTCCGACCAGACCTGATAGCCGGTCGCCACTTCGGTCAGGCGTACCGAGATCCGGAACGACTGTCCCACGCGGCGAACCGATCCTTCCAGGATATGGGCGACGCCGAGCTGACGGCCGAAGCTCCGCGGATCGTCGCGTTCCGCGCGGAAGGTGAATGCCGAGGTCCGTGACGCCACGCGGAGCGCTTTGACCTTCGTGAGAGCCGTCGTGATTTCTTCGGCGACGCCGGCGCCGAAGTGGGTGGCCGCCGGGTCGTGGCTCAGGTCGGTGAACGGAAGCACCGCCACGGATCCCTGGGGCGGCGGTTCGGCGGCCTCTGCGCATTCCAACGCGATGCGAAAGTCTCCGGCGGTGGCGAAGCGGTCGTGCGGATGTCGGGCGAGCGCGCGTGTGACGACTCCGTCCAGATGAAACGACACGTCCTGTCGGACCGAGCGGATGCTGGGCAGTTGGCCGACCGACTTCTGGGCGAGGATCGATACGGTCGTGGTGCCGTCGAACGGCGTCGTTCCCGACAGCATCTCGTAGAGCACGCAGCCGAGTGCATAGACGTCGCTCCGACCGTCGGTGCGCTCGCCCATCGCGTGCTCCGGACTCATGTAGGCCGGCGTTCCGACGACGATCCCGGGCTCTGTCATCCGCCCGTCGAGTCCCGTGGAGGCGATCCCGAAGTCCGTGAGGATGGCGTGACTCGATTCGAGCAAAATGTTCTCGGGTTTGATGTCTCGATGGATCACGCCGTGCGTGTGGGCGTAGCTCAGTGCGTCCGCGATCTCGCTCGCGATGCCGACGGCTTCGCCGATGTCCATCCGCCTCTTCCGCACCATGCGCTCGCGCAGGGATCCGCCCTCCACGTAGGGCATGACGTAGTACAGCACGTCGTTGACGTCGCCGGAGTCGTACAAGGGGAGGATGTGCGGGTGGGCCAAACTCGCGGCGATTTCGATCTCACGGTGAAACCGCATCACGCCGATGGCGGTACCGATCTCGGGCCGGAAGACCTTGACGGCGACGAGACGGTTGTGCTTGCAGTCCTGGGCAAGAGACACGACGGCCGCGCCGCCACTGCCGAGCGTACGCTTCGGCACGTAGCGAGATTGAAGGGCGTGCCAGACGTCGGCGAAGATCGTGTCCATAGCGCGTAATATCTTGCATAATGCCGCACGTGCCATGACGACATGGTGAAGGTTCCGTGAAGCTCGTGATTGCAGGTTGCGAGGGTGTCCCGGTGCGGGGAGCGTGCGGGTGGAGATTCGAGCCCTCCTGCACGCACGGCCGGCGCCGAAGCCGCTGCGCGATGTCTGCACGACGCGTGAGGGTTCGCATTGGAGGGGGCATTGCGTGCCGCAGCGTTCACCCGCCAAACCACCTGGAGCCGTCCACGGCCCCCGTCGAGCTAGCGGACCACCGGCCCGCGTGCGCGCGGCCCCATCGGAGTCGTCACGGACTCCGGCTGACGTTCGGGCCGGTGCCCGCTAGCTTTACGCTCATGCCCACCGCCTGGCGCCCCCTCGCACTTTCCGCTCTGCTGCTCGTCGGCGTGACGGCGACTGGGCACGCGCAACGGGCGCTCGAGGGACAGGTCCTGTCGCTGGCCGACAGCGCCCCGCTGCCGCAGGTGCGTGTCGCGATGGTCGGCCGCCCAGCGTTGCGGGCCGAGACCGACACGGCGGGGTACTTCGTCCTGACGGATGCGCCGACGGGTGCGTTCCAGTTGATCGTGGATCGGCTCGGGATCGTGACCGACACGGTCGACATTGCGGCCGGCGTGTCGTCGGTGACGCTGTACGTCGCGATCCGGGTGCAGCAGCTCGCGCCGCTGGTGGCCGTCGCCCGCCCGGTGGCGCGCGAACGGTTCGAGGAGCTCGCGCAGACCAGTACGCTCAGCCTGGACAAAGAGGACATCGACGCAGCGCCGGCCGTGGGTGAGGCGGATGTCACGAGAGCGGTCCAGCTCCTCCCCGGCGTGGTGGCCAAGAACGACTACACCAGTGCGCTCAACGTGCGGGGTGGGGAGAGCGACCAGAACCTCATCCGGCTGAACAACGTCACGGTGTTCAATCCGTTTCACCTCGGCGGCATGTTCAGCACGTTCGATGCGGCGGCGGTCAGCGGCGTCGAGCTCCTGACCGGCGCGTTTCCCGCCCAGTACGGGGGGCGGCTCAGCAGCGTGCTGGACGTGCGCCTCCGGACGGGGCGGCCCGACCGGATCGGGGCCACGGCTGGCGTGTCCGTGCTGTCGAGCAAGGTGCTGCTCGAAGGGCCAATCGGGGGTACGGGTGCCACCGTGCTGGTCGGTGCCCGGCGGACGTACGCGGATGCGTTCGTGAAGGCGGTCGAGGACGACCCGTTCACGTACTACTTCGCCGACCTGGTTGCCAGCGTGAGCGTTCCGCTACCGGGAGGGGGCTCCGCGCTCCTGACCGGCTACTGGGGCCGCGACGTGCTCCGCTTCCCGTTCCTCGACCCGGAGCCGGGCCGGGACGGCATCGACTTCGGGTTCGACTGGGGGAACCGGCTGGGCGGCCTCACGATCGTGCAGCCGCTGAGCGATGCCGTTGCGCTGACGCAGACGTTCGGGCTGTCAGGTTTCTCCGCGGGGCTGGACCTGGCGCCGGACGTGCTGAACGTGGACAACGACGTTCGGCACTTCGCGTCGCAGACCGATCTCGGGATCACGGCGGGCGCTCACGAGGTGCACCTGGGGGCGGCGTTCGAGTCGAATCGCATCACGTACGGGGTCGACAGCCGCGCGCTGGAGCAGGACCTCTTGTCGCTCGGCTATCGGCCGTCGGTGCTGGCAGGGTACGTCGATTACGCCTGGCGGCCCGCAAGCTGGCTGATCCTGCGTCCGGGCCTCCGGGTCGAACATGTGGGCGGCGGTGCCGCGTTCACGGGTGTGTCCCCGCGGGCCAGCGCCAAAGTGTTCCTGAGTGAGAACGTGGCGTTCACCGGGTCGGTGGGACGGTTCTACCAGCCGATCAACTCCATCCGCGATCAGGAGCTACCGGTCACCATCTTCGACTTTTGGATCGGCGCGGACGACGTGACGCCGGTGGCGAGTTCCGATCAGGGGGTCGTCGGCGTCGAAGCGTGGTTGAGCGACACCTGGTCTATGACGGTCGAAGGGTATACGAAGTCGTTCCGCGATCTCCCGGTTCCCGACCCCAACGACGATCCCAAGGTGCGTGGGGACGAGTTCGTACCGGCACGGGGCTACGCGTGGGGGGTGGACGTACTGATCCGGCGCCACGCCGGGGCCGTGAACGGGTGGATCGCCTACGGGTACGGAAAGGCGCTGCGCCGGTCGCGCATCGGCACGTTCGCGCCGGCGCACGATCGCCGGCACACCCTGGACATCGTGGTGCAGACGCCGGGTCCCCTTGGATCGCGCATGAGCGCCAGGTGGGGCTACGGCTCTCCGCTTCCCTACACGGGCGTGATCGGTTCCTGGGTGCATCGGGACTACAACGTGGAGGATCACACCTTCGAGGATTTCGACACCGAGTCGATCGGCTCCACGATCAATGCCCAGCGGTACCCGCACTACTCGCGGCTCGACGTGAGTTTCCGTTGGTCGTTTAGGATGCTCGGTGGTCGGTGGCAGCCGTATCTCAATGTCCTGAACGTGTACAACCGGCGGAACGTGTTCTTCTACACCTTCGACTACGAGGACGTCCCGGCGACGCGGGGAGGGTACTCGCAGCTTCCCGTGCTGCCGACGCTCGGCGTGGAGATCGCGTGGTGACGCGCCGGCAGATCGGTGCGTGCGTGGCGCTCCTGCTGATCGCGCAGGCGGGGTGCGAGCTCGAGGAGGTCGTGATCCCCGTCGGCGAGCCCGTGGTGATCGTGCAGGCGGTCATGCGGCCTGACCGTGCGCAGCAGTTCGTCGTGGTCGAGTGGTCCTTCACGGGGCTGGCCGACCCGGATGAACTCACGTCCGTGCAGGTGCCGTCGGGGAGCGGCCCGCACCTTCCCATTGAGAACGCGACCGTCCGCGTCGTGAATCTGGACTTTCCGACCGATCCGTGCGGCGACACGACCCGATTCACCTTCACGACGGGGGACCCCTCCGTTCCGAAGCTCCCGGGCGTGTACTGGGCGCCCGCAGGGTGTCCGACCCTGCGCCCCGGGGATCGGATGGCACTGACGGTGCGCGTGCCGGGCGGGAGCGTCGTCACGGGACAGACGCGCGTGCCGGGCATGGCGGGCGCTACGCTGCGCGTGGCCGGTCAGACGGTGGCGTTCGGGGGCCCCGACATCACGCTGTTCAACAGGGATCGTGACACGTTGCGGGTCGACGTCGAACCGATCGTCGGTCGCTTGATTCAGGTGGAAGCCAAGCGGATCGACGACGAGAGTGCCGCCGCGGGCTCGAAGCTGTTCGCCGATACGACCGCCGTGGCTATCCCGGGCAACCTGCCGGACATCCTTCCGGGCGGCGGAGGGGAAGACATCTTCCGCGCCGGACGCCGCTACGCGCTCACGGCGGCGCTGTCGGACACGAACTACTTCGATTTTGCACGCTCGCGGAACAACCCCATCACGGGACGTGGGTTCATCAACCGCCTCGACGGCGGCATCGGCGTGTTTGGGAGCCTGACGTCGCTCTCGACGGTGGTCGAGGTCACGGGCGACTTCGACGACCCTCGCGAGGGGCGGTATCTGGTGCAGGGGGTGGCCGCCGGCGTGGACATCGACGCGGAACTCCTGCTCTATCTCGCGCGATCGATCGACTCGACTGCGGTGTCAGGATTCCTCTCGGGAACGTGGATGATGGGAGGGCCGTTCGGGCCTGAGGGAGGGTTTGCGTGGGTCGACCGCGACGTGAACCGGCTGAGCATCGATGGCACGATGCAAGGCGACAGCCTCGTCGTGCTCGTACCCGGTCCGGGGGGAATGGCAAAAGGGCCGCTCGTCGTGCGGGCCCTCCTCCAACCGGGCGGGCCGTCGACGGGGGTAGTCATCGACAGCCTCGCGCTCGGTCGAACGGCGGAACTGGGCGACCTCTCGTTCGAGAAGCAGTAGCGCCGGCCGGCCGGCGCTCAGTCTCTCCTGACGTAGGTACCGTCGAAGGCGACGCTCCACGTCGCGCCGCCGTCGGGCGACACCTGCCACAGCTGTCGGACGCGCCCAGGCTCGAGTTCCGTCCATGAGATGCGGTGCGTCATGCGGTTGCCCTGCGGACTCACGCGCGATCCCTCGAGCACCATGGTGCCGTCCACGAGCCCGCCGTCCAACTGGAGCAGCAGCCCTCCGTTGTCGACCCAGGACTGATGCCACGTGTCGGCCGGAGCGTCGTACATGTTGAAGCTCCCGCCGCGGTGCGGCCCGGAGGCCTCCCAACGCTCTTCGAGTACGCAGCCGTCGTAGATCGCGCGGATCGTGTTGACCCCGACCTGCGTCCCCTGCGGGTCGAAGACGTCCCACGTTCCGATCCAGAAGTCGAACTGCCGGTACTCTGGGGTGGAACAGGAGGGGGGGGGCGCGTCGTCCTGGGCCGTACCGGTCGTCGGAGCGAGAATCAGGGCGATCAGGACCGTGCAGCCGAGTCGGAGCGAGCGCATCACGAGGCCTCGATGAGGGGTCGCGACACGTACCCCGTCCGTCCCCGCCCGTTCCCGCCTACTCGTCGCGGCCGTACAGCGCCTTCCACTCCTCCTCGAACTCGTGCCCCGCCACCCACCGCGGCATGGCCGGGTCGTTGGCCACGCGCAGCGCCGCTTCGAAGAGGACGCGCATGTCGCGGGCCGTGCCCTCCGTGTTCCA
>JBDHIW010000068.1:0-10460 GCA_039587215.1 Gemmatimonadota bacterium | reverse complement strand
GTCATGGCCGAGATGGTCAACATGGTGTGCTACCAGGTGCTCGGGAACGACGTCACCGTGGCGACGGCGGCGGAGGCCGGACAACTCGAACTCAACGTGATGATGCCGGTCATTGCGCAGAACCTGCTGGTGTCGGTGGGGCTTCTGACGAATGCGTCGCGCCTGTTTGCGGACCGGTGCGTACGAGGGATCGACGCCGAGCGCGACCAGATCGCGCACTGGCTCGAACGGAGCCCGGCACTCGTGACGGCACTCGCGCCGCGGATCGGTTACGCCGCTGCCGCGGCGCTGGCCGACGAGGCGCTGGAGCGCGGGCTCACGGTCCGTGCGCTCGTGGAGGAGAAGGGGCTGCTCGATCCGGAGACACTGGCGGCGGTGCTCGATGCGCGGCGGATGACCGATCCGGGAGTCCCCGGCGAGCACTGAGGAAATCCGACTCCTGACGCTTGCTTTCGGTCGTGGGGTGGGGAATATTGCGGGTGTGTGGGGGAGGTGGCATGAGAGTCACAACGTGGGCGGAGTACGGGGTCATCGTTGCGCTCAACTTGGCGCGGCGCGATCGCTCGAAGCCGGTCCCGGCCCGGGACGTAGCGGAATTCGAGCACCTTCCGACCGATTACGTCGAGCAGATCTTCTTGCGTCTTCGACGCGCTGGCCTCGTGAGCAGCGTGCGCGGAGCGCGTGGGGGCTATCGACTCAGTCGGGATCCGGCGGACATCTCCATCCGGAACATCGTCGAAGCGGCCGAGGGGTCGACCTTCGAGGTGAATTGCGAGGCGCATCCGGTCAATGACCATCGGTGTGATCCGATGGCGGACTGCAGCATTCGGCCCGTGTGGCGCATGCTCAAGCAACGGATCGACGACGCGCTGGACGGGGTGTCGCTGGACGACTTGCTCTCCTCGGAAGTCGAGGTGGTCGAGCGGGTCGCACTGGTCGCGCACCACTGATCCCGACGTAACGCTGTTCCAGGCGTCGAGGCGCGATTAGCCTTCGAGGGTGAGTGCGCCCCTCGACCACGACGCCTTGCTTCGGTATTCCAGGCACCTCACCCTGCCTCAGGTCGGGGTGAAGGGGCAGGAACGTCTTGCGTCAGCGCGCGTCCTGCTGGTCGGTGCGGGCGGCCTCGGGTCACCCGCCGCGCTGTACCTCGCCGCGGCCGGTGTGGGAACGCTCGCCGTCGTCGACGGTGACGCGGTCGAACTCTCCAATCTTCAGCGCCAGATTCTCCACGGAAACGACGACGTGGGCCGTCCCAAGGTCGACTCGGCCCTCGATCGGTTGCAGGACGTCAACCCGCTGGTGCACGTCCGGACGATTCCCGAGCGCCTGCATGCGGGGAACGCCACAGGGCTCATCAGTGACGTGGACCTGGTCATCGACGGCAGCGACAACTTCCCGACCCGCTATCTCATCAACGACGCGTGCGTGTTCGCCGGCCGGCCCTACGTGTATGGCGCGATCCTGCGGTTCGAGGGGCAGGTGTCGGTGTTCGGAGCCGAGGGGGGGCCGTGCTACCGGTGCCTCTTCCACGAGCCGCCGCCGCCCGACCTCGTCCCGTCCTGTGCGGACGCCGGGGTGCTCGGTGTCCTGCCGGGAATCATCGGAAGCCTGCAGGCCTTGGAAGCAGTGAAGCTTCTGCTGGGAATCGGTGATCCCTTGGTGGGCCGGCTGCTGCTGTTCGACGGGATCGGCGCCACGTTCCGGGAGATCGGGCTCCGCCGCGATCCGGACTGTCCGGTCTGCGGGGACCATCCGACGGTTACGGAGCTGATCGACTACGAGGCGTTCTGCGGGGTTGAGCCGACCGCGCACGCATTCGACGTCGGTGTTCGTGACTTTGCCGAAGAATGGCGCGGGGGCGGGGTGCAACTCGTCGACGTGCGAGAAGCGGGGGAGCTGGCGGTCAGCAGCATCGAGGGGGCGATGCACATTCCCCTGGGGGAGCTTCCCCGGCGCCTCGGCGAGCTCGAGTCCGCACGACCGATCGTCGTCGTGTGTCACACGGGCGTCCGGTCCGCGCGCGCGACGGAGATGCTCCGCGCGGCGGGGTTTGCACGTGCCCGCAATCTCGCGGGCGGGATCGATGCGTGGTCTCGAGAGGTCGACCCGACGGTGCCGCGCTACTAAGGGCGCCGGTCGACGATGGTGTAGAGAGTGCCGAAGGCGGGATTCGAACCCGCACGGGCTTGCGCCCACTGCGCCCTGAACGCAGCGCGTCTACCAGTTCCACCACTTCGGCAGTTCGCCCCGTGAGGAGCGGGCCGGGAATATACGGGTGGCCAGAATGGGGGTCAACCTCGCGCTTGACCCTACGGAAAGTGTTTTCTAGTTTGGACTTAGCTCGTGTCCAACCGCGCGCGTTCGAGCGCTCCCCCCGGCACAGTCGTGGCCCGCAATCCGAAGGCGCGCCATGACTACGAGATCCTGGACACCTTCCAGGCCGGTCTCGCACTTACCGGGACCGAGATCAAGTCCATTCGCGCAGGCAAGGTCAGTCTCAAGGGCGCCTATGGAACACTGCGCCGGGGTGAGGTGTGGCTCGAAGGTATGAACGTGTCTCCTTACGAGAGCGGCGGGTACACCAACCATGATCCGGAACGGACTCGCAAGCTGCTGTTGCACCGGCACGAGATCCGCCGGCTCATCGGGGCGCTGGAGCGCAAGGGACTCACGCTGGTCCCGCTCGACATTCACCTGGACGGTGGGTGGGCCAAGGTGACGATGGCGCTCGGCAGGGGGAAGAAGCGGCACGACAAGCGGGAAGACCTCAAGCGCCGCGACCAGGAGCGCGAGTCGGAACGGCTCGTGGGGCGCCGGCGATGAGGGCCTCGGCCGTTCTTGTCCTCGGTCTGGCCGCAGTGGCGGCGGAGGTCTCGCCGCGGGCGGATCGCACGCTCGTCGTGGCGACGGGAGCCGGCGAAACGCTGGTGCCCATCGTGGAGTCCCGCGGACACCCCGTCGTACCCACGCCGATCCTGGAGGATGTGCTCCCCATGATCGGGGAAGTGAACGGCGACTGGGCCGACGTGAACTTCGCCGGGGCGACGTTCCGCTTCCTCCTGGGCGCGCCCGTGATGGTGCACCAGGGACGTCCGCGCCCGCTGGCGGGCGGAGCGTACGTCGAGGGCGACACGCTGCTCCTTCCGTTGCAGCTCCTCACGGAGTTCATCCCCGCCGCGTTCAGCGAGGGGTACCGCTACGATCCGCTGGCCCTGCGGTTTGAGGAGGCGCGGCTCACGCCGGTCGTCTCGGTGCCGGCGGCACCATCGGAGCCGACGGTGCGCGCACCATCGGCGGCGGGGCGGCGGCACGGATTCCGCGCCTGGCACCGCGTGGTCGTCGACGCGGGGCACGGCGGGCCCGATCGCGGCAACCCGGGGCTGTTCCTGCCGCGCGGCGTGCAGGAGGCGAACGTGAACCTCGCGATTGCCAAGCACGTGCAGCGCATCCTGGAGGACCGCGGCGTGGAGGTAATCATGACGCGGACGACGGACACGCTGATCGCGTTGGGAGAGCGGGCGGGGTTCTGTCAGGAATCGTGCGACGCGTTCATCAGTATCCACGTGAACAGCCTCGCACGACGACGGGGGTACCAGGCGGTGAACGGCGTGGAGACGTACTTCCTCGGGGCCTCGGCGACGGAGGAGGCGCGGCGCGTTGCGGCGATGGAGAACGAGGCCGTGCGCTTTGAGGCCGGGTACGAATCGCCGGACGAGAACGACCCGCTGGCGTTCATCTTCAAGGACCTGCAGACCAACGAGTTTCTCCGCGAGTCGGCGCAGCTGGCCGATTTCGTCCAACAGAGGGCCGCGGAGGTGCATCCGGGCCGCAACCGCGGTGCCGCGCAGAACCCCTACTTCGTCGTGCTCCGGACCGCGACACGCCCCGCGATCTTGGTGGAAACGGGCTTCGCGACCAACCGCGGGGGTGCCGCGTTCCTCGCGTCGGATGCCGGCCAGCGCCAGATGGCGCGAGCGATTGCCGACGGCGTCGAGCGGTATCTCAAGCAGTACGAACGGAAGATCCTCGGGGAGCCCGAGTGAGTTGGGCCGACGAGGCCCCATGACGACGGCGACGCTCCCCGGCATCCAGGTTTTCGGCACGACGTTTCAGAACCCCGTACTGCTTTCCGCCGGCACGGCGGGCTTCGGCCGGGAGATCGCGGGCGTGATCCGGCTGGATCGGCTCGGAGGGATCGTGACCAAGGCCGTGAGTCCCGAGCCGCGCCAGGGCCACCCCGGTCCGCGTGTCGGTGAGTTCGACGGTGGGATGGTTAACGCGGTCGGGCTCGCGAACCCCGGGCTCGATCGGGTGTGCGCCGAGGAACTGCCCTGGCTCGCGTCGCACGTCGGCCCGGCCAGGGTCCTCGTGAACGTCGTCGGGGCGCGCATCGACGACTTCGTGGAGGACGTGCAGCGGCCGGCCATCCATCCGGTCGTGAGTGCGGTCGCACTCAACGTCTCATGTCCCAACACGGAACAGGGTGGGCGGGAGTTCTGCGGGGACGCGGAGACGCTTTCGTCGTTGGTCGCGGCGTGCCGCGAGGCGACCGTCGGGCCGATGATCGTGAAGCTCGGTCCCCACCTGTCCGACCTGGAGGGGATGGCCGAGGTCGCGGCGGCGGCCGGCGCGGACGGGTTCACGCTGGTCAACACGCTGCCGTCGGCACGATTCGAGGCCGCCGCCGGCGCGAGCGCGCGGCTCGGGTTCGGCAGCGGGGGCGTCAGCGGCCCACCACTTCTCTCGTTGGGCGTGGCGGCCGTCGAGCGCGTGAGGACCAAGGTCGACCTCCCGGTGATCGGTGTAGGCGGGATTCGGTCGTACGCGGATGCCCGACGATACCTGGACGCGGGGGCATCGCTGGTGGCGGTTGGGACGGCCGCACTGGCGGATCCGCGAGTGCCGGAGCGCATCGCCCGGGAGTGGCAGACCCATGGCTGAGCTGGTCGTCGCGCTCGATCTGCCAAGCGGCGCCGAAGCGCTGTCGCTGGCGGAGCGGCTCCCGGGACTCCGGTGGGTGAAGATCGGTCCAGTCCTTTACGTGCGGGAAGGGCCGGCCCTCGTCCGGGAGTTTCGGGCACGCGGATTCGAGGTCTTCCTCGATCTCAAGTGGCACGACATCCCCAATACCGTGGCGGGGGCGGTGTCGGCGGCGGGGGAATTGGGCGTCGGCATGGCGACCGTACACACGCTGGGCGGGGCAGCGATGATGGCTGCTGCCGCAGGTGCCGCCGCCGACGACCTGGCCCTGGTGGGCGTAACCGTGCTCACGGCTCACGACGCGCCGGCACTCGGTGCGCTGCTCGGGCGGACGGAGGAGCCCGACGTCGGTGCGGAGGTGGATCGGCTGGCGGCGGCTGCCCTGGCGGCGGGTTTGAACGGTGTGGTGGCCTCGCCCCTCGAGGTGGCCCGACTCCGTGCCGGGCTGGGTCCGGACCCTCGGATCGTGGTTCCGGGTATTCGTCCTCAGGGATACGCAGCCGACGACCAGCGGCGCGTGGCGACTGCGCGAGACGCGGTCCAGGCGGGCGCCACGCATCTGGTCATCGGGCGTCCGGTGACACAGGCGGAGAACCCAGCCGCTACCTTTGAGGGACTATGCAACGAACTCGATCGCTGATTGCACGATGGGCCGGGCGGCTGGGCCTGGCGGTGGCGTGTGCCGCGTCCTTGGCGACTCCCGCGGCGGGCCAGGACGACCTGCAGATCGCGATCGAGGCGGCCCGGCAGGCGTGGGTGGCCCACCGGGTGGCGGCACTCCTCTCAGAGAGCGATACCGTGCGGCTGCAACTGCCCGGAGTAGCCGAAGCGGCCTCGGTGAAGCCGGGGCAGGCGTCACGGCTGCTCGGGAATTACCTCTCCAAGTCCTCGGAGGTGAGCTTCAATCTCCGGGGGGTCCGGCGGCTCGCGGCGGACCACGCCTATGCCGAGCTGACGCGGGTCTTCGTGGTCCGGGGGACGACGGAACGACAGTCCGAAACCGTCTTTCTGGGCTTCCGGGCCTTGGGGGGCATCTGGCGTCTTCGAGAGGTCCGCGTGACGCCGTAAGTCCAGCTTGCATCAGGGCTAACGCACTTCTATATTCCGAGGCTCTCTCAAACCCACAGGCAGGGTGTTGTGAAGGTTCGCTCGAGCGTGAAGCCCATTTGTGAGCATTGCAAGGTCATCCGGCGTGCAGGCGTGACGCGGGTGATCTGCAAGCGTAATCCCAAGCACAAGCAGCGGCAGGGGTAGGTATGGCGCGAATAGCGGGAGTTGACCTCCCTCGAGAAAAGCGGGTCGAGGTCGCCCTGACGTACATCTTCGGCGTCGGTGATTCGACGGCCCATCGGGTCTGCGATACGACGGCCGTCAATTCGGACACCCGTGTCCGCGACCTGTCCGATGCCGAGGTGGCGCGCTTGCGCCAGGCTATCGAGCGCGAGGTCAAGGTGGAGGGGGCGCTCCGGACCGAGATCGCGATGAACAGCAAGCGGTTGATGGACATCGGCAGCTATCGCGGTCAGCGGCACAAGCGCGGCCTGCCCGTCCGAGGGCAGCGCACGCACACCAATGCGCGAACGAAGAAGGGTCCCCGGCGCGCGATCGCCGGCAAGAAGAAGGCGGTGAAGAAGTAGCATGGCCGATCAGAAGACATCGGGACGGCGTGGGAAGAAGGTCGTGGAGGCCGAGGGCATGGTCCACATCACGGCCACGTTCAACAACACGCTGATCACGTTCACGGATATGCAGGGCAATGCGGTCACTTGGGGCTCGGCGGGGAAGTCGGGGTTCAAGGGGTCCAAGAAGTCCACGTCTTTCGCGGCGACGATCGCGGCGGAGAATGCCGCGCGCGAAGCGCACTCGCTGGGTCTGCGGAAGGTGCACGTACGGGTGCAGGGCCCGGGTGCCGGTCGTGAATCCGCCATTCAGGCGCTCGCGTCCGCCGGACTCGAGGTCCGGTCGATCCGCGACGTCACGCCGATTCCGCACAACGGGTGCCGTCCACCCAAGAAGCGGCGGGTATAGGCGATGTCACGGTACACGGGTCCCGTCTGCAAGCTGTGCCGCCGCGAGGGCACCAAGCTGTTCCTCAAGGGCTCGCGCTGTCTGACCGAGAAGTGCGCCATCGAGCGCCGCGCCTATGCGCCGGGCCAGCACGGCCAGTCCACATCGCGGCGTCGGAAGTCGTCGGAATACCAGAAGCAGCTTCGCGAAAAGCAGAAGGTGAAGCGCACGTACGGTCTGTCGGAGCGTCAGTTCCGGAACGCGTTCGAGCGGGTCCGGCGACAGCCCGGTGTCACGGGCACCAACCTGCTCGTGGCGCTCGAGACGCGCCTGGACAACATCGTCTACCGGATGGGATTCGCCCCGAGCCGGAACGCGGCGCGGCAGCTGGTCCGCCACCGCCACTTCGCCGTGAACGGTCGGACTGTGGACGTGCCGTCCTATGCCGTCCATCCTGGCGATGAGGTGCAAGTGCGCGAGAAGAGCAAAGAGCTCACGACCGTGAAGGCGTCGCTCGAGGCGGTGTCGCGCGCGGTACCGGTGTCGTGGCTCACGGTGGACGCGAACGCCGTGTCCGGCAAGCTCGTGGAATTCCCAACACGTGACACGATCCCGCTGGCCGCCCAGGAGCAGCTGATCGTCGAACTCTACTCGAAGTAGCTATGTCAATCGATCTTACTGGTTTGGTACGACCGCACGTCGTCGAGATGACGAAGCGGGAAGACATCCCGTTCGCGGCCGAGTTCCGGCTCCAGCCATTGGAGCGGGGCTACGGATACACGTTGGGCAATGCGCTTCGGCGGATGCTCCTGTCGTCGCTGCCCGGCGGTGCCGTCTGGGCGTTCCGGCTCGACGGCGTCGTGCACGAGCACCAGACCGTGCCGGGCGTCGTGGAGGACATCCACCAGATCATCCAGCGCCTGAAGACCCTCACGCTGCAGTTCGACGAGGACGTTCAAGAGGCCACGCTCGAGATTCGCGCCGACACGGCGGGTCCCGTCACGGGTGCCCACATCGTGCCGAAGTCCGGCGTGGAGGTCGTGCATCCCGACCACGTGCTGTTCACGCTCCAGGAGGACCGGGAGATTTCGGGTGAACTGTTCGTCCGAAAGGGGCGCGGGTACGTCGAGGCATCACAGCACGAAGTCGACAAGTCGATGCCGGTGGACGTCGTGCAGATCGACGCGCTGTACAATCCGGTGCGCCGAGCCAACTTCGTGGTGCACGAGACGCGCGTGGGCCAGCGGACGGATTTCGATAGCCTGACGCTCTCGGTCGAGACCAACGGCGCCATCGCTCCCGAGGACGCGGTCGCGTACGGAGCGGCGCTCTTGCAGGAGCACTTCCGCCACTTCGTCGACTTCGGCTACGTGCCGTCGGCGCCGGTGGAACCCGAGATGGACGACGCCATCGCGTCCGATGAGCTGCTCGAACGTCTGGGCAAGCCGATCGACGACTGCGGGCTGTCGGTGCGCTCGGTCAACTCGCTCAAGAACTCGAACATCAGCACCCTGGGTGACTTGGTCCGCTACTCGCAGGACGATCTGCTGAAGGTCAAGAACGTCGGCGACAAGGCGCTGACGGAGATCGAGGAGATGCTGGCGCGCGAGGGGCTGCACTTTGGAATGCAGCTGGACGATCAGGAGGCTGGAGAGCCGATGTTGGCCGCGGAGTCCGCGGACGACGCGGCGGCGATCGTCGCGACCGAGCCCGAGGCGGGTCAGGAGGGCTAGATGCGGCACCGGCGAAAGGGGCGGCAGCTCGGCCGCACGGCATCACATCGGAAGGCGCTGCTGCGCAACATGGCAGCCTCGCTCTTCCGGCACGAAGGTATCGAGACGACGGTGGCCAAGGCCAAGGAACTGCGTCCGTTTGCGGAGCGCATGATCACGTTGGCGCGGCGCGGCGACCTGCATGCGCGCCGGCAGGTGGAGCGCCACATTAAGGACCGCGAGGTCACGGGGCGCCTGTTTCAGGTGTATGGCCCGCGATTCGCCAGCCGTCCGGGCGGCTACACGCGCATTCTCAAACTGGGGCACCGTCCGGGTGATGGGGCGGAACTGGCTCGGATCGAGCTGCTGCCTGAGTGAGCGGCAGGGGTGAGGAGTGAAACACGAATGGGGACCCGGGGGTCCCCATTTTTTTGGCTGGTCGGTACGTTCGGAGGACCTAGGCGGCCGGCGCTCCGCGAGGGGCCTTGGTCACGCGGCCGGAACGAATGCACCGCGTGCACGCCCGGATGCGCTTGGGCTGACCGTCGATGAGCGCTCTGACCGGCTGCAGGTTGGGGTACCAGCGGCGGTTGCGCTGGTTGTTCGCGTGGCTGACGTGGTTCCCGAAGGTCGGGCCCTTGCCACACACGTCGCAGATTCTGGCCATGGTGCGTCAGACTCCGTGATGTTCAAAATCGACAGACCTACAAGTTTAGTTGGGGCAGTCGTGCGGGACAAGTCCACGAGAAGTCGAAGTGAGGTGACATGGCACGGGCGCTGATCACGGGGATCACAGGGCAGGACGGGTCGTATCTGGCCGAGCTACTCCTCGACAAGGGCTACGAAGTGGTGGGGGTGGTCCGTCGGACCTCGCACGATTCCTACGAGCGGATCGGGCACTTGCTCGACCGCGTCACCATCACGCCGGCCGATCTCCTCGACCAGCACTCGCTGACCAGCGTGATTCGGGATGTGGAGCCAGACGAGATCTACAATCTTGCGGCCCAGTCCTTCGTGCCGACGAGCTGGAGCCAGCCGGTGCTCACTGGTGAGTTCACGGCGCTGGGGGTGACCCGGCTTCTTGAGGCAATCCGCTTGGCCCACCCGAAGGCGAAGTTCTACCAGGCGAGCTCGTCAGAGATGTTCGGGAAGGCAGCCGAGACGCCCCAGCGGGAGTCGACGCCGTTCTACCCCCGGTCGCCGTACGGTGTGGCGAAGGTGTACGGGCACTGGATCACGGTCAACTATCGGGAGTCCTACGGCCTGCACGCTGTGAGCGGAATCCTGTTCAACCACGAGTCACCGCGCCGGGGCCTCGAGTTCGTCACGCGGAAGATCTCGCACGGCGTCGCGCGCATCAAACTCGGCTTGGCCACGGAACTGCGGCTCGGCAATCTCGACGCACGACGGGACTGGGGTTTCGCCGGAGACTACGTCGAGGGCATGTGGCGCATGCTCCAGCAGCCGGATCCCACTGACTACGTGATCGGGTCGGGAGAAACACATGCGGTGCGCGAGTTCGCCGAGATTGCGTTCGCGCACGTGGGGCTCGATTGGAACGACTATGTGACCGTGGACCCGGCGTTCATCCGGCCCGCCGAGGTCGAAATCCTCCAGGCGGACGCGAGCCGGGCCAGAGACGAGCTCGGATGGACGCCGAAGGTCGGGTTCGAAGAGCTCGTGCACATGATGGTTGACTCCGATCTCGCGAGGCTCGGAACGCAGCGATGAAGGTGGTCGTCACGGGGGCCGAGGGCT
>JBDHIW010000294.1:0-2307 GCA_039587215.1 Gemmatimonadota bacterium | reverse complement strand
GCTCCCGTTCGTGGATCTGTCGGGCGGGGAGAGCGAGTACCTGGCCGACGGGATGGCCGAGACGCTGATCAGCGCGTTGTCCAAGGTCGAGGGTCTGCAGGTCGCGGCACGGACATCAGCCTTTTCCTTCAAGGGGCGGAACGAGGACGTGCGGCAGATCGGGACCGCCTTGGGCGTGGGCGCGGTGCTGGAGGGCAGCGTGCAGCGGGCGGGGGACCGGCTGCGGATCACCGCCCAACTCGTGAATACGGTCGACGGATTCGAATTGTGGTCGGAGAGCTTCGACCGGAACGTCGCCGACGTGTTCGCCGTGCAGGACGAGGTCGCGCGCGCCGTGGTCGCCGCACTCGAGGTCGAGCTGATCGGCGGATCGACGTCCCAGGTGGTGGAGCAGGGGACGGGGAGCATCGAGGCGTACCAGGCATACCTGCGCGGCCTCTTCTTCTGGAATAAGCGGACCGCCGACGACATGGAACGCGCCGCCGAATCGTTCCATGCGGCAATCGCCGCCGACTCGGCGTTTGCCGCGGCGTGGGCGGGCCTCGCGACCGCCTATGTGCTGTACCTGCCGTCCGAGTACGGCGTGCAGAGCCTCACGCCCGCTGAAGCGCTCACGCGGGCGGAGCAGGCGGCCCGGCGCGCACTCGAGCTCGACGACCGG
Organism: Gemmatimonadota bacterium; assembly: GCA_039587215.1. Taxonomy (GTDB): domain Bacteria; phylum Gemmatimonadota; class Gemmatimonadetes; order Gemmatimonadales; family GWC2-71-9; genus CAMYLY01. The sequence continues at coordinate 1,646 of JBDHIW010000294.1, read as the reverse complement.
CTGGCGGCGGCCCACACGGCACTCGCCGAGGTGCTGAAGAACTACGGTCGGCTCGAGGAATCGGAAGCGAGCTTCCAGCGCGCCGTGAACGCCGGCGAGCCGTACCCCACCGCCCACCAGTGGTATGCCACCATGCTGGTGATCCAGGGGCGGACGGCCGAGGCGCTCGAGCAGATTCGTGAGGCGGCGCGGCTCGACCCGCTGTCGCTCGTGATCCTCGTCGAACTCGGAGAGGTCCTGGAGGCCGATGGGCAGTTCGATGCGGCGACGGCCGCGTACGATCGTGTCCTCGAGCTCTACCCGGACACGTACCTCACCGGGATGTTCGTCGGCATGTATCTACTCACGCGCGAGCGGCAGTTCGACCGCGCGGCCGATTTGCTGGCGGGATACCTCACGATGCGCGGTGTGGATGCCGAGACGGCGGAGCGCGTCCGGGTGGGGATCCGCGACCCGAGCCGCCGTCTCGCGACCATCGACGAGGTGGCGCGCACGGAGCGGCCCGAGTGGGCGTTGGCCGCGCCGCTCGTGCGCGGCGACGTCGACGCGGCGGTGGCGGTGCTGGAGCGGCAGGTGGACGGCCCGAACTACGAAGCCATCTACATGCCCGTGTCCCTCGCAATGCTGGCGCCCGATGCGTCCCACAGCCCGCGCGTCCGGGCGGTGGTCGAGCGGTGGATCGCCCGACGCGCGGCTGCGTACGGGGCTCGGCCATGACGGAGGCGTCCCCGCAGGCGCTCCTCGAGGCCATCGATTTCGCCGCCCACAAGCACCGCCACCAGCAACGCAAGGATGCCGGCGGGTCGCCGTACATCAACCATCCCATCGCGGTCGCGCGCGTGCTCGCCGTGGAGGCCGGTATCACCGACGCGTCGACGCTTCTCGCCGCCGTGCTGCACGACACGGTGGAGGATACGAACACCACCTTCGAGGAGCTCGAAGCGGCGTTCGGCGTGGAGGTGGCCGGGCTCGTGGGTGAACTCACCGACGACAAGGGGCTGCCGAAAGAGGAGCGGAAGGCACTGCAGGTCGCGCACGCGCGGGACGCGTCGCCCGCCGCCAAGCGCATCAAGCTCGCGGACAAGGTCTGCAACGTGCGGGACGTCCATCGGAACCCGCCGAGCGACTGGGCCGATGACCGGCGCGTGGAGTATCTCGACTGGGCCGAACGTGTCGTCGCGGGGTGCCGTGGGGCGGAACCCGTACTGGAACGGATCTTCGATGCCGAAGTGGCTGCCGCGCGGGAGACACTCGCCGGGTAGGTCCCGCCCGTCCGGTCCGCGGGAGCCGTTGGGCGCCTATCCCTCCAGCTTCACCGTCCACGCCCACGCGCCGGGGATCTCCGAGTGCGGTATGCCGGACACGTCGACGACGAGCATACCGTCGTCGTATCGCCACGGGATGTCGCCGTCGCGACCGAGCACGGCCCTCGCCGACATGGGCGCTCTGCCCTATCTTTGCGCTCGATGACCGAAGTCACCTCCCGGCTTTCGGCCGCCGTTGCCGATCGCTACACGATCGAACCCCGCCTTGGCGAAGGCGGCATGGCGACGGTCTACCTCGCGGAAGACCAGAAGCACAAGCGCAAGGTCGCGCTCAAGGTGCTTCGGCCGGAGCTCGCGGCGGTGCTCGGCGCCGAGCGGTTC
>JBDHIW010000067.1:0-11938 GCA_039587215.1 Gemmatimonadota bacterium | reverse complement strand
GACCGATCTGCCCCCCACACTCCATGACCGATCGTTCGACCGTGCGGGTATCGCGACGCGGCGGGGAGCGCTGGCTTCACGGCCACCCGTGGATCTATCGCTCGGACGTGATCGGTCGGGGGCCCCCCGACGCCGACGTCGTCGAGGTCGCCCTGCGCAATGGACAGCCCCTCGGCGCCGCCCTCTGGAGTCCACACTCGGAGATCCGCCTCCGACGACTGGACGACCCGGGGACCCCCATCGATCGCGACTGGTGGCAGGCGCGCATCGCCGCCGCGGCGAGCCGCCGGACCGACCTCGTGGGCGCCCCCACGGCGTTCCGGCTCGTACACAGTGAAGCCGATGGGCTTCCGTCCCTGATCGTCGATCGCTACGGGGACGTGCTGGCGGTTCAGCTCCTGTCGGCCGGCATCGAGACGATGCGGGAAACGATTCTCGACACGCTGGAGGCGCAGTTCTCGCCCGCCGGCATCGTGCTGCGACACGACGCGTCGGTCCGACGCCACGAGGGCCTGTCGCTCGACGTCGTCGTCGCCCGCGGGCGCGTTCCCGACGAGGTGGAGGTGAGCGAGGCGGGCATTCGGTACGGCGTGTTGCCCCTCACGGGTCAAAAGACCGGGGCGTTTCTCGATCAGCGGGACAACAGGATCGCCATGCGGGCGCTCGCGCGCGGGTCCGCGCTCGATGTGTTCACCTATCAGGGACACTTTGCGCTGCATCTCGCGCAACACGCGACCGGGGTAATCGCGATCGACCAGAGTACGGCGGCGCTCGAGCAGGCCCGGCGAAACGAGGCCCGGAACGACGGTGCACCGATCGAGTGGCGAGAGGGGAACGCCTTCGACGAACTGCGCGCACTACAGAAAGCGGGAGCCCGCTTCGACACGATCGTTCTGGATCCACCCGCCTTCGTGAAGTCGCGTGCCGCTCTCGCCGGGGGGCTGCGCGGCTACAAAGAGGTGAACCTCCGCGCGCTCAAGCTACTCCGGGCGGGCGGCCGCGTGCTGACGTGTTCCTGTTCGTTTCACGTGGACAGCGCCGCGTTCATGCGGATGCTCGGCGACGCGGCGGCCGACAGCGGGCGGCGGATTGCGGTCGAGCGGGTCGTCGCGCAATCTGCGGACCACCCTGTCGTGCTGTCGATCCCGGAATCGGGGTATCTCAAGGGCGCGATCCTCCGCGCCATCGACTGAGCAGCAGCCGCACGCCAGCTGCTCGGGGGCGACCTACCCGGAGATCGACCGCCTAGGGTCATGGGAGTCGTCGAGGAACACCAGCATGTTGCGCCGCTCGACGGAACGGGCGAGCGCCTCGACGACGGTGGGGTCGAGCTTCGACCCCGCGAGCTTTCGCAGCCGCGCAATCGCCTCGTCCTGGGGCATCGAGTCCTGATACGGCCGGGACGTCGTGATGGCGTCGTAGACCTCGGCCGCAGCGACGATCCTCGCACCGACCGGGATGTCCTCACCCGCGAGCCCACGCGGGTACCCCGACCCGTCGAAGTTCTCGTGGTGCGCGTGCACGTAGTCGGTCACGGCGCCCAGGTGGGTGAGCGGGGACAGGATGTTGAAGCCGATCTCGACCTGCCGGCGGATATGCTGCTTCTCCTCGTCGGTGAGCGCCCCCTTCTTCTGCAGCACGGCGTCCGACACGCCGATCTTGCCGATATCATGCAGCCGCGCGGCAGCGCGCACGGCCTCGACGTCGTCGTCGTTCATATCCATCTCCGCCGCAATCGTCGCGGCGAGCTCCGCGACTCGCGCCGAGTGCCCGACGAAGTCGGGGTGCTTCGCCTCGAGCACGTTGATCAACGCGCCGAGCGTCGCCACGTTGATCTGCTGCAGCTTCTGCCGCTCCCGCTCGAGCTCCTGCGTCCGCTTCACGAGCTCCTGCTTCAGCCACGCCGAGATCTCCTCCTGCTGCATCTCGGTCGCCCGCCGGCGCACCCCGCGCTCGACGGTGAGCATCAGTTCTTCCAGCTGGAGCGGTTTCGTCAGGTAGTCGAACGCCCCGTGCTGCAGACAGAATGCCGCCGTCGTCGCGTCGGTGGGGTGACTCACCACGACCACGGACGTTTCGGGATCGGCTTCGAGGACCTCGCGCACGAGCGCCGGGCCGTCGACGTTGGGCAGCCCGATGTCCACCACCGCCACCGCGTATCCCCCATCGAGTAGGGCTTCGACCAACTCGATCGGCGACCCCACCATGACACAATCGACCTCGCGCTCCGTCAGGAACGTCTGCACCTGCTCGCGGATGCTGTGCTGCAGGAGGGCGACCGTGCGTTCGCTCACTGGTATGTCGTTCACCGCCGTCTCACTGTGGAGTCTGACGTAAGATGCCATTGAGGACCGTGCTGCGCGACCCTCATGCCGGTCCCCGATGTCGGGCAGCCTCGGCACCGTCCGTGCGATCCCGCGGCGGCACCCCGAACCTCGCCGTGTACGGATTCGCGACCCCCTCCACGGCGTCCGCCACGATGTTGCCGAGGACCGGAGCAAACTTGAACGCGTGTCCGCTGCCGCCGGTCGCCACCGTCAGGCCGGGTCGAGCCGGGTCTCGCCCGATCCAGAAGTCCCCGTCTGGCGTGTCCGCATAGAGACACAACCGCGTCGAGACGACTTCGGCATCCGCCAGCCCCGGGAACGTCTCCCGGACGAACCGCCGCATGCGGGCCGTCTCATCCTCGGTGACCGCACGCGGCGCGTCCGGGGCCAGGACGCGTCCGGCGCTGTGGTTCGCGACCTTCACGACCCCCGTGCGATGCAGTGGGAAGCCATAGAAGCCCGTCCGGGCAATGTCCGCCGTGAAGGTCGGGAATCGGTCGGCACCGAACGGCGCCGGATCGCTCGGGCGCAGGTGGAACACTGGATGGCCGGTGGCGCGGACAGCCGTTCCACCCCCAAGGAGCGCCTCCGTCCACACGCCTGCGGCCGCCACCACGGCGTCGCCTGCGAGCCGTTCCCCGCCTGCGAGCGTGACCCCGACAACGCGCGCCCCATTCGTGAGGATGCCGTCGACCGCGCGATGATCCCGAACGTCCACGCCCCGCCGCCGTGCCTGGTCCACGAGTCTCGCGACCACTTCACCGCTCTCCGCGTACCCACCGTGCGCGTCGAAGAACCCGTCCGTATATCCCGCTTCGGCCCAGTCGGGGAAACGCCGGGCCAGAGCTGCGGCGTCGAGACGCTCGGGATGGTGCCCCCGCCGACGCAGGACGGCGAGGCTCTCGTACTCGAAACCGTCCCGCGCCAACCGCTCGCGAGAGAGCATGAGCACACCCGTTTCGTGATACAGCGCTCGACCGCCGCCGCGCATCCACTCGGCGTTCCACTCGATCCACCCCTCCCGTGCGCGCTCCGCGAGAGCGGTCAGCTCCTCGTCAGCTCCGTACGCCATCCGGACGACCTTGCTGATATCGGTACTCGCGGCTTGGGGATGAGGAACGGGTCCGGGATCCGTCAGACTGACGGACCACCCTCGCGCGGACAGCGCCAGCGCCGTGGTCACGCCGAAGACGCCGCTCCCAACGACGACCGCGTGTCCGCCCACGTCAGCGCGCCGGCCGGCGGTAGGGACGCCTCTCGCGGTAGAGTGCCAGCCTGGCCGTCACTTCCTCGCGCCGCGCGTCCGTCATGGTCACCCGCCCGAGTGCACGCTCGAGCGCGGCCACCGCGTCGTCGAAGCGACCCGCGGAGGCATAGGCGGCCGCCAGCGCGTCGAGGATGTTGGGATCGGCGATGCCCGCCAGGCGCTGTGCCTCCTCGCCGGCGCGTACGGCCTCGGTCGAGTCCCGCATCGCCTCGTCCGGCTCCGTCGCCAGCGCCCACGCGAGGAGCGCCCAGGGCACCGGCCAGGCCGGTTCCAGTTGCGTGGCGGCGCGCACTTCGTCGAGACCCTCGCCGACCGAGTCGAGCAGGAGCAGCGCGCGCCCCAGACTGAAGCGCTTCGGCGCGGACCGGGGGTCCGCCGCCACCGCCCTGCGGTACCAGAAGGCCGCCTCATCGACTTCGCCCCCGTTGAACAGCAAGTTGCCGATGTTCATCGGCGCATCGCGGTTTTCGGGATCGATGGCCAGCGCCCGCCGATAGGCCGCAAACGCCTCCACGGGCTCACCGACTTCGGCCAGAAGGGTCCCTATGCCGTTGTGGGCCCCGGCGAGGTTGGGGTCGAGCTCCAGGGCACGCTGATATCCGCTGAGCGCGTTGGCCAGGTCGCCCTGATCGTGGAGTAGGGTCGCGATACGGTAATGCACGTCGGCGCGCTGCGGTTGCGCCTCCAACACGCGCACGTAGACCTGCAGTGCATCGTCCGGCCGCCCACCTTCCTGCATGGCCAACCCGAGCCCGTAGCGCGCGTCGTGAAAATCCTGCCTGGCGGCGATCGCCCGTTGGTAATGGGCGACCGCAAGATCGAGCAGGCCGAGCCGGTGGTACGTCGTGGCCAGCTCGAACTGGCGGTCGGCGTTGGTCGGATCCGCCTCCGTCAGAAACCGGAGGTCTTCGATGAGCGCTCCGGCCCCTTCACCGTCGAGATGGGCAGCGAGCCTCTCGTAGGCCGCCGTGTCCCCGACGACGACCTGCAGCGCCACACCGGCGACCTCGCCGTCCGGCAGCGATCCAAACTGAAGCGGCGCCGCGCCGGTGTCGCGCGGTGCGTCGAAACGGGCACGCATGATGAGGCGGGTCCCCGCCGGCAGCGTGACGGCCGCGGGCAGCGCTCGTGGCAATTGATGCGCGAAATCCCATGCGTCGAGCGCCAGAAGCTGCTCGTCATCGCCGCCCGGAATCTCGGCGAACACCGACACGCCCGCACCGGCTCCGTGCTGCTGCGGGTACACGCCCGTGACGCGCACCGGCACCGGAAGCGTCACGTCGCGCGTGATCTCGGTGGACTGCGCACCCGGTGCGATCGCGATCTGCCGCGAGAGCAGCGGGATCACGATTGGGAGATCGGCCGCCTGCCCCTCCCCCTCGGCGAAGTACAGGCCCGCGACCATCTGCAGCGGCCGCTCATCCTCGACGGATTGCACGCGTACCCGAACGATCAGGTCGGTGCCCGGATCGAGGCGCCACGGCACCGCGAGCTCCGTGGGCCCGGCAGGCGTCCACGGCACCATGATCCCGCCGACGACCGACCCGTCACCGCCCACCACCGGATCGTCGAAGCCCGGCCCCGGGTCGCGGGCATCCCGCTGCCGCGACTGATCGGTGGGGTCCGCAAAGAACACGGCGTGATGGACGGCGGCCCAGGGGGTCGGCCGAAGATCCACAGCTCGAATCGTCCGGGCATTCGTCAGAGGGACCCGAAGCACGAAACTCCGCACGCGCGGATGCCCGTCGCTGGGCAACGGGAAGGCTTCGACCAAAGGAACGAGCATGTCGGGTGCGCCCAGCGTCCAGTCCGTCGATGGGACCACGGGCCACGCCGGCGCGGGATCCGGACCTTCGGGCATCCCCTGTTCCACCCACCGGGCGACCAGTGCCGCCGCCGGGGTCCCGTCCGCGGTGGCCCATCCCCCCACGTCCGTACGGACCACGCCGAGGATCGCGTCGGACCGCGCCCGGTAGTCCGTGACGTCGCGTAAGAGGGTCGTCGCCACCCCACCCTCGAGGTGACACGGGGCGCATGCGCGCGCGGCCAACGGACCGACGTGCTGGTTGAAGGTCACCGAATCCGGCAGGACGACGTCCCCCCCGCGGCCACCGTCGGGAGCGCACGCCGCCGCCGCGAGGACGACCCCCGTCCACCACACGCCGCGCGCGCGTTGAGCGCCGATCATCGACCCCCGAGCACGAGCGTCACGCCCATCCACAACGCGGCGAACGTGCTGTGGCGCCTCGAGCCCGGATGCAGAATGCTCGGGCGACACCCCGTGCCGGTCGGGAGCAGCTCGTCGCCGCAGGGGGTCAGCTGCGCGGGGCCGCCCGCGCCGGCGCACTGGTCGAGTGCAACGGGCAGAACCGCGCCGGACTCCCGCAGCGGCGTGAGGCATCCGTCGATCGCCGCCTCGCCGCTGAACGTGAAGTCGCCGAACGCCGCGCGCTGCACCCGCATCCCGCCCTCGAGCGCCAACTGCCGATGCACCCGCAGCTGCACCCCGACGCTCCCTCCCCAGACCGATCCCGACGCGGCAAACCGGGCGCCGCTCGCATTGACCCCTTCCCAGACTCGACCACCCCGAACCTCGAGAAACGGCTCCGCGCGCCCGTCGAGGTGCCACGCCCACCGGGCACCGGCGAACAGCGAGCGCAGGTTGTACGGCGCCCCGAGCGATCGCCGCGCTCCAAAGGAGTAGTCGACCACGGTCACCCCGTGCAGCCCCACCGCTCCGCCGACGAGAGCACTGAACCCGGCCGGTAGCGCGTAGCGGAGCTGGAGATCCGCTCCGAAGCCTGCCCCCAACGGCTCGTTGACGGATCCCGAGAGCCTGGAGGACACGAACGCGCCGCCGAGCGTGAACCCGCGAAACGGCTCACGCAGCCGCGCACGTTCGGCGATCGCCAGCGCATCCGAAACACGCTCGAGATAGACCCGCGACGAGTCGGGCTCACCCAGCTCGTCGAACGCCGCCGCCATCTGCCGGTAGACGGTCTCGAGATACCGCGATTCGCCGAGGCGCCGGAAGATCCGCGCCGCCTCGGCCCAGAGCGACGTGGCCCGCCGGATCTCGGACGGCGTCTGGCCCTGGATGCCGCGCTGGTACGCCTCGTACGCCTCCCAGTAGAGCGTCTCGGCCGAGTCCACCGGCGTCGTCCCCGGCACGGGGGCGTCCTGGGCGGACGCGACACCGGAAGCGGCGCCACAGGCGACGACGGCCCCTGCGAGGGCGATGACGATGCGGGTGTGCATCACGCGGCGAAGATCCTCGATCATGAGGACGGAAAGATATACCGGGAGCGCCGGTGCCTAGGGTCCCCGCCCCCCCTTCCCGGGTCCGAGCTTGAACTCCACCCCACCGGGCGTGTACCATCGCTGCACGACTTCACTCCTGTCCGAGAGACACTCATGACGCGCACCGCGCTGACCGCACTCCTGCTTGCCGCAACGTTCGCTCCGATCGCCGCGGCACAGACCGCCGCCCCCGCCATCTCCAACATCCGGTACGACCTCACGTTCACGCGGTCGACCGCCGCGGCGCGGGAGGTGGAGGTGGCGATGACCTTCGAGGTCCAGGGCGACGGTCCGGTGCTCCTCTCGCTCCCGGCCTGGACGCCGGGTTCGTACGGTCTCGAGTTCTTCGCGCGGCGCGTGCTCGGGTTCGATGCCTCGGCCGGCGATCGCGCGCTCGCGTGGGACAAGGTCGACTTCGATACGTGGCGCGTGGACCCCGCCGGCACGGAGACCGTGACCGTGGACTTTGCGTACCGCGCCGACACGCTGGACAACGGAATCGCGTGGTCTGCGGAAGACTTTCTCATGGTAAACGGCACCAACGTGTTCCTCTATCCTGAGGGGGCGGACCTCGGGTTCGGCGCGACGGTCACGGTACAGACCGAGCCGGACTGGCAGGTCGCGACGGGGATGACGTACGCGGGCACGCCGCGGACGTTCGTGGCCGCGGACTATCACGAGCTCGTGGACATGCCGATGTTCGTCGGCGCGCTCGACGTGGACAGCACGATCATCGACGGTCACTGGTACCATCTGGCGTCGTACCCGCGCGGCGCGATGGAGGGCGACGGCCGGGCGGTCTGGTGGGAACAGATGGAGCAGATGGTCCCGGCAATGACGGCCGTGTACGGCGACACGCCCTGGGACAGCTACACGACGCTCTTCATTTTCGACGATGAGTTCCCCGGCGGCGCCGCGCTCGAACACGCGAACTCGCACATCGGGATCTACCACCCCGCGTTCATCGGCAATCCCATGTTGGCGTCGATCACGGCGCACGAGATCGTGCATGCGTGGAACGTGAAACGACTGCGGCCCGCCGCCATGGTCCCCTACGACTACAGTCAGGCGCAGCCGACGCCGCTGCTCTGGGTCAGCGAGGGAATCACCGACTACTACGCCGACCTCACGCTGGTCCGCGCGGGGGTCGTCCCGCCATTCCTCTTCTACCGGCTCACCGCGGGGAAGATCAACGAGGTCGCCAACGCCGGTGCGGTCGCCCTTGAGGACGCGTCGCTCAACACGTGGATCGATCCGATCGAGGTCGATCACTACATCTACTATCCAAAGGGATCACTGGTCGGGTTCCTGATCGACATCCTGATGCGCGACGCGTCGGACAACGCGGCGGGCCTCGACGACGTCATGCGCGCGCTCTACGAGCGCACGTACCTGACCGGCGGCGGCGGCTTCACGACGGAGCAGTTCTGGAGCATCGCGAGTGAGCTTGCCGGCGGATACGATTTCTCTGAGTTTCACGCCCGCTACGTAGACGGGCGCGACCCGCTGCCCTGGGCGACCACCCTTCCGCTGGCCGGTATGGAGTTCCGGGCCGACACGACCCGCGTGGCGCGCATCGGCATCTCGACGACCGTCGACTCGTCGGGCGTTCGCGTGGTCGACGTCGTCGACGGAGGCATGGCCGCCAAGGCCGGCGTGCACGTGGGCGACCACCTCGTGCAGGTGGGCGAGCTGTTGATCACCGGCAACGACTTCGGCATCCGATTCCGCAATCGCTACGCCAACACGCTGCCGGGCACCCCGCTCGCGCTGGTGGTGAACCGCGACGGCGAAACGGTCTCACTCGACGCGGCGCTCCAGTTCCAGGAGATCATGAGCTTCGACGTCGTCGAAGACCGGCGCGCGTCCGCCAAGGCGCGCCGCATTCGCGAGGGGCTGCTGACGGGTACGACGGGCAACTGACGAAGGGCGTCCCCGAACGACCGAGGGCGCCGGTCTCCGTCGGGGAGACCGGCGCCCTCGTCACATGACTCCGCCGTGCCTTAGCGCCCCAGCGCGATTCCCAGGCCTGCCGTCAGGCTCGCCAGCTGCTCCGAACGCTCCAGCCCGGCCTGTGCCGGGAAGTCGTACCGCTCGAGCTGGTAAATGATGCACGCCACGAAGGGCCGCAGTTCGATCTCGAGACCGGCACCGGCGTAGAGCGCCGTCGTCGGATTGGTGAGACCGCTGACCTCCACGTACGGCATGAGCCCCGCGCGGACGATGCCGCGCATGCGCCCGCGCGCGAGATCGAGCCGACCTTCTCCGCCGACCCGGACCGACGCCCACCGCTGGCGCGCGAGCGTGCCCTCGTAGCTTCGAATGCTGCCACCCACCTGCAGCGCCAGCCACGGAATCGCCGTGAGACTGCCGACGACGTCGGCCTCGGTCACCCTGCGTTCCGTCGCAAACGTCGAGTCGGGGGTCAGGGTCCCGACGAACCCGTGGCCGCCAAGTTCGAACCACGACCCAAACCGCACCCGTCCCTGCCCCCCGAAGACGAATCCCGACGCCTGCTCCACCCCGAGCCCCGCGTTCACCCGGTGCTCCATGCGGGATCCCAGCACGAGGCCGGACATGCCCAGCCGCTGCGCGCCCACGGGCGGGGCGCACAGCGTGATTGCGACCACCACGAGTCCCAGTGCGCGCCCACTCATGGGTTCACCCCGGCCGCACGGGTAATCACCAGCCGCGTCGCCCGAACGCGCTCCGCATTGCGGGCGGTGATCACCGCATTGGTGCGTGCTCGCTCGGTGCGGCGCTCCTGATTCGCCTGGATGTTCGTGGGGATGGACCGATTGCGCTGATGAACGACGAACGAGGTCATGCCGGCGGCGATTCCCACCCCGGCCATACCACCGGCTACGGCGGTCACCCCAGTCCCGAGCTGCTTGCTCGCCACGACCGTGGGGATGAGGATCGCCACGCTGCCCACGGTAACGCCCTTGAGGATCTCGAGAGCGCCCGCCCCGGCCGCACGTTCTTCGGGCAGCAGTTCATCCGCCCGCAGCGCCGGCAGCGTATCCTCGAGCGACTCACGGTCGTGGGCGATTTCGAGGTACACACGAGCAGAGTCTTGCCGTCCGAGGAGTTCGCTAGTTCCGGTAATCACGAGTTCATACCGGCCCGGCGGCGCCAGGTCGCCCGCACCGACCAGACCGTCCCAGCTCACCTCGCGAATGCCGTCCGTGCGGGCATCGAGCAGCACCGCGCTGGCGCCGCCCGTCGTGGGCTGCAGCACCGCACGCACCGCCGCAGCGTGCGTACTCACGACGGTAAAGCCCAACGTGCCGCCCCCCGGCACGAGCGTGTCGAGCAGCGAGGCACTCCGGACCCCCACCGCGAAGCTCGTGCGCCGCGCCTCGGCGAACGTGCCGATCTCGATCGGGGTGAACACGTTGGGATCGAGATCCACGAACGGATCGCGCTCCAGCGCCGCCCGGAAGAACGTCAGCGAGGAGTCGCGCCGGCCCGTGACGGCAAACGCCGCGCCCATGTATTTGTACGCCTCGACGCGCTGCCCGCGCGTCACCTCGTACGGCGAGCTCGGCGACACGATGCTCTGAAGGATTGGGAGGGATCGTTCGATCTCGCCCATCAGGTGGAGTGACGTCGCCGAGTCGAGCATGGCGCCGGTCGTGCCTTGTGCCGAGAGCGAAGACAGCGGTGCGAACGCGAGCACCGCATACGCGACGAGCCGTCGCCTCACGGTGCACCTCCTTGGGTGCGAAGCGTGATGCGAAGCGTGATGATGCCGAGGTTGACCGTCGCGTCTGGACCGACGACGACCGTCGTGTCATACGGCGCGTAGCCGCGGGCCGTGGCGCGGATCTGCCGGGTGCCGGCGGGCACGACCGTATTGAAGAGCACGCCGACGCCGACCGAGTCGCCGTCCACTAGGATGAGCGCCGTGGTCGGCTGTGTGCGGACACGGAGATAGCCGATGCCCGTCGGTTCCGAGGCGGTCGGTGTCGTCGCGGCGGGTCGCTGGACCGCCGCCGGTGGCGGTGCGGTCGTCCGCGCCGGCGTCGGTTGCACCGCCGGCTCCTCGGTCGCGGCCGGCTCCTCGTCCAGCGCCGCCGCGGTCGGCTCCTCCGACGCAGGCACCTGCGCCCCCACGGCCGTCGACTCGCCCGCGGCCGCCAGCGGATCCTCGACCGCCAGCGTCGGGGTCAACACCGAAGCGGCGGGCTCGGTCGGTGCGGGTTCGCCGCCGCCGAGCGGGATCACCCCGCTCCAGACGCCCGCGGCCGCCGCCACGGCGAGCCCGCCGATCGCGCCCGCCCAAATCGGCCAGCGGCTGTGCTTCGCGGGCGCCTGCACCTTGACCGTCTCGCCCGAGACGGTGAACTCGCGCGGGGTGCCGAGCGGCGGGAGCGACCGTGTCCGCACGAGCGGCAGTTTCTCGCCCTCCGCGAGCCGACTCAGCGTCTCCCGCGTCTGGCGGCGGTCCTGGTCGCTGAACGGGATCGCCTCGATCGCGTGCAGCATGTCGTCGGTCGACGCGAACCGGTCGTCGGGCTTCTTCGCCGTCGCACGCAGCACGACGTCGACGAGCGCCTGCGGCACGTCGTCCCGGACGCCACGCACGTCGGGGAGCGGCGTGAAGAAGTGGTGGTGCAGGATGCCCATCACCGAGTCGGCGTCGAAGGGGACCTCGCCCGTGAGCATCTGGAAGAGCAGGATGCCCATCGAGTACTGGTCGCTCTGCGGCCCGACCTTCTCGCCGGAGCACTGTTCGGGGCTCATGAACGTCGGCGTGCCGATCACGGCACCGGTGGCGGTGAGCGTCTTGTCCTCGGACCCGCGCGCGATGCCGAAGTCCGACACGAGGACGCGGCCGCCCTTCTCCACCAGGATGTTGGCGCCCTTGATGTCGCGGTGCACGATGCCCTCCCGATGGGCGTACGCAAGCGCCCCGGTCATGGCACGCATAACCGCGAGGACGGTGGGAATCGCGAGCGGCCCCTGCGCCTCGAGAATCTCGTCGAGGGCACGGCCCTCGACGTACTTCATCGCGATATACAACATCCCGCCGGCCTGC
>JBDHIW010000066.1:0-16615 GCA_039587215.1 Gemmatimonadota bacterium | reverse complement strand
ACTTCCAGCAGTTCGTGGATCTCGGCGGTGGCCTGAACGTCTCCTTCCTCTGGCAACTCGATCAGCGGCGCCATTTCGGACTGCGGTTCGAAGGCTCCGCCGCCCTCTACGGGCACGAGCGATTCCAGGTCCCGCTTCTGCCGTCTACCGGCCGGATCGTAGTGGACGTTACGACCGACAACTGGATCTTCGGATTTGGCGCGGGACCTCAGGTCACGTTCCTGAGCGGCCGGCTGCGCCCCTATGCGTTTGCGACGGCCGGCTTCGCCGACTTTGCGACGATTTCCTCAGTGAGCGGGTCGGCCAACGTCGACGATTTCGCATCCACGACGAACTTCGACGACTGGACCGCGTCGCTGAGTGCCGGTGCCGGCTTTACGTGGCGCATCACGAGCGGGCGGCGCCCCATCGCGCTGGGCGGATCAGGGCGGTACGTCTACAACGGGGTGGTGACTTACCTGACCAAGGGAGGGGTCGTCGACAATCCGGACGGATCCGTCACGGTGTTTCCGATCCGGAGTTCGGCGAACTACGTGGCGATTCGGATGGGGATGACGATCGGGTTCTAGCGAGGCGCGTCAGGCGCGGACACCGAAGGCACGAACGAGCAGGCGATTCGTCGCGCTCAGGACCGCCAGCACGGCGCCGCGGCCCGCATGCCCCTTCACGGCAGCGCAGCCCGACACGCGCTCGTCCATCGACTCCGTGCTGAACGAGACGGCGACCGTCACGAGGACGGTCTCGAATCCGGAGATTTGGCGCACGCCGTCGACGCCGATGACCGCGCGACCCTCGACCGCTTGCTCGAGCGCAGCGGCTGTCGCACGGGCGGCACAGCCCAGCCGACCGACCTCGTCATCTTCTCCGTCGGCTTCGCCGACGAAGCCGTCGGCACCGTTCCACGACACCTGCACGCGCCCCGAGCAGCGGCCGTCGGCCTGCTCGATGCGGAAATCCTTGAGTTTGACGCGGTCGTGGGCCTCGCCGACAAGCATTTCAGCCAAAACGGTCTCCCGACCTGGTGAGGACGTGTACGGACGGTCCATAGTCGACAACACCCGGCGTGGACGCAAGGGTCCGCCCCGGGAGTCCCCTAAGACAGCAACTCGTGTGCCACGGGCATGCCGTGGCGGGGTGGTGCGTGGGAGGGATCGCGCCTTAAGTTGCCACCCACCCGAACCAGCATCCAACCATGACGCGACACCTACTGACCGTCACCGCCGCGCTGTTCCTCCTCGGGGGAGCGCCGGTCCAGGCCCAAACCGACGGGCTCGGCAGCCCGCGGGCGACCATGTTCACGTTCCTGGACGCCGTCAACGCCGTTCGAGACGGGGATGCATCCGCGCTGCCGAGAGCCATCGCGACGATGGATCTCACGGAACTCGGCGTCTCCGCAGGGTCGGAGGAGGCCCGGCGTGCGGCGAGACAGCTGTGGTCGGCGCTCAACCACATTCGCCTCATCGAGCCTGACGACCTGCCCGACGCGGGAGCGCTCGGCCCCGATACGGAGCGTTACACCTTCTTCCCGCGCGCGTTCACCCCGGAGGACGAGGCCATTCTCGCGGAAGTCGACGTCGGGAACCAGGTCATCGCGTTCACCCGTCAGCTCGACGGATCGTGGCGCTTCTCCGCCGCGACCGTGGCGGGCATCGCGGAACTGAGCGCGGTGCTCCAGGACCGGCGTGCGGCGGTCGAAGCCAACGAAGAACTCCTCGAGGCGCCGGCCTGGGTTCGGGAGTTCGTGCCGGCCGCCCTGCAGGCCGGCGAGTTCGTAGGGCTCCGGTACTGGCAGTGGCTGGGCCTTGCGATCCTGATCTTCCTCGGTGTCGTGGCCGATCAGGTGGTCCGTTTCCTGTTCACCCCGGTCGCGCGTCGGCTGACCCACCGATTCCACGCGTCCCTGGACCGGGAGGTTGCCAGCGGATTCGTGCGTGGACTCGGCCTGCTGGCGATGGCGGTACTCTGGTGGGTGTTCGTGCGGATCTTGGCGCTGCCGGATGCCGCACGGGACACGGCGCTCACCGCCATCGGCCTGTTCCTGGTGCTTGCGGGGACCCTGACGGCGTGGCGCCTGGTCGATCTGGTCGGAGAAGTCCTGCTTGCGAAGTCGCGGGAGACCGAAAGCAAGTTCGACGACATCCTCGTCCCCCTGCTTCGCAAGACCGCCAAGCTGATCGTCGTCGCGTTCGGCATCATCTACGGCGCCCAGCATCTGTCCATCAACATCGTGCCGCTGCTGACCGGTCTCGGCATCGGCGGTTTGGCGTTCGCCTTCGCAGCCAAGGATACGATCGAGAACCTGTTCGGGTCCGTCGCCGTCGTGCTCGACCGGCCGTTCGAGGTGGGTGACTGGGTCGTGGTGGGAGACGTGGAGGGTACGGTCGAAGAGCTGGGCTTCCGCTCGACGCGCGTCCGCACGTTCTACAATTCGCTGGTGACGGTCCCCAACGCGGCGCTGGTGCGGGCGACCGTCGACAACTACGGCCGGCGGCAATACCGTCGCTGGAAGACCGTCCTCGGCGTCCAATACGACACGACACCGGAGCAACTGCTTGCCTTCACGGAGGGGCTGCGTGAGCTAGTGCGCCGCCATCCGTACACCCGCAAGGACTACTACCAGGTGTGGTGCAGCGATTTCGGGGACTCGAGCATCAACGTGCTGCTCTACGTGTTCCACGAAGTACCCGACTGGTCGACCGAGCTGCGCGAGCGAGAGCGTCTCCTGGTGGACATCGTTCGGCTCGCCGATCGGCTGGGAGTGCAGTTCGCCTTCCCGACGCGCACCCTGCACATGTATCGCGAGGAGCACCATGCGCACGAGCCCCAGCTGACCGTCCCCAAGGGGTCCAGCGACGACCTCGCGATGCGCGCCGGCAAGCTGGCGGCCCGCGAGGTCACCAGCGATCAGCCGTGGCGGAAGAACCCGCCCGGTGCCGTCGTCTTCCCCGAACCGGGGAAGAGGGGAAGCCCGGATCCGGGCCACGGCGGCAGCTAGCGCTGGGGCCGTGCCGCCCGATGGGCGGCTCCGGTGCTTCCGTCGTCTCACCACTGCCATGTGACGCAGATCACACCTTCATCGGTGTGGCCCGCGGATTGCACACCATGGGCCGTGCGGCGCGACGCCGCACTGGCGCAAGGAGGCACCATGTGGAGAGACACTCGACCACCGATGCTGCAGCATGAAGAGCGGCCCAAGCCCGACGACTACACGCTGGCAGAAAAAGGGACGATTGCGCGGCTCATCACGACGCCGGGAACGCGGCTGCCGTGTCCGCGGTGTGAGAGTCAGCTCGTCGCGGTGGACTGGCCGGTCGAGTGTGGCCGCGAGGTGGTGCTGGAGTTCGGGTGTCCGGGATGCTGCCGTCGAGTGCTGCTCGTGAACGTGCCGGCCCCGACGGCGCGAGCAGGCTGACCGTCAGCCTGCGGCCGCCCCGTATTCGGGGAGGTTGCGCCGCCACCACCGTTCGGCGTCCTTGGCCGTCCACGGCTCGCTGTTGGTGCAGGCCGCGAGACGTGCAGCGAGGTCCGCGGCGGACGCCGGTCGAGCATCGGGGTCCTTGGCCAGGCAGGCCGCGACGACCGCCTCGAAGTCGGCGCTGATCGGCAGTTCCGTCCTCGTCGAGATCGGCGCCGGCGTCTCGTCGACGTGCGCCCGCATCACCTTCATCGGATGCGCGGCGGTGAAGACGAGGTCACCCGTCACCAACCAGTACGCCACACAGCCCAACGCGTAGATGTCGGCGCGATGGTCGGCGTCTTCCGCGAGGGCGAGTTCGGGCGCCATGAACGCCGGGGTTCCGGTCGTCATATGCTCGCCGGTGATCCGCGTCTCTTCGGCCCCGCTCCGCGGCAGAGCCTTGACCAGGCCGAAGTCGAGCACCTTGATGAAGTCCGTCTCGATGCCGACCCGGCACGAATAGAGGTTGGCTGGCTTGATGTCCCGATGGAGCAGGCCGATCGCGTGTGCCTCGGACAAGGACTCGCAGGCCTGCCGGAGGAAATGGATGGCGCGTCCCTGCGGAATCGGGCCGAACCGTTCGACCAGGGACTCCAGGTTGAGGCCGCGAAGTAGTTCCATCACGTAGTAGAGATCGCCGCTCTCCGTCACGCCGAAGTCGTACAGGGCGATCGTATGCGGCGAGTGCAGACTGGCGGCCGCCTCCGCTTCGCGCCGGAACCGCCGCGCGATCACGTCGGGCGGCTCGCCCGCACCGTGCCCCAGCGCGTCCGGTCGAATCAGCTTGACCGCGGCCGGCCGCCGCAGCATACGGTGGTCCGCGCGGAAGATCTCTCCCATGCCCCCGCGACCGAGCAGATCGCCCAGGCGATAACTCCCGAGCTCGCGCGCGTCCTGCACCTGCCGGCCGAGCCCCATGTAGATCTGCGTCGACGCGAGCGCGATGCCCGCGCAGATGTAGTTGGGCAGGGCGTAGCGCAGCACTTCCGACAGCAGCGTCGGGTCCGCCCCCCGCATCGTGGCGACGATGTAACCCAGGGGATCCATGGAGGCGGCCAAGAGCCCGGCCGCGAGAATCCGGAGCGGCGTGGTCGGCACGACCATGGCGTGTACGAGTACGAGCACGCAGATCCACGAGACGCCTTCCGCCGTGGTGTTGGGCGTCACCTGGTTCAGGAAACCGATGGCCGCGGCAAGCGCGACTTCGTACCCGAGACCGAGGTTCAGCGACACCTCGCAGTCGCAGGCCTGATGACGGGTGTAGGCGAAGAGGAGTACCGACACCACGATCATCAGTGCGGCGACGGCGTTGCCCGGGACGGGGAACGCGTCGTCGATGGTTTGCCCCGGGGTCACGAGCGGGTCGATCAGGTTGTTCACCACCAGGGCCAGGGCCCACAGCCCTGCCCAGATGAGGGCCAGGACGCCGAGCCGCCGGGAGGCTTGCTCCAGCAGATCCCGCGGCAGCGCGCCCGCCGTCGGGGTGCTGGTGCGGATGGCCGTGCGGGGGTCGCTGGGCCGGTCGGTCGGGGACGGCGGTTCGGGGTTCATGGCTCGGGGCGAAAGTAAGCGGATGCCCGGGGTGATCTCCAGGTCTACCGACCGCGCGTGCGGGCTCGTACGTTAGCCGGAGTCTCGACCCGGATCGGAGGGAGTTCGCTCGTGGGCGTGCACGACGTGGTGCCGGATCTGAGCGCCGAGGGAACGCGGCGATTCACGAAGGCCGTGCTGCACGATCTGCACGCGCTCGAGGAACTCCTCGCGCGCGGCATGATCGAGTGTTGCCCGCGGCGGCTCGGCGCCGAACAGGAGCTCTTTCTCATCGGCGACACGGGTCGCGTTGCGCCGGTGGCAACGGAGGGCCTGGCGCGGCTGGACGACGATCGGTTCACGACCGAGCTCGCCCGGTTCAATCTCGAGATGAACCTGCCGCCGGTGGAGCTGGCCGGATCCTGCTTCCGTGAGCTCGAGGACACGCTCGCGGCGATGCTGCAGCAGGTTCGGGACGCCGCGCGGCTCGAAGGCGCGCGCCCGGTCATGACGGGGATTCTCCCGTCGCTGGGCAAGTCCGATCTCTCGCTCGACAACATCACGCCCTTCGCTCGGTATCGCGCACTCAACGATGCGACGGGGCGCCTTCGAGGTGGTGCGCCCTACACGCTTCGACTCGAGGGCGCGGACTCCCTGCACATCGAGCACGATTCCGTCATGCTCGAAGCGTGCAACACCAGCTTCCAGATACACCTGCAGGTGGGTCACGAAGAGTTCGGGCCCGTCTACAACGCGGCGCAGGCGCTCGCGGGACCGGTGCTGGCCTCGGCGGCCAATTCGCCGCTGCTGTTCGGCCGTCGCCTGTGGCGCGAAACGCGGATCGCGCTGTTCCAGCAGTCCATCGACACCCGGCGGGCGACCCCGCATCTCCGGGAACTCACCCCGCGCGTGCGCTTCGGTGACCGATGGGTCGAGCGGTCGGTGCTCGAGCTGTTCCAGGAGGATGTCGCCCGGTTTCCGGTGTTGCTGACCCGGCCGGTCAGCGAAGACGCGATGGCGAAGCTGGAGGCCGGCGAGCCGCCGCTGCTTCAGGCGCTCCAGCTGCACAACTCCACCGTGTACAGCTGGAATCGTCCGTGCTACGGCGTGCTGGACGGGAAGCCCCATCTCCGCATCGAATGCCGCTATCTGGCCGCCGGTCCGTCGATCGCCGACGAGGTGGCCAACGCGGCGTTCTGGTGTGGCGTCGTGCTCGGACTGCTGGATGAGGTCGGCGACGTGTCCGACCGCATGGAGTTCGACGACGCGCGCGCCAACTTCGTCGCCGCGGCGCGCTACGGTCTGAAGACCGGGTTCACGTGGCTGGATGGCGCGACCGTGAGCGCGTCCGACCTGATTCTCGATACGCTCCTGCCGATGGCCGCGGAAGGGCTGCGCGACGTCGGGATCGCGGAGTCGGAGATCCAGGCCCGGCTGGGCGTCGTGGAAGCCAGGGTGGCGAGTGGGCGCACGGGGGCCAACTGGCTCGTCGAGTCGTTTGGGAGGCTCAAGGACGCCGGCAGCATGGCCGAACGGCTCACTGCCCTCACCATGGTGACGGCGGATCGACAGGCCGAAGGCCTGCCGGTGCACCAGTGGCCCCCCGCGGAGCTGGGCGGAAGCCACGGGTGGGAAGGCGCGCACGCGCGGGTGGAGCAGGTGATGACCACGGAGCTCTTCACGGTGACGGAGGACGAGCTCGTCGACCGTGTGGCCTTCATGATGGACCGAAAGCAGCTGCGACAGGTGTTGATCGAGGACACCGAACACAACCTGGTCGGCATCGTGTCCTACCGATCGATCGTGCGGCTCCTCGCCCAGGGTGGACTCACCCCCACGGAAGCGCTGCCGGTGCGGTCCGTCATGTCGGTCGATCCCGTGTCGGTGACGCCGGAGACCCCGTCCGTCGACGCCATCGAGCTCATGCGCAAGCACCGCGTGTCCGCGCTGCCCGTGATCAAGGATGGGAAGCTCGTCGGGCTCGTGAGTGAGCAGAGCTTCATGGCGGTGGCGCAGGACCTCCTGCGGCAGAAGCTCGAGGGGCGCGACTAGCTACCGGTCGAGCGCCTCCCGCGCGTCCGCTGCGAGGGCGAGCGCAGGGGGGAGCCACACGACGAAACGCTCCGGCGCGGCGGCCAAATCCCGTTGTAGTTCGGCGAGTGATGTCCAGCGCCACGCTTCGACTTCTCGCGGGTCGGGTCGCGGCGTCAGGGTCGTCTGTCCCACCAGCACGTGATCGACTTCATGCTCGATCAGCCCCCCGTCCAGATCTGCCCGATACGTGAACCGACCGACCTCGTGCAGCGGGCACCGGAATCCCATCTCCTCCTGCAGGCGACGGGCGGCCGCCTCCAGGATGTCCGTCTGCGGCTCGGGATGCCCGCAGCATGTGTTGGCCCATTTTCCGCCCGAGTGGTACTTGGCGCGGGCCCGCCGCTGCAGGAGCACGCGGCCCGCTTCGTCGAACACGAAGACCGAAAAGGCGCGATGCAGCCGGCCGTCTCGATGTACGGCGAGCTTCGCGTCACTGCCGAGCGGGCGATCGTTTTCGTCGACGAGGATCACCGGACTCGACGGCGTCGAGGGACTCACGGCCTCACCGATCGCCGTCCGCGAGTCGTCCGTCGCGGACGAGCACGCGGCCGTCCGCTTCCACCGTCGCATCGGTGAAGAGGAACCACCGGAACGCTCCTCCCGTCGTGGCCCCGCCCAGCTCGGAATTGTCGCCGAGGCTGAGGCGCACGACTCCCGCGCCGTACCCGTAATAGGGAATCCAGGGTTCGGCGGTGGGCGGGGTGAGGGCGGGGTTGAATCCGAGGCCGAACTCACGGAACTGACGGAGCGCGGGCGTGGCGTCGAGCCAGCGGGTGACCAGCTCCGCTCCGCTCTCGGCGTCCGCGGCGGTCAGGCGCCCGGCGGCGAATTCGAGGCGCACGCCGCGGGCCACCCCGTCGCCCGTCCGCATTTCGGGAATCGCCACGACGCCGGAGACGGAGGCTTCGATGGGCGCGACCCGGATGACGCCGGCCGGCAGTTCGATCTCCCGGTCGATGCGGACACGGGCCGTCTGCATCGCGTCGAGGGAAGCGTCGCCCGCCTGCATGTTGATGGGCCGGTCGTCCACCCGGAAGCGAAGGTCGGTGCCGGCCGGTGTCGAGACGCGCACCTCGCCACGGCGAAGCAGCTCGGCGGCACCCCGCTGGGCCGCCGCGAGTGCCGCGTAGTCGATCGCCAGCGCGCGCGTGTAGACCGCGTCGTAGCTCGGTGAGTGTGCGCCGGGCTGCCCGTCGGCCGCGACGGTGCCGCCGGCCCAGTGGAAGTGCAGCTGACGGCCCGCCCCGGCGTCGAGCCACCGCCCGAGTTCCTCCGCCTGCTCGGCAGTGACGGCGGTCGGCGAGGCGGTGGGGAGCATGACGTAGATGCTGGCCTGCCGGAGCCGTTCGGCGAACCCCGGCACCGGTCCGAACGGCATGTAGTCCACCGTGACCTCGGCCGCGTGCAGGGCGGTACCGACGGCCCGCGGTACGTCGCTCACGATCGCGGGGTCGTACCGCACGATGGCGTGCTCACCCGCCTCGGCGGCCAGCGCATCCACGATCCGGTCGGCCACCTCGGTCGCGGCGGCCGCCTCTGCTGGCATCGGCAGACGGCGGCGATCCAAGGCGGGGATGATCCGGGCGGCATTCTCGTAGTACACCTTCTGTAGGACGGAGTCCGGAAGCGCCAGCCCGTACAGCTTCCAGAACGCGTGACGCTTGCGGTAGTAGTCGAAGTACTCGTCGTCGGTCTCGAGCGTGCGGAAGTACACGTGGTACTCGCTGGCTTGCAGCGCGTCTTTGCCGAAGAGCACGCGGTCCTGATACCGCTCGAACCAGGCCCGGGCCGTCAGCGGCTGCCGTCCGATCTCGCCGAGGACGGCGCCGAGTTCCGTGTACATGTTCGGCAGCTCGTCCATGAGCTGCCCGAGCCGCCCGAGGTCACCGCCGAGCCACGCGAGATGCGCCGCAATGAACGTCGTGCCCGGATGCCGGCGGAAGACGTTCCACTGCTCTTGCATCATCGTTTCCCACGGCGGGAACCGGTCCGGGGGGCGGATGCGGCGGGGACGCTCCTTGAGCTCGAACCATCGCTCGTTGAAACGATCGTGCGGTTCCCAAAACTGATGGGGATCGGCGGTGTGAATCAGAACGGGGATACCGAGCTCCCCGGCCATGGCCCACACCGGGTCGAAGCGCGGGTCGTCGGTGGGGATGCGCCGACCGTCGCCGTCGACCACGGTCATGCCGTGGTTCTTGAAGATCTTGAGGCCCGCGGCGCCGGCGCGAACGTCCTCCTCGAGCTGCGCGGCGGCTCGCGCGCCCCACGCGGGGTCGTCGATGTCGCCGTAGTCGAGATTCGCGAACACGACGAAGCGGTCGGGATAGCGGCCCTGCAGGTTGGCGATGATCTGGCGGAGCCGCTCGCCCGAGCGACCACTCAGGTTCACCATCACCGCCATGTTCATCGCGTCCATCTCCCGGACCAGGGAATCGACGCCGGTCGGCGTGAGACGCGAGCTCGGGTGAGCGTGCGCGTCCACGAACGGAAACCGAGCCGCCGTGCGGGGGTGGGCGGGCACGACGAGGGTCGAGCGAGGTTCGTAGTCTTCCCACTGCATCTCCTGCGCGGTGAGCGGAGCGGAGAGCATGGCGGCGGTGACGACGCCGAGGATCGGGAGGCGGTGACTCATGAGAACGTCCAGTCTCGAAGCGGGTCCGGGAAGGCGAGGCGGGTGCCCGGCCGGGGGCCGGCCGGGCGGCACACCTCGGTCGTCAGGGGAGCGTCGCCGTGCGGGTGCGGTTCTGTTCCTGCAGCCAGTCCTGCAGCGGCTGGAAGTAGTCCACCATCGCCACGGCGTCCAATTCGCGTCCGGTGGTCTCACGCAGGACGTCCCGCCACGGCCGGCTCGCGCCCGGCGCCATCAGCGCGCGGAGGAAGTCACCCACGGCGGTACTGCCGAAATAGTCCGTGTCGTGCGGATCCTGCTGGAGAATCTCCCGCGCGATGTGGTCGTGCATCTGGAAGAGCAGAGCGTTGGCGATCGCGTAGTCGTAGTACTGTGCCGCATCGTCATTGATGTGCGTCTTGGTCAGCGCGTCGGCCCACTCCTCACCCCGCGGTGTCGGCGGAACCACGCCCTGATAGTCGCGCACCAGCGCCCACCAGGTCGCGTTGAACTCGTCCGGTGAGAGGTCTTGGGCATACAGCGCGTGCTCGAACCGCGTCATCGTTCCCGCAGCGAACGGAATGAAGACGGCGTAGTTGAGGGCCTCCTGCAGCAGCTTGGCGATCTCGTCGATCTGCGCGTCGGCGGGGGCGAGTCCGCGGTTGACGAGGAACTGCCGCTGCATCGCGGCCAGGCCGATCATGCTGCCGATGGCCTCGTGATAGGCGCGGTTGGCGCCGGCGCGCAGCACGAGCGGCACGTCGGGGTTCGAGTAGCTCATGTAGTAATAGACGTGCCCCAGCTCGTGGTGCGACGTCTCGTACCAGTAGGTAGTCGGCATCGGCGGGCAGCGGGTAGAGCGACGAGAGCTCCCAGAACCCGTCGGGCAACGGGTCGAAGCCGAGACTCCGGTAGAACTCCTCGCCCTGCTCCACGACCCATGCGGCGTCGTGCTGGCCGATGGCGCCGTCCGCATCGATGCCCTCCACCGACACGAGCGCGCCCCAGTCCTGGGCCCAGCGGTTGGGCAGCCAGTGCGCCGGGAGGAGGTCGGGCACCGCGGCGTCGTAACGGGCGGCAAGCTCGTGGCGCGCCCACGTGTGAATCTCGCGGTACAGCGGCTGAAGCTCCTCGACGAGCTGATCCGTCAGGGCGAGCATCTCGTCCGTCGTCATGCCGTAGGACGACACCTGGTAGGCGAAGTAGTCGTCGTAGCCCAGCGCCTGCACCGTCTGGTTGCGGAGGTCGCGCAGTCGCACGATGCCGTCCTTCAGCGCGGGTCCGACCGCCTTGGAGGCCTCCCACGCGCGCTGTCGCGCCCGCAGGTCGCGGCTCTCCCGGAGCACGGCGTCGATCTCGTTGGGGGTGACCGCCCGGTTGCCGATTCGAAACTCGAACCCGTAGAGCTGTTCGGTCTGCTCGGTCTCGGCGGCAACGCGCGCACTGACGATGTCCGGGACGGTCTGCGGGCCGCCGCCGGCTTCGTACAGCATCTGCTCCAGCTGCCGAACCTGCATGGGGCTGAGTCGGTCGCGGTCCGCGAGGTATCCGCGAATCGTCTCGATATTGTCGGTTGCACCGACGAATGCGAGAAACGCCTCGTACGCGGCCTTCGTGCGGGTCGCATTCGTCGTGTCGCCATCGACGATGCGGGTGTTCGATGCCCACTCCGCGAGGCTCCACTCGTATCCGAGTTCCTGGTAGGTGGCGTCATACTCCTGCAGGAACGCGTCGACCTCGGTCTGTAGTCCGTTCGAACAGGCAGCCGTGACGAGGGTGGCGAGTGCGATCCATGATGCGGTACGCATGGTGGTGTCCTCCTCGGAAGTCTCGTCAGTCGGCGGCGCGGCCGCCGAACCCGGTGATCAAACTTGAGTCGATGTCCGCCACGTCGCGACATCCACACAGCGCCATGGCGAGCGTGAACTCGTCGTGAAGCAGGCGCAGCACGGCCGCGACGCCGGCCTCGCCCCCGGCCGCGAGCCCCCAGACACTCGGTCGACCGATGAGTATGGCCGATGCGCCCAGGGCGATCGCCTTGAGGACATCCGTGCCTCGGCGTACCCCTCCGTCGATGAGGAGCGGCATGCGGTCGGCGATGGCCATGCGCACCGTCGGGAGGACCTCGATCGGCGCCGGCACGGTGTCCAACTGACGGCCGCCGTGGTTCGACAGGATGACGGCGTTTACGCCGGCATCCGCCGCGCGCACGGCGTCGTCGGCGCGCAGGATGCCCTTGAGCACGATGGGGAGCGAGGTGACCGACCGCAGCCAGTCGACGATCTCCCACGTCAGCGAGGGGTCGACCAGCGTGCCGATGTACTCCGCGAAGCCGAGTCCGGCCGCCGCTGCGTCGGCGTCGACGAGCCCGTCGAAGTTCCTGGGGTGCGCCTCGGGCGGCAGCTGGAATCCGCTGCGCAGGTCGCGCTCGCGGTGTCCGACGCGGGGCAGGTCGACCGTGACGCAGATGGCCTCGTACCCGGCGGCCTCCGCCCGCTCGACGAGCCGTGCCGTCACGCCCCGGTCGCGGTAGCAATAGAGCTGGAACCACTTGGGACCGGTGGATGCGGACGCGACGTCTTCCAATGTGTAGGCGGAGTAGGTGCTCAAGACCATGACGGTGCCGCTGGCGGCGGCCGCGCGTGCGGTGGCCAGCTCTCCGTCGGGGTGGCTCAGAGTCTGGAACCCGGTCGGCGCGATCAGAATGGGGAGGTCGAGGGATCGCCCCAGCACGGTGCAGCGTGGGTCGACGTCGGAGACGTCAACGAGGACGCGCGGGTGCAGCGGCAGCTTCCGGAACGCCGCTTGGTTGCGAACGAGCGTGATCTCGTCCCCCGCACCGCCGGCGATGTAGTCCCACGCCCCGGGCTCGACGCGCTCGCGCGCGAGCGCCTCATACTCCGCGACGTTGACCGGGTCGGTCACGGGAACGTGCGACGCAGCCAGTCGATCAGCGCAGCGCGGTCGCCGTCGTCGAGGATCCCGTGGGACGTCTCGTCGTTCCAGCGGAACTGCGCGTTCGCGCCCGCGAGGCGTTGTAGCGGGTGCACCGACGTTTCCGGGAAGAAATCGTCGTCCGCCGTCGGGTTGATCATGAACAGTGGACGGGGGGCAATGCGGCCGATGTAGTTGGCCGGGCACGCGGCGGGGGAGTGCCCCCGCTCGACGAAGTCGAAGTGGCCGCCGTGCAGGATCACGACACCGGCCAGCCGCGGCTCCGCGCCGCCGACCACCATCGAGACCGTGCCTCCGCGGCTGAACCCGACGAGCACGACGCGATCCGGGGCGACGCCCCGTTCGTCGACCAGGTAGTCGAAGGAGCGGCCCACGTCCTTCACGTTCTGGGTCATCCATGCGAGGTAGACGCCGGGCCGGTTGTACAGCCTGTCGCCTTTCTCTTCGGAGGCAAACGTGGTCAACAGCCCCGTATTGCGCTCGCCGTAGTGTTGCATGTCGATCGCGAACACGGTCCATCCGGCCCGCGCGAGCAGTCGGAGGTTCGCGCGGGACCCGTCCTTGCCGAGCGGCCCGCCGCCGTGCAGGTAGATGGCCGAGCGGAGGCCGAATGGGGCCCCGACCGGGTGATAGAGGCGGGCCGTCACCCGCTCGCCGGGCGTACTCGTGAACGTCACATGCTCCACGGTGAGGTCGCCGTCTGCTTCGACCGACGTCACCGCATCGAACGGGGTGGCGTCGTCGAAGCGGAAGAACTCCAGGTAGGTCGCGTAGGTCGCATCGTCCACCGGGGCGGTGAGCCACTGATCGACGGCGCGGTTCTGCGCTTCGGCGGCGGTCGTGATGGCGAAGAGCAGGACGAGTGTGCCGGTCGAGCGGATCATGGTTGGGCGTTCTCCATCGTCAGGGGACGGACGAGCCGAAACCCGACGTTCGTCCGTCGTGAGCCGTCGGCGCGTGTTCGCAGCATCGAGAAGGCATACATCGGTTCGGGCCAGGACCCCCCGACCGTGACGTGGCCGTCGCCCTCGGCGGTCGCGGTCCACTCCCGGACACCTCCCGCCATGTCGAGGGCGCCGAACGGGCTCGCTCCGGACGGGTAGCTGCCCACGGCGGTGAGCGTGCCTTCCGCGCCGATGTTGGCGCGGCGGTCCACGGACATCACATCGTCGCCCCACGGGTACGCGCGCATGCTGTCCCCCACGGCGGCACGAAACCACTCGGCGGCCGACGGCAGCCGCTTGCCCGCCCACTCGGCGTAGGCGGCGGCCTCGTACCACGAGACGCCACTCACCGGGTACAGAGCCGTGCCCTCGGGAAAGGTCCCGCCCCGCCACTCGCTCGGCCCCGGCAGTCCGGACCGATCGACGAACGAACGCAGTGCCTGCCGCCTCGGCACCCGCACGCCGTCGATGGCCATCGTCTCGGGCCAGAGGTCGAGATCGCCGTAGCCGCCCGCCGTGACGAACTCGAGATAGGCGGCGTTGGTGACTTCGGTCCGGTCGATCAGGAATGCCTCGAGTGTCGCCCCGTCGCGCGGGTCGGCTCCGGCGGACACCACCACCATTCCATCGGCGTCGTCCGGCGGCAGGACCGGGGTCAGGGCGACCGGCACTCCGGCCCGTACGGTGAGCGGGAGGACCAGCATGGGTGCCTCGGCCGATCCGACTCGGACGATCCATTCGCCGGCCACGAGCCACCCGTCGAACGGCGTCACGCCTTCGGGTCCTGCCACGACCGGGCCGCGACGCGGTACGCGGTCGATCTGCAGCGCGGTTCCGGCGGCCCCGACGTCCACGGTCACTCTCCCGGCGGTGGAATCTCGCAGACCATCGAGGAATCCGGCGTCCAGGGCGACGTCGTGCGCCGCGACATACGAGGCCATCGCGTCGAAGTCGGAGGCGGCCAGCAGCGTGCCCAGGGAGTCGAGCGTCGCAATCTCGGCCCGACGCACCGCCTCGCGCTGCTGAACGACCACGACGCCCGCCAGGACGACGGCGGCGGCGGTTGCCACGATCGGCCACCGCCGCCGCCGCGCGGGCAGGAGCGGCGCCGTCCCGACGGCAAGAAGCCGTTCGAGTGCCTCCGCCATCTCGCCCGCGGTCGCGAATCGCTCTTCGGCGTGCGTGGCCAGCGCCCGGATCAGGAGCGTGTCGAGATCGTGCGGCGTATCGGTGCGGTAACTCGACGGTGGCTCGGCGTCTTCGGTCAATCGGCGCGCGATGACTTCCTGTGGCGTAGCACCGTCGAACGGCGCGCGAGCCGTGATCATCTCGTACAGCACGCAGGCGAGCGAGAAGATGTCGCTGCGCCCGTCCACGTCGCTCCCGGTCGACTGCTCCGGGCTCATGTAGGCCGGTGTGCCGACGGCCAGTCCGGTTTGGGTGAGGTGCTCGCCGCCGGCCGTGGACACGGCTCGCGCAATGCCGAAGTCGGCGACCATGGCATGGCCGTCGTCGATCAGGATGTTTTCGGGCTTGATGTCACGGTGCACGATGCCCTGGCGGTGCGCATAGTCGAGTGCCATCGCGGCCTCGCGGGCCAGACGGAGCGAGTCGACAAGCGACGGGCGCTGTTCGGCGTTCAGGAGGTCGCGGAGCGACTCCCCCTCCACCAAGGGCATGACGTAGTACAGGAACCCATCCGCGTCTCCCGAGTCGTACAGCGGAAGAATGTGCGGGTGGTGCAGTTTGGCCGTGATGCGGATTTCCTGAAGGAATCGCTCCGCCCCGAGCAAGGCGCTCAGTTCCGGATGCAGCACTTTGAGGGCCACGGAGCGGTCGTGCCGCTCGTCGTGGGCTGCGTACACCGTGGCCATCCCGCCGCGTCCGACCTCCCGATCGATCCGATATCGACCGGCGAGGGCCTCCGTGAGTTTCTGCAGGGTGTCTGACACGACGCAAAGATAGGCGCGCCGACTCCCCGGGGCGAGCGGTGCGGTCCGGCTACGTCAGATGTAGTTCCACACCTCGCCGGGCTGCATCTCGCGGACGGCCACGTTCTTCGGCGTGAACGCCTCGGCGCTCTGCACCAGCACGGGAAAGGTCTTGTAGTGGACCGGGATGGCGACCTGCGGCCCGATCCACTCGGCCGCCCGGGACGCGAGCTCCGGCCCCATGGTGAAGCGGTCGCCGATCGGAATCATCGCGATGTCGGGCCGGTAGATCTCGGCGATGAGCTTCATGTCGCTGAAGAGGTCGGTGTCGCCGCAGTGGTACACGCGCACCCCGCCCAGATCCAGCACCGCGCCGCACGCTGCGCCCATGTAGCGCCCCTCGAACGACGAGGAGTGAATGGCCTGCGTGAAGGCGACCCACCCCCACGGAGCCTCCACGCGTCCCCCGTGGTTCATCGGCTCCGTCGCGATCCCGCGTTCACTGAGGTACTCGTGGATTTCCCACGCGCCGAACACCGTCGCCCCGTTGGCCGTGGCGATGGCCTCGGCGTCCGCCATGTGATCCGGGTGGCCGTGCGTGAGCACGATGGCCTGGCACGCGACGTCGTCGACGGCCATCGGGGCCAGCGGGTTGCCGGAGAGGAAGGGATCGATCGCCACCGTCACCGATCCGTCGGAAAGCAAGAAGCCGGAGTGGCCCAGATACGTGAGCTGCAGTGCCATGGAATCCTCCCGTCGTCCGTCGTCCGCATTGGCGCCCTCGGCGCCCACGCCACATCATATGTGATCGTCCGTCCGAGGTCGAGGATGCCCTACGTCTGGAGGATCGTCATGCGTTCGTTCGCCCGCGCACTCGTGAACGGTGCCGTCGTCGGTCTGGTCGCCGCGTCTGCGGCGGCCGCGCAGGAGGTCGATACGGAGACCTCCGAAGTCGCCGACGGTGTCTATCGCTTCCGCTTCGCGTCTCACGTCGGCGTGTTCGTCGTGACGCCGGACGGCGTCATCGCCGCCGACCCGATTTCTGTAGAGGCGGCGGGGCACTTCGCGGACGCGATCGCCGCCGCCGCACCCG
>JBDHIW010000293.1:0-2321 GCA_039587215.1 Gemmatimonadota bacterium | reverse complement strand
TTGTTCGCGGCGAGCGTGGGAAGTCCCTCGGGAGGTGCGTCCAATTTCACGCACATCCGAAACGTGAAGCTGCCGGCAAGATCGACGGTCTCGGGGATCGCGTGCGCCGCGGGAAGCGGTCCGACAGGAGTGAGGACCTGGCCGCGGCATGTGGAGGAGATGCCGATTGCGAGCAGCATTGCATGGAGGACGTGCCGCATGGAGCAGCCCCTTTCGGTTGGGGCAGTATCGTACCGGCTCGGCCGGCGCACACCGATCGCGCCGTCCGGGCCGTCCGGGCCGCAGGCATCGTGTTCTCGTCCGCCCCGACTCTGCCGACAACCGTTCGAAACCGTTGGGTTCGGGGAGTTCAACGCCGGGACTCCGAGTCGGGGTCCCGGTCTCGCGTTCAGGCCGGACGCCGAGGCTCGGCGTCTTATCGTAGATCCGTGTCGTCAGTGAGTTCCCGTCGATTGGCGTATCCGGTGTCGGGCGCTCTCGGTTCCTGCATGACCGCGCCCTTCGCCCGCCGCTGGTGCAGCGGCAGCGTGTCCCACAGACGAATCGTGTAGTCGCCCGACGCCGATGCGAGCAGCGTGCCGTCGGGACTGAACGCGACGTGCGAGACGTACCGCTCGTGTCCGCGCAGGACGAGCAGCTGTTCACAGGTCCGCGCGTCCCAGATCCGGACGGTCGAGTCCGTGCCGCCGGTCGCGATGCGGGTGCCGTCGGGGCTGAACGCGGCGGACATGACCACGCCGACGTGACCTTCGAGACGTCCGACGGGGCTCGTGAGATCGAAGAGGTCCTTCAGTTCCATCCGGGGCGCGTCGGACGCCCATTGCTCCGCGGACACGCGGCCCGTCGACGCGTAGAGATGCACCTGGCCCTCACTGCACCACACGAGACGTTCCCCGTCACGGGTGAAGTCAATGCTGGGCCTGAGTTGGTACAAGCTGCGACGTCCCCCGAGGGTCTCGAAGAACCGTGCGGGAGGATTGGAGTTCGTCGACACCGGCAACGCGGTCCCGCTCTCGACGTCCCAGTGCACCGTCTCTACGCCGCTGTCCGCGACGAGGCTCTGCCCGTCGTCAGAGAAGGCGAGCACGGCAAACACCTCCGCGCGGTCGCCGGCGCCCGGGGGGGAGGTGCTGGGGGCGGGAAGGCGTTTGAGCAGTTGTGCTCGACCCAGGTCCCAGACGAACAACTCATCTTCGACCCAGCCCGATGACGCCAGCGTCGATCCGTCGGGCGAGAACGCCAGGTAGTACACGTAGGATCCGTGCCCCCGCAGCACATTCGGATTCCGCAGGAGGAACCGCACCGGGCTCTCCCCCGCGATCACCATGGACTCGCCGTCGGGCATGATGCTCGCCGGCACCGCGCTCGGTGTATCCGCGGCGTACACCTGTGAGACGCCGGTCCGGTTCGCGTTCCAGACCCGTACCGTTTTGTCGGAGCCGGTCGTGATCAGCCGTGAGCCGCCCTCGCTCCACGTCACGCCGTGGACCCGGCCCTTGTGCCCGATCAGACGCGCGTCTCCGGCGAGCTCACGCCCGTCGACCAGGTAGACGTTGCCGTTGGCACCCGTCGCCGCAAGGGTCTCATCGTCCGGCGCAAACGCAACGCCAGTGACGGCATCCTCGAGCTCGCGCCGGGCGAGCAGATCTCCCGTCACCACGTCGACGAGGAAGATCCAGTTGTTGCCTGTGAGCGCGACGCGTTCACCCGTGTGGTCGAACGCGCCTCGGGTGGACCACTGATCGCTCACGATCCGCGAGCGCGTGCCGTCCCAGACGCTCGTCGTGCCACGCAGCGGCACGCCGTACTGCGGGTTGCTCGACGCATACAGAAGCCGCCGGCCGGCCGGACCCCAGGCGTACACCCCGGTCACCGGGCTTTCGCCGTCGCTGTCGTCGATGACGAACGCCGGCGCGCCGGGTTCCAGGCCGCCGACGAGAATGCCGCCGTCGTCGGTGACCGCGGCAAATCGCAGGGATGGCCCGTGCATCACGATCGTCGACCAGCCGCCTGCGACGATTCCGTCGATCGCCTGCGTGCGGAGCAGGTTCCCCGTCGTCGTGTCCCAGGTCCCGATGCTCACCCGGTCGCCGTCGGACATCGCCGCGAACATGCGCGTCCCGGCGGAGTCGAAGACCGGCGTCGACATCAGCGGCGCCGGCGCCTCCCACGCCTCGCTGAACTGGACCAGCCGCGCCCGGAGATACTCGTATTCCCAGCCGCGGTGGTCGCGCGGCGTGCGGTCGAGCAGTGCCGTCGCCGAGTCGAACGCGCGATGCTCGATCTCCCTGCTCGCGGACGCGATGCCGGAGATGTAGCTG
>JBDHIW010000065.1:0-20044 GCA_039587215.1 Gemmatimonadota bacterium | reverse complement strand
CGACGGCGTCGTCGCGGCTCACGACCGCGATCTTCGTGCGGCTGCCCACCTCACGCGCTCCCGCACGGATCTCGACGATACCCTGCTGAATCTCCGGCACCTCGAGCTTGAACAGCGCCTGTACGAAGAGCGGGTCGGCACGCGACAACACGAGCCTCGGTCCCTTCGGCGTCTCCTCGAGCCGCTTGAGCACCGCGCGAACGGCGTCGCCCTGATGAAAGCGTTCGCGGGGGTTCTGCTCGCGGTACGGAATGATCGCTTCGGCCTCCCGGAACCGGTTCAGCATGATCACGAGACGTCCGCGCTCGATCTGCTGCACCTCACCCGAGATCAGCTCGCCGACGCGGTGTCCGAACTCGTCTCGAATCCTGGTCCGCTCGCCTTCACGTACCCGCTGGATGATGCGCTGTTTGGCGGCTTGAACCGCCAGTCGTCCGAAGCTCTCGAACGGGACCTCTTCCTCCAGGACATCGCCGACCTGAAAGTCCGGATCCTCGAACCGTGCCTCCTCGAGAGCCACTTCGGTGCCTTGGTCTTCGACGACCTCGACCACGCTCTTGAGCGCCATCACCTGAATGCTGCCCTTGTCGGGGTCGATATCGATCTCCGCGCGAACGTTCAAGCCGTACCGCCGCACCAGCGCAGCATGGATACCGTCACGCAGCAGCTCGATGAGCTCCTCGTGATCGAGCTGCTTGGCGTTGGCCAACTCGCGCAAAGCCGCAATTAGGTCCGCTGGACTCATGCGATCCAATCTCTCCTCGCCACTCGGTGGCTACGCTTCATCATTCGCCTCCACCGCCCCGCCCGATCTCCGTCCAGTCGACCGCAAGGGTCGCGTCGGACACCTCCCCCAAATCCACTTCGACCTCGTCGGCGCCGATTCGCAACAGAACCGCGTCACGACCCTCCGGCACCTCCACGATCGTCGCCGTCACGCGACCGCGCCCGGCGAGCCGGACGTGGACGTCATGGCCGACAAACCGCTCCCAATGCTCGCGCCACCGCACGGGCCGTTCGATGCCGGGAGACGACACCTCCAGCACGTACCGTGGCCCCACGAGACCGGAGCCGTCGAGCCAGGGCTCGAGAGCCCGACTCACCTCTGCACACTCATTCACGGTGATGCCGCGGCCCGGCGCGGCGTCGGGACGGTCGATCCGTACCTGCAGGATCACCCGCGTCGCGGAACCTCTGCGACGCAGATCAACCAATTCGAACCCCAAGGCGCCCACGCGGGCCCGGAATTCCGGGACGAGCTTCGCTTCAAGCTGGTCGCTCATGAGGCCAACAAAAAAGCGGGCCGACTACGCCCGCGCCACACGCATTCCAATCTACCCCCCGATTGTGCCGTGTTCAACCACCCCGCATCACAATATAGCTCCCCATGCGGCCGCATTGCCCCCCAGATGCGCGGTACGACACGAACCGGTCGCCGTCATGGGCACTGCACCAGGGGCTGACCGTCACCGCACCGATGCCGAGCTGGGAGGCCTGAGCCGACAGAACGCCTCGAAGGTCGATGGTGCCGCGCCGGTTTCCGGTCCCCAGCGCCTCATGCACCTCGGGTCCCACCTCATAGCAATCGCCACAAATACTTACACCACAATGCATTACGAGATCGTCGGGACTCAGGCCGGCACGCTCCCCCAGCACCTGAACCCCCCGCGCCAGGATGCCGGCCGCTACCCCCCGCCATCCCGCATGCAGTATCCCGACAGCCTCGCCGGCGCGACCCGCCAGGTACACCGGAACGCAGTCGGCGACCGTGACGAGGAGGGCGAGCCCCCTCACAGCGGTCGCGTGTCCGTCTCCGTCCTCAGCAACCTCGGCTCCCCGGACCTCGCCGGGGTGCCACGTTACGCGACGGCCGTGGACCTGCCGGCTCGCCCGCACGGCAGCGACCCCAGACATGTCCATGGCCAGATGCTCCCACACCTGCGGGACCGTGCCGCCCTCGTCCAGCGCACAGTCCCACGCGGGCTGTCCCCCGGCGATCCCCACCGAGACGCGAGCCTCCGGCGTGGGCCAGCCCTGCAGTTCGAAGCGAGGAAGCCCGGACGGGCCGATGGACTGCGTTTCGCGAAGGGTCCGGATCACCGCATCGCTGGCTGTTCGACCCGCTCGATCTTGGCCCCGAGGGCGTTCAATCGCTCGTCGATGCGCTCGTACCCGCGATCGATCTGCCCCACGTTGTAGATGGTGCTCTCACCGTCCGCCGCGAGCGCGGCGAGGAGGATCCCCATGCCGGCCCGGATATCCGGACTCTCCACCGTCCCACCCTTCAGCCTGGTGCGCCCGGAGACGACGACCCGGTGGGGGTCGCACAGCAGCAGCCGCGCCCCGAGGCTCACCAGCTTGTCGACGAAGAACAGGCGGGACTCGAACATCTTCTCGAACACGAGGACCATGCCCTCGCACTGCGTCGCCACGACGACCGCGATCGACGTGAGGTCGGCCGGGAATGCCGGCCACGGCCCGTCCTCGATCTTGGGGATGTGTCCGCCGAGGTCGGGACGGATCCGTCGTTCCTGGTGGGCTGCGACCGTCAGCCGATCGTCGTCGACCTGCGGGCGGACACCCAGGCGGTCGAACGCCATCAGGATGCTCCGGAGGTCGTCGGGCCGGACCCCCTCGATCGTGAGGGGGCTGTCGGTCACGGCCGCGAGCCCGATGAAGGACCCGACTTCCACATGGTCCGGACCGACCGTCACCCGCGCGCCCGAGAGGCCCTGCCCTCCCTGGATCGTGAGCCGGTTCGTGCCGATTCCGTCGATGGCGACCCCCATCGCCTGCAGCGCGTGCGCCAGGTCCTGCACATGCGGCTCCGACGCGGCATTCCAGATCACCGTCTCGCCGCTGGCCAACGCCGCCGCCATCATCGCGTTCTCCGTCCCCGTCACGCTCGGCTCGTCGAGGAAGAGTTCGCCGCCGGTGAGTTTCGGCGCGTCCAGCCGGTAGTCGGTCCCGATGTCCACGGTGGCGCCCAGCTGCTCGAGCGCCAGAAAATGCGTGTCCAGCCGCCGCCGGCCGATGATGTCCCCACCCGGGGGCGGCAGTGCCACCTGGCCGAACCGCGCCAGCAGCGGCCCCGCCAGGAGAATCGACGCACGGATGCGCGCACAGAGCGCTGGGTCGAGGCGTGCGGGCTGCACGTCGGAGGGATCGATCCGGACCGTGTTGTCGCCGGTCCACGTCACCTCCGCCCCCATCGCCGTGAGCAGTTGCAGCATGGCGTCCACGTCCCGAATGCGGGGAACGTTCTCGATCTCGGACGGGGAATCCGCCAGCAGTGTCGCGGCGATGATCGGCAACGCGGCGTTCTTGTTGCCAGCGGGGCGGATCACTCCGCCGAGCTGCTGTCCGCCGGTGACGCGAAAACACTCGGGCATGGTGGGCGAACCATAGGGTTGCCCGTCACCGGACGCAAGCGGTTCCTTGACACTCTCCTCCGGTCTGCAGAATCTACGGGCGAGCCGTCGCAACGCCCTGAACCCCCGAGGGGTGCCGTCGCATGGATCTCCTGGTTTGCGTCGTGAATGATGAATCGAACCTCAACACACTGTTGGAGGGGTTCGTCGAGCTGGGCGTGACCGGGGCGACCGTGCTGCCGAGCCAGGGCATGGGACGGCGACTGGGCGGCGTCCTGCCCGCCACGGGCGCCCTCCAGGCGATGCTGTCGGCGGCCCGGCCCGAAAACACCACGGTGTTCTCGGTGATCGAGTCGCAGGAGAAGCTCGACGCGGCCATCGCGCTGGCGCAGCGGGTGTGCGGCGATCTCAACGCGGCGGGGACCGGCATCGTGTTCACGGTGCCGATCGAGCGGGCGGTCGGCCTGGCGCCACCGCTCGAGGTGGCCGACCCGGATCCATCTGCAGACTCGGGAGGGGTGTGATGGGCTGGACGGATGTAGTGACCGCACTGGCGGTGTCGGTGATCGCGCTGCTCTTCATGGCACTGAGCGTGGGGTGGCTGTTCTTCATGCGCGAGGCGCGCGGCGTGCTCATGGCGGTCGAGCGGGTCACGCGCATGCTCGAAGAGGAGGCGCGCCCGACGATCGATTCGGCACGCGGGCTCGTGACGGATACGTCCGCCATCGTGCACAGCGTTCGGGGCGAGATCGAGGCGATCACGGCAACGTCGCAAGACATTCGGGAGCGGGTCGGGGACCTCACGGAGTCGGTCGAAGACCGGCTGGGTGATCTAGAAGCCCTGGTGGACGTCGTGTACGACGAAGTCGAGGAGACCGCGTTGGACGTCGCCGCCGCGTTACGGACGACTCGGCGGAGCCTGCTGATCGGACGGGCGATGAAGCGGGCCTTCTTCGGACGAAAGCGTTAGCCGGTGACGCTCGGACGTGGCCTGGCGCTGGTCGGCCTGGCCCTCGCCGTCACCGCACTCACCCCGGCGGTCGCACACGCGTGGACGCCCGGCACGCACATCTTCCTCGGCGAATCCGTGCTCGCGAACCTCACGCAGCTCCCGTTCGGCATCGCCGATCTGCTTCGCGCCTTCCCGTACGACTTCCTGTACGGCAACATCGCGGCCGACACATCCATCGCCAAGAAGTACGCGCCGGTCGGCCGGCATTGCCACTCGTGGCACGTGGGGCGCGAAATCCTCGACCGCGCCGACACGGATCCGCTGCGCGTGTTCGCGTTGGGCTACCTGTCGCATCTGGCTGCCGACGCGATCGCCCACAACTACTTCGTACCGCATCAGCTCGTGGTCACTTCGTCCACGATTGCGCTTGGGCATTCCTACTGGGAAAGCCGGTTCGAGACTCACCTGGGCGAGCACTATGCGCAGACGGCCATGGACGTCATTCGGCTCGATCACTCGAGCGCCGACACCCACCTCGACCGCATTCTCGCGCCCACGATCTTCTCGGTACGGACGAGCCGGCGGCTCTTTCGGGGCATGGTGGGGATCACCGAGACGCAGAGCTGGCAGCGCGCATTTCAGCGTATCGCCGAGTACTCTCGCTGGGACCTTACGGACGAGGCCGTGGAGCGCAACATGTCGCTGTCGTTTCAGCTCGTCATGGAGATGTTGAGCCGCGCGGACGGCTTGGCCGACCGTCTCGATCCCTCGGGAGACGCCTCGCTCGGTCTCGCCAAGCGTATGCGGCTCGACGTCATGCGGAACCGCATCGCGGGCGACGTGGAGTCGTTGACCGCGCTCGCGGACGAGCATTTCGGCCTGCCGACCTACGACATCGAATTCTGGAACCGCTCGGGCGCGCACCGCCCGTGGTTGCGTCAGGCCAGCTAGCCCGCCCTACGCTCCATCCCACGCCCGCTCCAGCCCGGCGTATGCGACGAGCAGCTGTTTGACCCCGACGGACTCGTCGTCGAACTCCACACTGACCTTCAGATCACGCCCCTGCCCGGCGACACCGCGGATCGTGCCGCTCCCGAAGGTGCGATGCTGGACCCGCTCCCCTTTGACGTACCGCGGCGCCACCTGCGACTCCTCGGCGGCATCCCAGCCCACATCGGTAAACCACGACTTCGGACCCGCCACGGCGGGCGCCGTGCGGGGCACGTCGAAGACCGAGCTCGTGCGCCGTTCTTCCACGACGCCCGGCGGGAGCGCGTCGAGGAAGCGGGATGCGCGCCCGGGCAGGAGCTGCCCGCCCCGCCGCCGTGACCGAGCCCAGGTGATCATCAGCTGGTCCTTGGCGCGGGTGATCGCGACGTAGGCGAGCCGGCGTTCCTCCTCGAGCCCCTCCGGCGTCTCGAAGGCCCGGCTGAGCGGGAACAACCCATCCTCCATTCCCGCCACGACCGTGACCGGCCACTCGAGCCCCTTGGCCGTGTGGACCGTCATGAGCGTCACCCCCTCCTGGGTCCCCCGCGACTGGTCAGCGGACGTCGTGAGTGCGGCCTGCTGGAGGAACCGTTCGAGCGGTGTACCGGGCTCGTCGTCATCCGCCACTTCCTCCGACCAGTCGGCCGCCGCCGCCACGAGCTCCCTGACGTTCTCGAGCCGATCGATGCCATCGGGGCCTTCCGCGGCAAGGACTTCCATGTACCCGACCGCCTCGATGAGGTGCTCGAGAACCGCGGCCGGGCTCGTCCCGTCGGCGCGCGCACGCAGGCCGGCGATCAGGGCGCCGAACTCCGTGAGTGCGCGCTTGGCCTGCGGCCGGAGATCGGGCACCCGGTCGGCGATCGTGGCGGTCTCGAGCATGGACCGCCCCCACTGAGCGGCGGCGTCCGCCACCGTGCGGAGGCTGGCCATGCCGATGCCGCGCTTCGGCGTGTTTACGACGCGGAAGAACGCCTCGTCGTCGGCCGGATTCACCAAAAGGCGCAGGTACGCGACGAGGTCCTTCACCTCCCGTCGATCGTAGAAGCTGACGGCGCCCACGATGCGATACGGGATCCCCTCCCGCCGCAGGCACTCCTCGAACGCCCGGGACTGCGCGTTGGTGCGATACAGCACCGCCGCGTGCTCGTAGCCCGGCCCCGACCCCTCCGCCAGCTTGCGGAGTTCGCGCACGACCCAGTCCGCCTCGTCCCGCTCGTCGGCGGCGGAGGTGACGACCACCGCTTGTCCACCCCGCCGCTCCGTGAATAGCGTCTTGCCGAGACGCGCCGCGTTCTCCGCGATCACGCCGTTGGCCGCGTCCAGGATCACCTGGGTCGACCGGTAGTTCCGCTCGAGTCGGATGAGCTCGGCGTTCGCAAAGTCACGCTGGAAGTCCAGCATGTTCCTGACTTCCGCGCCGCGCCAGCTGTAGATCGACTGATCATCGTCACCGACCACGCAGATGTTCCGATGGCGCTCCGCCAGCGAGCGCACCAGGAGGTACTGCGCACGGTTCGTGTCCTGGAACTCGTCGACGAGGATGCAGTCCCAGCGGCCCTGGTAGTACGCCAAGCGGTCCGGATGCTCCCGGAACAGCCGCAGGGGATGCATGAGCAGATCGTCGAAATCCATGGCGTTGGCGGCCCGCAGGGCCTCGCCCATCGCCTGATACACAAACGCCGCTGCGCGTTCGGTGCGATCCGACGCGGAAGCCCCAAATTCCTCTGGTGTCTCGAGCCGGTTCTTGGCGGCGGAGACGAGCGACTGGACCGCCTTGGCGCTCACCGACTTCGGGGAGTAGCCACCCTGCTCCAACAACCGCTTGATGAGCCGGAGCCGGTCGACTTCGTCGTAAATCGAGTACTGGTGGGTGAACCCCAGTCGGGGAGCTTCG
This sequence comes from Gemmatimonadota bacterium, assembly GCA_039587215.1. GTDB lineage: Bacteria > Gemmatimonadota > Gemmatimonadetes > Gemmatimonadales > GWC2-71-9 > CAMYLY01. Next base: position 12,834 of record JBDHIW010000065.1, on the reverse strand, counting down.
CGACGCAGCATGCGCGCCGCGAGGGAATGAAACGTGCCCACCCACATCCCGCTCGGTTCGTATCCGAGCATCTCCGCGACCCGACGGCGCATCTCATTGGCCGCGCGATTGGTGAACGTGACCGCGAAGATGCGATTCGGCGCGACGCCGCCCACCTCGACGTGGTATGCGAGGCGCGAAGTGAGGACGCGGGTCTTGCCGGAGCCCGCGCCCGCCAGCACGAGGAGCGGTGCCGCAGGATGCTCGACGGCATGGCGCTGCTCCGCGTTGAGACCGACGTCACGCATCGGCCGTGTCAGCCACCTTCGGGAGACGCAGAACGAACGTCGTGTCGGACGACGTGGCATCGAGGTCCAGCTTCCCTCCGTGGACGTCGACCGCGATCCGGCGCGCCAGCGCGAGCCCGATTCCCCATCCGCCCGACTTGGTCGTCACGCCCGGTTCGAAGAGGGAGTCCTCGATCTCCGCCGGGATCCCCGGCCCGTCGTCGACGACGCGCACGATGGCGTAGCGCGGACCGGATTCGACGTGGAGGTCGATCTGCCCTCCGCGGCCGCTCAACGCATCCAGCGCGTTGCGCACCAGGACCTCGACCGCCCATTCGACCAGTGTGGCGTCCGCCTCGATCATCGGGCCCGCCTCCGGCGCATGCACGCAGAGCTCGACCGCGTTGGCGTGTTTGGGCAGCCGCGGACGGAAGTAGATCGCGACGCGCTCCGCGAGCGCCCCGAGTGCGACCCGGTCCCGGCGCGCCGGCCGGCCGATGCGCTCGAACCGCTGAACCACCCGTTGGAGCCGCTCCAGATCCGCCCGGAGGTGCTGCGCGACCTCCGGTCCGTCCGTCGTGCCCTCTTCGAGACGATCGACCCAGGCGGCCGCACTCATCAACGGGGTCCCCAGTTGATGCGCCGACTCGCGTGCCATCGCGATCCAGAGACGGCCGCGGTCCCTCGTGACCGCGGCCCGGTACGCGGCGAACCCGAGGAGGACGGTGAGCCCGAGGAATCCGAGCTCCAGGGCGGTGAGGTAGGCAAGGCGCGCCGTACCCGGCATCGATCCGAAGTGGAGCATCCCCACGCCCGGCACGGTGATCGGGGTGTTGGCCCGATCCAGGCGAGCCAGGAACTCCTCGACCTCGGGCCCGATCGACCGCTCGATCTCGGGCGTGTTCGCGGTGGCGACGACCCGCCCGGCCCAGTCGGTCACCACCAACGGCAGGCCCGATGCGCGGATGTCCGCAACGATGGCGAGGAGAGTCTCGGTATCGGTGCCCGGCCCCGCGGCCGCGAGCGCCGCGGTGATCTGCCCGAAGATGCGCGAGCTTTCGCGCGCTTCGTCGCGCAAGTGATTGATGACGACCCATGCCTGCCACACCGTCAGCACGCCGAACACCACGACGCACACGAGCACCACTTCGGGGGTGTAGCGCCTGACCTGCCGCAGTCCCTTACGCACTGGAGGGCGTCAGACGGTCGGTACCCAGGAACGGCACCAGGACCTCGGGAACGCGCACGGCGCCGTCGGCGTCCTGGAAGTTCTCGAGGATGGCAATGATGGTGCGCGGCAGTGCCACCCCCGACGCATTGAGCGTATGCACGAAGGTCGGCTTGCCCCCTCCCGCGGGTCGATAGCGGATGTTGGCGCGACGGGCCTGAAAATCCGTGAACGTGCTGGCACTCGAAACCTCGAGCCACATGCCGACGCCGGGTGCCCACACCTCCAGGTCGTACGTGCAGGCTGAGGCAAAGCCGAGGTCGCCCGTGGCCAGCTGCAGGACGCGGTACGGGAGCTCCAGACGCTGCAGGACCGTCTCGGCGTGGCCCAGTAGGCGCTCGTGTTCGTCCGGCGACGTGTCGGGCGTGCAGAACCGGACGAGTTCCACCTTGTCGAACTGGTGCACGCGGATGAGTCCGCGTGTGTCCTTGCCGTGTGCCCCCGCTTCGCGACGGAAGCACGGCGAATAAGCGGTCCATCCCAACGGGAGGTCCGCTTCCCGCAGCATCTCGTCGCGATGAAGGTTCGTAACCGGGACCTCCGCCGTGGGTACCAGATAGAACCCGTCCGCGGTCACATACATGTTCTCCTCGAGATCGGGCAGCTGCCCCGTCCCGAGCGCGGACGCGGCATTCACGAGGAACGGTGGCGCCACCTCGCGATAGCCGTGCTCCAGCGTATGTACGTCGAGCATGAAGTTGACGAGGGCGCGGGACAACCGAGCACCCGCATCGGTCAGCACCGGGAATCCGCTTCCCGTCACCTTGGCGCCGCGCGGCAGATCCAGGATCCCCAGGCCCTCGCCGAGGTCCCAGTGCGTCCGGGGCTCGAACGCCAACTCCCGCGGCTCACCCCACGACCGGACCACGATGTTCGCCGACTCGTCGCCCGCCGGCACCGACGGGAGCGGCAGGTTCGGCAGTCTCAGCAGTTCGTCGCGGAGTCGCTCGTCCACGTCGCGCACCTGCGCGTCGAGCGCCTTGATGGCCTCGCTCGCGGACTTGAGCGCGTCCAGGAGTTCACCCGCGTCCTCGCCGGCCTGCTTGCGCCGCGCCACCTCGGACGAATCCAGGTTGCGCTGCGCCTTTCGCCGCTCGACTTCCTGCAGGAGGGTCCGCCGCTGGCCATCGGCTTCGAGGATGCGATCGACGGCGGGGAGCAGTCCCTCGTCCCGCCGCGCCAGCGCCTGGCGGACCAGGTCCGGCGACTCGCGGATCAGCTTGACGTCCAGCATGCGTCAGTCGATCGGCAGGCCGAGATTCAGGTCGCGGTACCCGCAATTGCGGTTTACCACGTGCTCGAACGTCACGGTTCCCGCCGCCTGGTCGACCGTCAGGACGCGGAATCGTCCGTAATGCGGCAGGTTGATGAAGATGCCGCACGTCTCGCGGTTGATGCGAGACCGCATGACGAACACCTCGTCGGAGACGAGCGTCAGACTCGAGTCCGACACATAATCCGTGAGCGGGGCTTCCAGGATCTCCTCGAACCCGCGATCGACCGTCACGAAGCCCGACTCGAGCGTGATGCCCACGACGCGAGCCGGCTGCAGGACGGCCGCGCTTCCGTCGAAATCCACGACGAAATCGAAGACCTGTCCGAGCTCGGGCTTCACCGCCCTCGCCATGAACATGTCGAAGCCGCTCGAGGTCCCCAGATCGGAGGCGCTCAGCGCATAGAGGGTGGTCGTGTCGACGACGTTCTCGAACTGGGGGTCGGGGAGGATGTCGGACCCACCACACGCGGTGGTCGACGCGCCGACGATCAGCAACACGAGAAGCTGGCGGATATTCAAGGAGTTTCCTCTCTGAGTTCGGCCGTACTGTAGCGAGGTTTCCGATCCCCGGTCAACCTCTTGCCTCCGCTTGACTTCGACATTTTGGCTCCCTAGCTTGGCGGCCATGCCGACCATTCGTGACGTCGTGAAGGTTCAAGGGCTCGCCGCCATGATCCCGCAGGTCGTCAACGCGTGCAACGACGTGTCGACGGCCGCCGACCGCGGCGCCTTCGGAACCGCCGTCGTCGAGTTCAGCGGAGGCCTGCTGCTCATCACCGAGATCACGGGCGACGCCATCCTGGCAATCGCGTTCCAGCCCGGCACCAACGTGGGCAGCGTACTCTTCGAGTTGCAGCGCCATCGTTCTTCCATTGCCGGACTGTTGTAGTCCATGAGGTGGGCCGCGGTCCTTGCCGGCGGTTCGGGCACACGCTTCTGGCCCCTTTCTACCGCGGCGGCGCCGAAGCAGTTCCTCCCGCTCGCCGGCCCCCAGCCGCTGATCGTCGATGCGGTGTCGCGCCTGCGGGGGCTGATTCCCGAGGAACGCACGCTGGTCATCACGGCGGCGGCCTACGTCGATGAGACACGACGGCTCTTGTCGCATTTGCCGGCCGAGAACATTCTGGGCGAGCCGCAGGCGGCCTCCACGGGGCCGGCGCTCGCCTGGGCGACACACGTGGCACAGCAGCGGGACCCCGAGGCGTCCGTCCTGTCGCTTCACGCGGACTGGTTCGTCGGCAACGCCCTGGCCTTCCGCGAGACCGCCGACGCCGCGTTGGACGTCGCGGAGCGATTCGACACCCTGGTCACCGTCGGGATCGTCCCGACGCGGCCGGACGTCGGGTACGGCTACATCGTGCCCGGGGAACAGCTCGACGGCGATGCACGGCGCGTCGACCGCTTCGAAGAAAAGCCGGACGGCGAACGCGCGACGGCGCTGATCGAGCAGGGAGCCCTCTGGAACAGCGGCCTGTTTGCGTGGCGGGCCGAGCGCTTCGCCGCAGAGAGTGCAAGCCTGGCGCCCGAAATCGGGCCGTTCTACGGCAAACTGACCCACGGCGACATCACGGGCTTCTTCGCGGCCGTCACGCCGATCGCCGTCGACAAGTCCCACTTCGAGCGGAGCGAGCGGGTGGCGGTGGTCCCCGGCCGCTTCGAGTGGGATGACGTCGGCACGTGGGCGGCGCTCGGGCGCGTTCGATCGGCGGACCCCGAGGGCAACGTCGCGGTCGGGGACGACGTCTTCGTCCACGATGCGGCCAACTGCGTCGTCTGGAGCGAAGATGGACCGGTCGTCCTCGACGGAGTCGAGGACGTCGTGGTCGTGCGGGCGCGGGGCATCGTACTCGTGACCACGCGTGCGCGCGCCGCCCAGCTCAAGGAGCTTCTGGAGCATCTCCCGCCCGAACTTCGCGACATCTCGTGACCACGCTGGTCCTCCTCGAGCCGGCGCACGGAGCGGCGTGGCAGCCGTTTGCCGACTCCCGCCCGGTGGCCGAGTTGAGGGCGGGCATCTGGCTCATCCGGGAACGCTGGGAGGCTTCCGTCGGTGCCGACTGCGCCCGCATCCTCGGCCCGCCGCACCTGCACGCCTTCGCCGAAGAGCGCGTCCCGCCCGTCGGCCCGCCGGCTCCCGTCCACGGACCCGCCGTCATCGGCCGCTCGGATTTCGCGCCCGCCGGCCACGCGCCCGACCTGCCGGACGCTCCGTCGCGACTGACCAACGAAGGCGAGACGGTGGGATGGTGGGTACCGGACGGCCACACGTGGCACGGCACTGACGACGACATTCCGGACGAGACCGAGATCGCCGGGATGCAACTCCTCGGTACCTACGACCTGCTGACGGCGCTCGATACCCTGCTCGACCCTGACGCGGCCGACTTCACGCTCGAACGCGGCGACACGCTGCCGGACGAGATGGTGATCCTCGGCGATCCCGGTGACATCGTCATGCTGGGTGCCAGCGTCGAGCCGGGCGTGATCGTCGATGTCCGCGGCGGGCCCGTCGTGCTCGAACACCGTGCATACGTGCGCGCCGGGACCCGGCTCGAAGGGCCGCTCTACATCGGGCCCGGTTGCCTCGTCGCGGGCGGCGAACTCCGACGGAGCGTGATCGGACCGCGCTGCCGCGTGCGCGGCGACATCGAGTCGTCCGTGTTCGTAGGTTACGCCAATAAATCCCACGACGGTTTCGTGGGGCACTCCGTGATCGGCCGCTGGGTGAATCTCGGAGCCGGGACGACGACCTCGAATCTCAAGAACACCTACGGGCCCATCTCGCTCGACATCGGCGGCAACGTCGTGGACACCGAGCGCCAGTTTCTCGGGAGTCTCATCGGCGACCACGCGAAAGTCGCGATTGGAACGCTGTTCACGACCGGCACCGTCGTCGGCGTGGGTGCCAACGTCTTCGGCTCCTCGCATCCACCCCGGTTCGTCCCGCCGTTCGCGTGGGGCGACACCGGCGACACCGCCCGCCTCGACGGGTTCCTCACGGTGGCGGAGCGTGTCATGCCGCGCCGTGACGTCGAGTTCACCGACGCCGTCCGCTCCGCCCTCGAGAGCATCTACACCCACGTGACGGCGGGATGAATCTCGCGGTCCTCGGCAGCGGGAGCCGGGGGAACGCGGTCGTGATCTGGGATCACGACGCCACCATCCTCATCGACGCGGGCTTCGGCATCCGAACGTTGCAGCGTCGGATGAAAGCCATCGGGCTCGCGGGCACGACGGTCCGCGCCATCGTTCTGACCCACGAGCACAGCGATCACGCGCGCGGCGCCGGTCAGGCCGCGCGGGCGGCCGGATGTCCGATCGTGGCAAGTCCGGGCACGCTGCGGGCGCTGGCGATGGAGCTCGAGTCGGTCGATACGATCACGCTGACCTCCAACGGTCCGACGGACGTCGGGGGGTTCCGTGTTCGAGCCTGCCCGACCCCGCATGACGCGGCCGAGCCGGTGGCGGTTCGCATCGAGCGGCCGGGACGTCGGGGACGTTATGCCGTCGCTCAGGACGTCGGGCACGTCACGGCACCGCTCACGACGTTCCTCGGAGGGTGCACCGGTCTCGTCGTCGAAGCGAATCACGACGAGCACATGCTGGCCACCGGCCCGTATCCTCCGCGGCTCCGAGCCCGCATCGCTGGGCGACTCGGACACCTCTCCAACGCGGACACGGCAGCCCTTCTCCGTGCGGTCGTGAACCCGGGGCTCGAGTTCGTGGTACTCTCGCACCTCAGCCAACAGTGCAACGCACCTGCGGCTGCCGAGCGAGCCGTCGATCCGGCCCTCCGATCGCAGGGTTTCGCCGGCCGGCTCCTGATCGCCAGTCAAGACGAGCCGCTGCATGTGGTGCCGGCAGCGACCCAGATGCAGTACGCGCTGGAACTTCAGTAGGGAACGTGCGCCGCGACGCGCCGTCGGACCTTACGGGCCGCCGCCGGGCTTGAACGGGGGCGCGGGCGGCAGGTCGACGCCTTCGGGGCGCGGCGTCGGCGGTCCCACCCGCCGCAGCGTAACCGGCTCTTCCAAGTCACCGCCCGAGAGCGTCAACCGATTGCCGCGGAGTTCGAGGTCGTAGCCGACCCACTCGTCGCCGAACGCGATGTAGAGCAGTCCGTCGTGCCACCGCCACCGAACGATCTCCTCGCCGAAGCTCGCCGACGAGTCCGTACGCACGACGACCTCCTGCGGGCCATCGGGCGTGTCCGCCTGCCAGCGGCCCGCGATGTTCGGGCCGGCCTGCGCGGACGCGACGGCAGCGATGATCGTCGAAGCAGTCACTACAGCGAAGAACGTGCGCATCATACTCCTCGAAATATAACGCGGCCGAGCTACTGCACTCCTAAACAAAGACGCCCCAGGAGTTCCCCGGGGCGCCTTCGCTTCCTGCCACGTCTCGGTGAGACGGACTTAGTACATCCCACCCATGCCACCGCCGCCCGGCATGGGCGGCGCGGCCGCCTCTTCCACGGGCTTCTCGACAACGACGCACTCGGTGGTCAGCAGCAGACTCGCCACCGACCCCGCGTTCTGCAGCGCCGTACGCGTCACCTTGGTCGGATCGATCACGCCGGCCTCGACCAGGTTCTCGTAGACGTCCGTCTGTGCGTTGTAGCCGTACGTCGTTTCCTTGTTGTTTCGGATCTTCTCGACCACGATCGAGCCCTCGACACCAGCGTTGGCGGCGATGATGCGCATGGGCTCCTCGAGCGCGCGGCGCACGATGTTCGCGCCGACCTGCTCGTCACTCTCGTCGAGGTTGACCTTGTCGAGGGCCTGCTGGGCGCGCAGCAACGCCACGCCACCACCGGGCACGATGCCTTCCTCGACTGCCGCACGCGTCGCATGCAGCGCGTCCTCGACGCGGGCCTTCTTCTCCTTCATCTCGGTCTCCGTCGCGGCCCCGACGTTGATCACCGCCACGCCGCCCGCGAGCTTCGCGAGACGCTCCTGCAGCTTCTCACGGTCGTAGTCCGAGGTGCTCTTCTCGATGGCCGCTTTGATCTCCTGAATGCGGCCCTGGATCTTCTCCTCCTCACCGGCGCCGTCGACGATCGTTGTGTTGTCCTTGTCGATCACGACACGCTTCGCGCGGCCCAGATCGGACAGCACGGCGTTCTCGAGCTTGAAACCGAGCTCCTCGGACACCACCTGCGGCGCGCCCGTGAGGACCGCGATGTCCTGGAGCATCGCCTTGCGGCGATCACCGAAGCCGGGCGCCTTCACCGCACACACCTTGAGCGTGCCGCGGAGCTTGTTGACCACCAGCGTGGCAAGCGCCTCACCCTCGATGTCCTCGGCGATGATGAGCAGCGGCCGACCGGTCTGGGCGACCTTCTCGAGCACCGGCAGTAGGTCCTTCATCGCGGAGATCTTCTTGTCGTGGATCAGGATCTGCGCGTCTTCGAGGACGGCGTCCATCTTCTCCGGGTCCGTCACGAAGTACGGTGACAGGTACCCGCGGTCGAACTGCATGCCATCGACCGTCTCGAGCGTCGTCTCCAGGCCCTTGGCCTCTTCAACCGTGATCACGCCATCCTTGCCGACCTTCTCCATCGCGTCGGCGATCAGGTCACCGATCTCCTGGTCGTTGTTGGCCGAGATGGCACCGACCTGCGCGATCTCCTTCTTGCCCTTGGTCGGAACCGAGAGCCGCTGCAGCTCGCCGACGACCGTCTCGATCGCCTTGTCGATGCCGCGCTTGATCGCCATCGGGTTCACCCCGGACGTGACGCTCTTCAGACCCTCACGGTAGATCGCCTGCGCGAGCACCGTCGCGGTCGTCGTTCCGTCACCGGCGACGTCCGACGTCTTCGTCGCCACTTCCTTCACCATCTGCGCGCCCATGTTCTCCACGGGCTGCTCCAGCTCGACCTCCTTCGCGACCGTGACACCGTCCTTCGTCACGGTCGGGCTGCCGAACTTCTTGTCGATCACGACGTTCCGACCCTTTGGTCCCAGCGTCACCTTCACGGCGTCGGCCAGCTGGTCGACACCCTTCTTGAGCTGAGCGCGGGCGTCAACGTCGAAGTGCAGTTCCTTCGCGTTAGCCATCGTTCGTTCTCTCCCGTTACCCGACGACCGCGAGGACGTCGGACTCCTTGATGATGAGGTACTCCACGTCGTTCACGGTCACCTCGGTCCCACTGTACTTCCCGTAGAGCACCCGCTGCCCGACCTCGAGCTCCATGGGGACACGCTCGCCCTTCTCGAAGCGCCCCGGCCCAACCGCCACGACCTCACCCTGCATGGGCTTCTCTTTGGCCGTGTCCGGGATGTACAGGCCACCCCGCATGTTCTGCTCTTCCTCGCCCGCGCGGATGACCACCCGGTCACCGAGAGGCTGGACGTCGAGCTTCGACTTGGCCTTAGCTGTGGCCATGACGAACCCTCCAGTGTTGTAAGTTGCTGTGAATGAGTCACTTGAGCGCACTTAGCACTCGTGTCACTAGACTGCTAATGGAAGGAAAAATACAAAGACCCCCGGCCGTGTCAACTGCCGGAGGCCCTGCGGTTCCCGGGGGCTCTCTTAGTTGTTCTCGATTTGTCCGCGTACCGCCACGGGGGTGACCTGCTCGAGGACCTGCTCGCCAGAGCCGAGCTGCCCGAAACGACCGCTGCCCCAGCAGTACACCACCCCACTCGTGGCCATGCCACAGGTGGCCGTCGTCGCCGGCGATCGTCCGGCCGCAACGGTCGTGAACCGAAGATCGGTGCTCACGGCGGTTGGGACGGCCCGGAGGTCGAGCGTGCCGTCTCCCAGCTGCCCCGAGTCGTTGCCCCCCCAGCAGAACGCGCGATTGTCCGTCGTGACCGCGCACGTATGCCCGCCGCCCACGCTCACCTGCGCCCACGTCTCCGAAGCGCCGATCTGGACCGGACTGTCGATACGCCGGTTCGCTCCGCCGTCACCGATCTGTCCGAACTCGTTGGACCCCCAGCAGTACAGCGCACCGGCCGCCGTCAACCCACACGTGTGATTGCCACCCGCCGCCAGCGACACGAACGCCTGTCCGCCGGTGACCAAGACGGGGACGGGCGACTGCGTGAGCAGCCCGTCACCGAGTTGACCATCGTCGGCTGCGCCCCAGCACAACACGTTCCCGCTCGCCGTCAGCGCGCAGGAGTGGTTCGCGCCGGTCACCACGGCCGTGAGCAGTGAGTCGGCCAGAACCGTCACCGGGCCGGCCTCGAAGTCTCCCCGGGCGGCTACGCCGTTGCCGAGCTGGCCAAAATCCTCGCTGCCCCAGCAGAAGCCGGCACCGGCATCGTCGACACCACAGCTGTGGGCCCCGCCCGCACTGATCGAAACGAACGTGATGGAACCGGCAACCTCTGCCGGAAGCGCCTCCGCAAACGTGGCGAGGTCGATGCCGACCTGGCCGCGGTCGTTCGCACCCCAACAGATGCCCTGCCCACTCGAGGTGAGACCACAGTTGTGGTTGAACCCCGCCGAGAGCGTCGCGAGCGTCACGTTGCCCTGGACCGCGACGGGCTGCAGGGCGTCCGTGAGGTCATTGGTGCCCAGCTGCCCCGACCCGTTCGTCCCCCAGCACCAGGGGAGGCCGCTCGGCGTGCGGGCACATCCGTGGAACGCGCCGGTCGCGACCGACGCCAGGTCCACCGTGATGTCCGGAAGGTCATCCTCCCCCCCGCCGAAGCAGCCGACGGCGGCCGACACCACCAGCATCATTCCCCACTGCCGAACGCGAAGCCCTGTCATGTGACCATCCCAATTCCGTGTGAAAGATCATGGTGCGGACCCCGACAACCTACCCCCGACACCCGCGGACGCTCCATCGTACTAGTCCGCGTCCTCCACCACCTCTTCCCACCAATCCTCGAGTTCCACCCCCAACCCGTTCGCGAGCCGGTTGACGAACGCATAGTAGGCCGCGATCTGGCACACGTCGAGTATCGCGGCATCGGACAGCCCCGCACCGCGAAGCGCCTCGACGTCTTGGGAGCCGATCCCCGCCGGATCGCGGGTGAGTGCGGCGGCGTAGGCGAGCATCGCCGACTCCCGCACCGAAAGGTCGTCGGGCCGTTCGCCACGTTCCAGCGCGTCCGCCGTCGCCGTGCGATCGGGCATCACTCGACGGAGACCCGCTCCGTGATGTCGGATTCAATAGTGACACCCGTTGAGATGGGACACCGTCACCGCGATCATCTCGCGCTCGGGCCGGGTGAGGTCCGAGGGCCCCCGCATCAGATGGGCGTAGTAGCGGACATGCCCTTCGAGGGACTCGGGATTCAGCGAGTGGATCTTGAGGATGTGATCGATCCCCTGCGGGTCTCGATAGCGTCGGTAGAGATCGGCAAGTCGACCGTCCGCATCGTCCTCGTCGACCCACCGAATCCAGGCCACGGCTATCCCGCCCGGTACGGGCTGCCGTCGGGCCGTCGCGGCCAGCCGCCCACCAGAGCAGTCACGGCAGCACTCGCCGGGCGCCCACCCACCGAGCGCGCCACCAACCACCATCCCCCTCGCCCGTCGTCAGGCTCGACAGCTTCACCCCCGACGAGGCACTGTGGATGAAGCTGCCGTCTCCGACGTAGAGCCCGACGTGCGAGATCCCCGAACCGCTCGCGCTGAACGTGAGGATGTCCCCGGGCTGCAGCGCCTCGAGGTTCTTGGCGACCGCCACGCCGGTTCGCGCCTGGTCCCGACTCACGCGCGGCAGGATGATCCCATGTTCACCGTACGAGTACTGAATCAGCCCCGAGCAGTCGAAGCCGTCCGTCCCCTCTCCACCCCACCGGTAGGGTGTGCCCATGACCGAGAGGGCGGTCTCCACGACATCCGCAGCGAGGCGGGCGGAGGGCGCCGACATACCTCCTTCGGCCGCTGCAGCCTCGATATCGGCCGGATCGGGCACGCGGATTGGGCCCGGCTCGCCTGTCGGCGGCACCGCACGCGTGACCCGACTGCCCCCGGAGAGGCGGAGCCGGGCCTCGAGCGTCACGGCCCGCCGGTCCGTCGGGAGCAGGCGCCAGAAGCCCCGAATCCGCCCGTCCTCGGCGCGATACCTCGCTTCGACCGCGACGGAGAGAGGCGAGAAGATCTTGAAGGCGTATCCCAGCCCGGCGCTCCAGTGTGCACGGACTTGTCCGTCCGCATAGCGGGCGCCGAGGCCGGCCGCTACGACCCCGTAGACCCCTCGAGCCCGTTGGGTCGAGAGCGATATCTCGCCACCCGTCTGCGAGCGATCCCCCAACGGCCCCCGGTCATCCACATGCAGCAGGCCCACACCGTAATGCACGGGCCCGATCAAGCGGTTGGAGAGGCCAAATCCGAACAGCGCGGCCGGGGCGTCCGTGAGCCACCGGCCAACCGACACTTCGATGCCGCGTTGGGCAACCGCCGCCCGCCCAGGGACGGCCAGTGCCGCCGCAACAACGACCGGGAGCAGCGCAGCTCGGACCGGCCGACGCGCCATTGCGGTGGGGAGAGGGGCATTGGGCAGGCTAGGCATATATAGGCCAACAGTTTAGCAACTTCCTTGTCATTGCACAAAGGCCGCCTCGAACTGTCTCGCGGCGGACGGGTCTGGTGTCCCATCGCCACACACCCTGCAGGCCCACAATGCGCTCCCGCTCCCTCAGCGCGACCCTCGGCGCCATACGGTGTGGCTCGACGCCCCGAGAGACAGTCGTACGTGCGTGAAACCATAAACGCATTTCTTTCAAAGCTTTACAGCACATTGCGACCGCACCCCACCCCCAAGCGTTCGCATCCGCCCACCGCAGGACGGAGCTCGTGACCCCGGTCACGGTTGCGGCCCGATTCTTTCGTATGTTCTTTCCGTAACGACTTCATCCCCTGAAGCGGAGGTTCCTCCCGATGCCGCTTGCTCCACGCGTACTCGCGTTCTCAACGATCGTACTTCTCGCCGCCTGTCAGGACGCCGTGACGCCGAGCGGGACGAACCTGCCGGAGCTCAGCGCTGCCGCCCAGGCGGGCGATCGCATTCCCGATCAATACATCGTGGTCTTCAACGACGGCGTGAGCCGCGTCCCTGAAGTCGCCAACGAAATGGCGCGGCAGCAGACGGCCTC
>JBDHIW010000292.1:0-2341 GCA_039587215.1 Gemmatimonadota bacterium | reverse complement strand
CGAGTCGGCGGCCGCCTTCGCCACCGCCCTCAGCACCCCCGGCTTCACCACCGCCACCGGGGTCACCGCCGACACCGGTGTTTCGGCTGCGGCGGCCGACCGGTGGAAGCGCCTCGCATTCGGCGCGGCGGCGGCGGCGGTGCTCTTCGCCGCGGCTGCGTTGTGGGGACTCGTTGGGGGTGAGGACGCACCAGCGGACGTGCTGCGGGTCGCGGTGCCGTTCTCCGAGGGACAGGCACCGCGGATGGTCCCCTTCGCACCGGCGGGCACCCTCAGCCCCGACGGGTCGAAGCTGGTCTACGTCGGACCGGCGGTCGACGGCGGGAATACCCAACTGTGGCTTCGCAACCTCCGCGAGCTCGAAAGCACGCCGATTACCGGGACCATGGACGGGTGGAACGCGACGTTTGCCCCGGACGGGAACGCGATCGCCTACGGGACGGGCGGCGGGTCGGCCCAGGGCCTCCGCGTCGTCTCGTTGACGGGCGAGCCCCCCATCACGCTTGCCGATTCGGTCGCCTGGACGGGGCGACATTGGGGGAACGACGGGTACGTGTACTACTCGGACATCCCGTTCCGAATCCGACGGGTGCCGGCCGTGGGCGGAGACCCGGAAGTCGTCACGACGCTCGATTCGGCCGCGAACGAGGTCGCACACCTCCACCCGCACGCGCTGCCCGGCGGGCGCGGTCTGCTGCACACGGTGGCGGTCGGATCCCAACCCGCGGTGGAGGACTATGAGATCGCGCTTGTCGATCTGCAGACCGGCGAGTCCCGTCGGCTCTTCACCGGCATCAACGCGAGGTATGTCCCGTCCGGCCACATCGTGTTCGTCCGCGCCGACGGTGCCCTGCTCGCGGTGCCGTTCGACGCGAAGGCGCTGGAGGTGCGCGGCGCCCCCGTGACCCTCATGATGGGCATCCCCGTCAAGACGTACGGGATCGTCGACCTGTCCATCGCCGACAACGGGACCCTCGCGTACGTCTCGGGTGGAGGGGCGACCACCCAGGACGTCGAGTTGATGTGGGTCGATCGCGACGGCGGGAGTCGCCCGCTCGTGCAGGGCTGGACCAGCGCGATGACCTCGTTCGCGATCTCCCCGGACGAGCAGTCGGTGGCGTTCGGCAGATGGGCGGCGAACGAGCAGCAGGTGTGGGTGAAACAGGTCACCGGCCCCGAAGCGAAACTCACGTTCGACGGTGCGGAGAACTACCGTCCCGCGTGGAACGCGCGCGGTGACGTCGTGGCCTGGGTCGGGCGGGGTCCCGGGGGTGCCTATCAGCTCCAACAGCGTCGCGCCGACGGCGCGACGGCAGTCGAGGTGCTCGCCTCGGACGAACGCGGCGTCGAACAGGTCGACTTCTCCGACGATGGGCGGTGGGCGGTCTATCGCACGGGCGGCGAGCGGGGGGCACGAGACATCATGGCGCTACGTCTCGGGGTGGACAGCGTTCCGGTGCCGGCCGTCGCGGGTCCGGCGAACGAGTATATGCCGGCGCTGTCCCCGGACGGTCGATTCCTGGCATACGTGTCCGATGAATCCGGCCAACCCGAGGTGCAGGTGCGCCCGTTTCCAAACACCGAAGACACGCGATGGCTCGTGTCGCAGGACGGGGGTACGCAACCCAAGTGGAGCTCGAACGGCACGGAGCTGTTCTACCTGAGCGGCGGCGAGTTGGTCGCCGCCCGGATCGCGCGCAACCCCACGTTCTCGGTCGTCGGACGGACGACGCTCTTCGCGGTGACACCGTACCTGACACTCAATCCGTTCCACTGGGACTACGACGTCGGGGGCCAGGGCCAACGCTTCCTCTTTGCGCGCCCGCAGTCGACGGATCCGCCGGCAGTCATCCTCGTACTCAATTGGGTCGAGGAGTTGAGGAGACGGCTCGAGGAGTAGCGACGGTCGTCACCAATCCCGGCGGCGCGATCTTCCGCGACGGCCCGCGGCCCCCTACCTTCCTCCGCCATGACCGAGCACACCGCCCGCCTCTCGACCGCCCTCGGCGACCGCTACCGCATCGAGCGCCGTCTGGGCGAAGGCGGCATGGCCACCGTCTATCTCGCCGAAGACCTCAAGCACAAACGCCAGGTCGCCCTCAAGGTCCTGAAACCCGACTTGGCCGCCGTCTTGGGCGCCGAACGCTTCGTCCAGGAAATCACCACCACCGCGAGCCTCCAGCACCCGCACATCCTCCCCCTCTTCGATTCGGGCGAGGCCGACGGCTTCCTCTACTACGTCATGCCCTACATCGAGGGCGAGACGCTGCGCGACAAGCTCGACCGCGACACGCAACTCGGCATCGACGAAGCCGTGCGCATCGCGACCGAGATCGCGGAC
>JBDHIW010000064.1:0-10755 GCA_039587215.1 Gemmatimonadota bacterium | reverse complement strand
TGGCAAGCGCCTGGGTCTTCGCGACGTCGATGTCGCAGAGACCGACGATCTCTGCCCCCTCGAGCTTCGCGAGAACGGCGAGGTGGGCGACCTGTGCGATCGCGCCGGCCCCGACCACCCCCACGCGCACCGGAGCCGTCATGGAGTCCTCCTCGGGAATGCCACCAACACGCCGCTGCGGAACGATGCCGACAGCAGCTCACTCGTCAGATTGCCACGGGACTCGACGGTCCACCAGAGACCCCGGGTGACGCGGACCTCGACCCCCAGTACCGCCGCGAGTCCGGCCGCGATCGTGTCGAGCGCGTCCTCGACGAACGTCTGGTTGATCGCGGCCCCGTCGCCGTTCCGAATGTGCACGCCGAGTCCCAGACCGCCATACGGCCGCACCACTGCCTGGGGCGCCGGCATGTAATGCAGATCGAGAAACGCCTGCCAGCTCGTCAGCGTGATGACGCCAAGGTCGATCGTGCCACCGACGCCCGTCACCGCCTCGATCTGCCGTTCGAAACGGTCGATCTCGTCCGCCCGATAGGCGCCACGGAAGTACGACCCGCCCGCGACCAGGCGGATCTTGGGCGCGAACCACCCGAGGTCCACGCGAATACCACCCGTGGGTTCCGTCGTCAGCGCGTCGGAGACGACGACGCCCGCATCGGCCCCCATGCCGGTCAGCCGCAGTCCCTCGTAGCTGAATTGCTCGAGGAAGCCCTGCGCTCCGAGCGTGCTCGGCAGCAGCAGGAGGAGGGTTCCGAGCTTAGTACCAGCGTTCAAGACGCGTCCCCGGGAAGTACGTTGTGAGAATCGTCCGGGCGTCCTGGCCGGCGCGGGCGCGCCCGATGGCGCCCCACTGACACATCCCGACCCCATGCCCCCACCCGAACCCGTCGGCGCGCACCCGCGTCGGTACGCCCCCCGACCGCTCGACGGCCAGCCGGAACTGATTGCTGCCAAGCCAGGCGTCGCGCTCCGGTGCGAGGACCGCACGGACATCCGCGGCGTACACCGGGATCTCTCCGGCTTCGACGACCAGCCGCAATTCGGTCACCCGGCCGGAGGCCCCCGTGCGCTGCACGCGCACATCCCGCACCACATCCACGCGCTCCCCCGCGATCCCCAGCACCGACGGCACCTTCTCGCGAAATATATCTCGGAGCTCCGACACGTCCCACTCGACCGACCAGGCGAACCGCGGCGAGACGTCGCAGTAGTACCCATCGCCGTCGCGGTCCGACACGGGGCGTAGATACGACGTCGTCGCCGCCGACCGGAACGCTTCTTCCGGCGCCGCCGTCGAACCGCCGCACGTGGAGTGGTAAAACGGGGTGATCGGTTCGCCCGCGTATGTGAGCACCATGCCGCGGGTGGAGCGGACCGCCCGCATGCCGAGTCCCGTCTCCACCGTCACGCCCCCGTAGGCCTGGTCCACGACCCCGGCACGCAGATCGAAGCCGTCCGCGGCGAACTTCCCCCGGTTCACGAGGGCATACGTCCGTGCGGCGATCGCCTGCGCCTCCGCCGCCGCCTGCTCACGCTGCTCCCGCCGCCCCAGCTCCGCGTTCACCACACCCGACACGTAGTCCTCGAGCGACAGCTCGTTGACGACGGACACCCCGCCGTCCCGGGCGAACACCTCGACCACGCCGCGATACGGCCGGTTGTCGACGGTCACGAACGCGTCGCGGGTGCGGCTCACGAACACGATCCGTTCGTAGCGTCCTTCGGTCCCCGGCGCCCGCAGCACGAGTGCGCGGCCGTCGGGCTCGACCGTCGCGCCCCGCTCGGCGTGCAGCTCGACCACCGTCGTACCGTTCGCGAGCCCCATCCCGGTGCCCTGCATGCCGATCGCCACCGACTGCGCCCCGACGCGGAGGCCGACCCGGACGTCGGGCACCGGTCCCGTGGGGGGGCTGGGCTGGCTCGGCGGGGCGGCAGACGGCGGGGCGCACGCGGCAGCCGCGACGACCAAACCGATCGCGAGACCGCGGCATCGGGCTGCCGTCACCGCCCCTCCGCGACAAAGTCGTAGTCCTGAACCTCGGTTACTTCGACGTCGACGAAGTCGCCGGGGCGCGCCCATCCGCCCTGTCGTACGCGCGTGACCCCATCGACGTCGTCGGCCTGCCACGGCAGACGCCCCACGTGCGTCCACCCCTCGTCGGGATCCCCGACCTCGTCCACCAGCACGCGCGCGGTGCGGCCGACGTACCGGCCCAACCGATCTTCCGAAATGCTGCGCTGGAGTTCGGTGAGCTCCTCCTGCCGTTCTCGCTTCGTCACGTCGGGCACGTCATCGTCGAGCGCCGCCGCGCGCGTGTCTTCCTGCTCCGAGTAGGTGAACACCCCGAGGCGCTCGAACTGCATCTCCTCCGCGAAGTCGCAGAGCACCCGGAAGTCTTCGTCCGTTTCACCGGGAAACCCAACGATCGCCGTCGTGCGAATGGCCATGTCCGGCACCGTCGACCGCAGCCACGCGACCTTCTCGCGGATCGTCGCCTGTCGTTCAGGCCGGCGCATGCGTTCGAGCATCGGATCGGACGCGTGCTGAATCGGGATGTCGATGTAGGGCACGATGCGCGACTCGCGCGCGATGAGCTCCACGAGACGATCGGTGAGCCCGAACGAATACACGTAGAGCAGCCGGAACCAATCGACGTCCGTCTCGCGGAGCAGCGCCTCGAGCAGGTCGGGCAGCGCCGGTCCCCCGCGCCCGAGGTCCCGGCCGTAGTGTCCGAGATCCTGCGCAACGAGGTTCAGCTCCCGGGCCCCGTCCGCCTCGAGCTGCTGCGCCTCGCGCACCAGCCGCTCGAGCGGTTCCGATCGATGCCGTCCGCGCATGAGCGGAATGGCGCAGAAGGCGCACGTATGGTCGCACCCTTCGGAGATCTTGAGATAGCGCACGTGCCGGCCCTCACCCAAGTACTGCCGTACCCCCGGGTGACCTTCGACGGGGTCGTTCAGCAGCCCGCGCTCCGCGAGGGAGGGCACGAGGGTGTGGAGGTCGTGGAAGCCGAGAAGGAGATCGACTTCCGGCATGTCTTGCTTGAGATCGGCCTGGTAGCGCTGCACGAGGCAGCCGACCGCCACGACCGCCTTGGCATTGCCCGTTTCCTTGAGTTGCGCGGCATGCAGAATGGCCTCGATCGATTCGCGCTTCGCCGCATCGATGAAGCCGCATGTGTTCACCAACACGACGTCCGCGGCACGCAGGTCGTCGACGACGTGCGCTCCGTGCCCGATCAACTCACCGACGAGCCGCTCCGAGTCGACGGTCGCCTTGTCGCAACCGAGAGAAATGACGCCGAGTTTCATGGCGGCAATATAGCGAGGGCTTGGTGGTGGCCCGCAGCTGGGCGGCCGGTCGGCCCCCGGTGCGTCACGGGGGCCCGCTTAGGACAGGAAGCTCTCGAGCGCGCGGGCGCGGCTCGCGTGGCGCAGGCGCGCCAGGGCCTTCTCTTTGATCTGCCGCACACGCTCGCGAGTGATCCCCATCATCGACCCGATCTCTTCGAGCGTCATGGGCTCTTCGCCGTCGAGCCCGAAGTAGAGTCGCAGGATTTTCGCCTCGCGCTCCTTGATCGTGCCCAGCACTTCCTCGATCGAATCCGACAGCGCCCGCTCGAACGTCTTTTCGTCGGGGCCGGCGTTCTGCGTGTCCGGCAGGTAGTCCAGCAGGCGGTTGTCTTCGCCGTGCGTGAGCGGCGCGTCGAGCGAGAGGTGGCTCTGCGAGATCGAGAGCGTCTTCGCCACCTCTTCCTGCGAAATATCCATGCCCTCGGCGATCTCTTCGACCGTCGGCTCGCGCCCTAGCTCCTGCTGCAGCGCGGACGACCGCTTGCCGATCCGATGCAGGGTGCCCGCGCGGTTCAGCGGCACACGGACGATGCGGCTCTGCTCCGCCAGCGCCTGCAGGATCGCCTGGCGGATCCACCAGACCGCGTACGAGATGAATTTGATGCCCTTGGTCTCATCGAACTTGTGGGCGGCGCGGATGAGTCCGAGGTTGCCTTCGTTGATGAGATCGGACAGGCTGACGCCCTGGTTCTGATACTTCTTGGCGACGGACACGACGAAGCGGAGATTGCTGCGGACGAGCTTATCCAGGGACTCTTCACAGCCGGTGCGGATCTGCCGGGCCAGGTGGGCTTCGTCGTCGCGACTAATGAGCGGATACTGCGAGATCTCTCGCAAGTACTGATCGAGAGAACCCTCGTCGACGGTCGTCTTTCGGACGGAACCTGGGCGCATGCGGGGCGTCACCTCTGTCGTGTCCGATCTTCCTTCTATCGCAAGTCGACGCGAGCGCGTCGAGCGAAACAGCGTATCGTCACGAGCGGTTCAACTCCCAAGGCCGACCCGGCACCAAGGCGGCGCGGATCACCCGTCGGCTCGGGCGTGTTCGATTCGCTGCCGCGGTGCCGCCGAACTCCCTCACGGCGGCAACGCATGAGGTTACCCACCCCTGGGGAGCGGCGCAACCGTGACCGACCATCCGCGCCCCGCCGCCCAGCCACGCAGGGCGCGCGCCAAATCCGCACGCGAACAGTCGTGCACGAGCGTGGCCGACGCGGCCGCCGACCGCATTCCGCTCACGAGGTCCACCTCCGCCACGCGCGCCATGGGCACGTCGGCCACCGCGCGGGCGTCGAGCTGCGCACCGCCGACGCTGAGAATTACTGCGAGTGATCGTTGCATGCTGCACGGTACCGCGGCGGAAGCGGCACCGGTCGTCGAATCCGTGCACGCCCGAACAAAGCACCGCACCGGTCACCGCCGCTGGAGGCCGTACTTCTCGATCTTCTTGTAGAGGTTGGACCGCGGCATGTCGAGCTTGCGCGCCGTCTCGCTGACGTTCCACCCGTTCTCCTCGAGCTTGGCCTCGAGGAACGCGCGCTCGGCGGAGGTCTTGAACTCCTCGTAGGTGTCCCATCTGGCCACGTCACCGACGGCCGCATCCGCGCTGACGCCCGAGAGCCGAGCGACGTCCGACGCCGTCACCTCGTCGCCGGTCGCGAGGATGAGCAGCCGCTCGACCGTGTTCCGCAGCTCGCGCACGTTGCCGGGCCAGTCGCGTCCCCGCAGCACGTCGATGGCGTCCGGGGCAAGCGGGCGCGTGCGCACTCCCTCCCGTTCGGCAAGCTGCGCGGCGAAGTGCTCGATCAGGATGGGGATGTCGGCGCGGCGGGCGCGGAGGGGCGGTACCTCGATCGGCACGACGTTGAGCCGGTAATACAGATCGTCACGGAAGCGATTGGCGGCGATCTCCTGGTCCAGCGCCTTGTTGGTCGCCGCAATGACCCGCACGTCGACGGTGATCGGCTTGGCCGCGCCGATGCGCGTGACGACACCCTCTTCCAACGCGCGCAGCACCTTGGCTTGGGCGGCGGCGCTCATGTCGCCGATCTCGTCCAGAAACAGCGTCCCGCCGTCCGCCTGCTCGAACTTCCCAGCCCGATCGGCGAACGCCCCCGTAAACGAGCCTTTCATGTGACCGAAGAGCTCGCTTTCGATGAGTTCGCCGGGAATCGCGGCGCAGTTGACCTCGACGAACGGCTTCGTCGCCCTCGTCGACTGCGCGTGAATCGCCCGCGCCACCAGCTCCTTGCCGCTCCCGTTCTCTCCCGTGATCAGCACCCGCGCGGTCGTCGGCGCCACGCGCTCCACCACTTCCAAGATCTCCTTGAGCGTCGGACTCTCACCCACGATGTCGTACCGACTCAGCGACGCGCGCAACCGCGCGTTCTCGGATTCGAGCTCCACCTGCTGGAACACGTTCCGCAGCACCAGGAGAATCCGGTCGGTGTCCAGGGGTTTCTGCAGGAAGTCGAACGCGCCGTGCTGCGTCGCCTCCACTGCGGTCTCGATCGTGCCGTGTCCCGAGATCATCACGACGCGCGCCTGCGGGTCGCGCGTTCGCAATTCACGGAGCGCCTCGAGCCCGTCCATGCCCGCCATCTTCACGTCCATGAGCACGAGGTGCGGGTGGAACGTTTCGTACGCCTTGATGGCGCCGGCTCCGGAATCCGTCACCTCCACCTCGATCCCCTCGTACTCGAGAACCTGACGCAACGCATCGCGGACACCGCGTTCGTCGTCGACCACGAGGACGCGACGAGCCATCAGGGCACCTCCCGGTAGAACACGATCCCGTCCGCCCGCACACGGATGTCGCCGACGGCGTCGGGAATGCCGATGAGGAACGCGCCGGTCGTGTCGCCGCCGAGTCCGTCGACCAGACGGGGGATCGCGCTCGACGGGAAGCCGAAATCGCGGATCACGAACTCGTCCACGGACCACGCCATGACGCCCGGTTGCCGAACGGCGACGCTTCCGCCCGCGCGCAGCGGCTGTCGGCTTCCGAGCAGGTCCGCGATCGGGCCGAGCAGATCGCGTCCCAGTGCGTCCAAGCGCAGCAACCCGCTGATGGCAACGCGGTCCCGGGTGAGTCCGACCGTCACGGAGTCGAGTGCCGAGCCGACCTCGGATGCAAGCCGGCTGCCGACCAACGACGCGAACTCGTCGGGCGTGAGTTCCACATACGCGGGGCCGCGCGGGTCCCGCAGCGCGGCCTCCTTGACCTCCGCGCGAGCCAGCGCGTCATCGGACACCACCCCGGTGGATGCCACGACGTCGCCCTCCGCGCCTGCCGCACGCGCGGCCCTCTGCTCCTGGAAGCTCTCGTACGCGCCGCGCAGTTCGTCGCGGAACACCCATGCACCGATTGCCACCGCCACCAGGACCGTGGCGCAACCGATCATGGCCAGGAAGTTCCGCATACAACCCATCAGGCCTCCTCCAGCATCACGGAGTGTCGCACATCATACACCGCACCCTCGCGACCGAGGGTACTCCGCATCAGATCGACCGAGGTCACCTGGAACCCATCCGACACCGCCGCCTCGGCAACCAGCGCGTCGAGCCCCTCGAGCGCCCGGCGCGACGGGTTCCTCCGCACCCGCCCCAGCGTCACGTGCGGCCGAAACACCCGGCCCTCGACCTCGAATCCGAGTGCGGCCATCGACCGCTCGATCCCATCCTGTACCAGCTCAAGCGGGGGCGACGGCTCGGCGCCCGCCCACACCACGCGGGGCCGTGCCGACGACGGAAACACCCCGCACCCGTCGAGCACGACGTCGAACGCCCGGGTCCCGCGCACGGTCGATTCCAGGGCGTCGCACACGGCGGGTTCGCGATCCGCCTCCACCTCCCCGAGGAACTTGAGGGTCACGTGCAACCCCTCCGGGCGTGCCCAGCGGATCGGCATGTCGGACGCGCGCAGGGACGCCGTGGCCTCCCACACGCCCCGCCGCACGTCGTCGGGCAGATTGATGGCCACGAAGAGCCGCACTACGCCTCCGCGCGTTCGGCCAAGACCTCGACGTCCCCGGGCGTCCGCGCGAGCTGACTCCCCCGCCGATACCCTCCGAGATCCACCGTCACGCGCGTGAACCCGAGCGCCAGCAGGTGCCCGCCGATGTCGTCCCGGCGGGCGCGGACCGTCGGCAACGCCGTCGCGGTCACCTCGATGCGGGCTTCGTTCCCCCGGTGCCGCACACGGAGATCGCCTTCGATGCCGAGGTCGCGCAAGAACGCCTCGCCGGCCTCGACCTGCCCGACCCGCCGCGGCGTCACACTCAGCCCGTACATCACGCGGCTCGCCAGGCACGGCGCCGCCGGCGCGTTCCAGATCGGGATCCCCAGCGCGCGCGCTTCCGCGCGCACGCGGTCCTTCGTGTATCCCAACTCCGCCAGCGGGGACCGTACGCCAGCCTCGCGCGCCGCCCGCGCGCCCGGCCGGTGCTCCTTCAGGTCCTCCGCGTTCGTCCCGTCCACCACCGTGGCTCCCGATTCCCGCGCGAGCGTCGCGAGACGGGCCCAGAGCTCCTGCTTGCAGAAGAAGCAGCGGTCGGGCGCGTTGGCGACGTAGGACGGGTCCGCGAACTCTCGCGTTTCGACGGTCTCCAGACGGAGGTCGAACTGCTCGGCGATACGCTCGGCCTGCAGTCGCTGCTGCTCGGGCAGCGAGGGCGATACGCCGAGCACCGCCGCCGCGCGGCCCCGTCCGAGGGTCTGGCGGGCGACGACGGCCACCAGCGCCGAGTCTACGCCGCCGGAATAGCCGACGAGGACCGCGTCGAGCCGGTCGAGGTACGTCGCCAAGGGCGACGCGTGCACCCGCGAAGAACCCGCCATGGCTACGAAGATAGCGGACGGGCTGCGGACGCGGGACGGCCGCGTGCTCGCTACGTAGGTGCGCGGTCGAGACGGCGGTACTGTACGGCTTCGCTCACGTGGGTTCGACCGATGCGCTTCTGACCGTCGAGGTCCGCGATGGTGCGCGCGATCTTGAGGACCCGATGATAGGCTCGAGCGGACAGACCCAGTCGCTGGATGGCCGAGGCGAGCAGCGCTCCGGCCTGCGCGTCGGTTCGGCAGAACCGTTCCATGTCGGCCGGCGTCATCTGCGCATTGGCGACGGTCCCCCGGCGATCGTGAAACCGCTCGAGTTGCCGACGACGGGCAGCATCGACTCGGGCGCGGATGGCGGCGCTGGGCTCGCCGGCGCGTTCGACCGACAACTCGGCGTGCGGCACGGCCGGCACATCGACCTGCAAGTCGATACGGTCCATGAGCGGCCCCGAGATCCTGGCCCGGTATCGCTCGATCGCCCGCGGTCCGCACGCGCAGCGGGACGCCCCGTTGCCCAACTGCCCGCAGGGACAGGGGTTCATGGCGGCCGCCATGAGAAAACGCGCCGGGTAGCGCAGTGAAACCGCCGCGCGGGCAAGCGTCACGGTGCCGTCCTCCAAGGGCTGCCGCAGCACCTCGAGCACATGGCGGCGGAACTCCGGAAGCTCGTCCAGGAACAGAACGCCGCAATGCGCGAGACTGACTTCCCCCGGCCGCGGGATCGCACCACCGCCGATCAAACCGGCATCGGAGATGGTGTGGTGGGGCGCGCGAAACGGCCGACGCTCGAGCAGCGCCACCCCCGGTGGCAGCGTGCCCGCCACGCTGTGGACCTTGGTCGCCTCGAGCGCCTCGTCGCGCGTGAGCGCCGGGAGCACGGAGGGCAACCGGCGGGACAACATCGTCTTGCCGGACCCCGGTGGACCGACCAGCAGCACGTTGTGCCCCCCGGCGGCTGCGACTTCGAGGGCGCGCTTCGCATGCTCCTGCCCCCGAACGTCCGCGAAGTCGACCCCGACCCCCGCCGGGCCGACCGTCCGTGTCGGCAGATCCGCCACCGAGGTCAGATCGGCCTCCCCCGCGAAGAAGCGCACCACGTCGACGAGCGTTCGCGCACCGTGGATCGCCACCCCGTCGACCACGGACGCTTCGTCCAGGTTGGCGATCGGCAGAACAACGCCGCGGAACCCTCCCGCGCGAGCCGCGAGGGCCACCGAAAGCGCCCCGCGAACCGGGCGCACCTCGCCTTCGAGTCCCAACTCCCCGAGCACCACGTACTCGTCCATGGTGAGGGCGGGACCGCCCCGGCTCCGCGACTGGGGCGATCGGAGCTGCTCGGTCGCGGCCAGGATCCCCAGCGCGATCGGGAGATCGAAGGCGGAGCCCTCCTTCCGCACGTCCGCCGGGGCAAGATTGATCGTGATGCGCCGGAGCGGGAACTCGAAGCCCGAGTTCGTGATCGCCGCCCCGACGCGTTCCCGCCCCTCGCGTACGGCCCCATGTGGCAGGCCGACGGTGGCGAACGACGGGAGCCCATGGGCGATATCGGACTCGACGTCGACGACATACGCGTCGACGCCGAGCACCGCAGCGGAACGCACCCGTGCCAGCATGGCGTCAACGTCTCGTGCGCGCGGCGGTCGGAACAAAGCCGACCGACGCCAGGGACATTGGAATCGCGCCGGGCGCCGTGCGGACGCCCGCCGCTCAGACGGCGTGGTGGGCGATCGGGTGCTCGTGTCCGGTCGTGTACCGGCGCAGCGCGCTGGTGCCACCCTTGAAAGAGTAGGCCTCGTACCCGGCTCGCTGCATCGCTTCGGCAACATGGGCGGACAACACCCCGAACTGACAGCAGAGCACGTACGTCCCGGCCTTGTCGAGTTCCCGGAACCGTGCCGCAAGCTGATCGAGGTCCCAGCGCGCGGCCCCCGGGTAGTGCCACGCGGCGAACTGATGCTCCGCACGACAGTCCAGGACGACCGCACCGTCCGGCACGTTTTCGACGAACAGGTAGGGCTGTACGAGATCGACCGGGCGCAGCTCACGCAGATCCAGCACGCGTCGGCCCTCCACCGCGTCGCCGAGCCGGCCGAGGTCGAGTTTCGCCTCCTCCCGCCGGGCCGCGTTCGGACTCGACCTGGTGACCGGGCGGTCCGGAAGGATGGCGCAGTACTCGCGGACCGTCGCACTGATGACCGCGGTGCCGATCGCCTCGGCCCGCCGGATGATCTCGGTCTTGTCGAGGCCCACGAGCGGCCGCAGCACGGGCAGCACCGCAACGTCGTCGATGGCGCGGAGGTTCTGCAGAGTTTGCGACGACACTTGGCCGACCGACTCTCCGGTCACCAGCGCATCGGCGCCGATCGCCTGGGCCACCTGTTCGCCCGCGCGGTACATCACACGCTTCAGGATGACCTGCCAGTAGCGCGGGGTGACCACTTCCTTCAAGTGATCGACCACCCCGGTGAAGTCGATCACGTGCACTCGCGGCCGGTCACCGAAGCTCCACTCGTCAGAAAGCACTTTGGCGACCGACACGACCGAGCGCTCGTACGCTTCACCGCT
>JBDHIW010000291.1:0-2343 GCA_039587215.1 Gemmatimonadota bacterium | reverse complement strand
ACCTGATCATCAACGGTGATCTGTTCGAGTTCTGGTTCGAGTATCGCCACGTGATTCCGCGGGCCGCTTTCCCGACGCTCGAGCGTCTCGCCGCGGTCCGCGCGCGCGGCTGCCGCATCACGATGACGGGAGGTAATCACGATCGGTGGGGGGGCAGGTTCTGGCGCGAACAGTTGGACGTGGCATTCCACCCCGACGGTACGACGGAGACGCTGGGCGATGTCCGCGCCTGGGTGCACCACGGTGACGGGCTCACGGAGCCCGGATGGAAGGCACGCGGGTTCCACGCCCTGATCACGAACCGCCTGACCGTGAAGCTGTTCCACGCGGTTCACCCCGATGTCGGCTTCGCCCTGGTGCGGAGGCTGTCGCCATGGCTGGCGGGACGCAAGCACGGCGAAGCGCGGCGCCGACAGGCCGTCGAGCGCCAGCGCACGATCGCCGAGCAGCGGCTTGCTCACGATCCCGCGCTCGGCATCGTCATCCTCGGGCACACGCACGAGCCGTGGCTCGAGCAAGTGTTTCCCGGACGCTGGTACCTGAATCCCGGTGCGTGGGCCGAGGGGTGCCGCTACGCGACGTTGACCGAGCACGGCCCGCAGCTGACACGCTACGCGCGCTGCCCCGACGACTAGAAGGGGACGCGGACCCCCGCGGCGATACCGCCGTCCGGGATCGTCTGTACGGAGAGATCCGCGGGAAAATCCCACAGCTGTGCCGCGACGAAGGCCTCGGCGGCAGCGAGTAGGTGGTTGAACCCCAGCAGCACGAGCCAGTCCTGCAGCTCCTGCCGTTTTCCGTCGACCGTTTCGGCTCCGATCGACTCCTGGTAATCGAGTTGCTGGGCCGACTTGACCGCCATCGTGAGCGTGATCCCCTCCCAGAGCACGAACGTCGCCCCGGTGCCCCGCCGCCCGAGAATCGACTGGCCCCACCCCGGCAGCAGCAGGGAGCGGAGAGCCGCGCCCACGGGAGAGACCGGCGGCGCATCGCGAAACTGCGGGACGGGGATCGTGTCTTCGGGTTGCGGCTGCTGCTGCCCGCCGCCCCGCGGCTGCGTGGGAATGATCTGCGCATCGGCGACGGTGACCTGACCGAGGGCCAGACCAGCGAGCAGCACGGCTAGGACGCGCACAGGACCGGAAGGGCGTCGGGCACGAGCGTGACGTGCACGTCCTGTCGTTCCGGCAAGCGAAGCTCGCCGTCGAAATGGACGGTCATGGGGCGGTCGCTCTCGATGTCGAGCGCCGCGGTGCGGAAGATGTGCGCCGGCTCGAGGTCACCGTGCGTCCCGCGAATCACTCGTGGCACGTACCGAAGAAACTGCATGGTCGAAACCTCGCGGATCACGCACACGTCAAACAAGCCGTCATCCGGTTCGGCATCCGGTGTGAGGTGGAAGCCACCCCCGGCGCAGATCCCGATCGAGATCTCGAGCATGGTCATCTTGCTGTCCTCGCGGTGCTCTTCCGTCCGCACGTTCAGACCGATGGGCTCGAACGCCCAGAAGGAGCGGTACACCGCGACGAGGTAGAGCGCGAAGCCGCGGAGACGCTCCATCCGAAGCGTCTGGCGAACCACCTCCGCGCCGAACCCGATCCCCATGCCGTTGATGAAGAACTCGTCGAGCGCGCGTCCGACGTCGAATCGCCGCACCGTCCCCTCGAGGACCCGACGCAGATTGCCGCCCGCGTCGCCCGGCCGCAGCCCTAGCAGCTTGGCGAAATCGTTGCCGGTGCCGATCGGCACGTGCCCCAGTACGGTGCCCGCATCCGCGTCCAGCAGACCGTTGGCCACCCCGTGCACCGTGCCGTCGCCACCTACCGCCACGACGACGGGCCACCCCTCGTTGCAAGCGTCGCGTGCGAACTCCACCTCCTGCCCCGCGCGTGTCGTGGTCCGGAGTTCCGCCGTCCACCCTGCCGCCTCGGCCGCCGCCAAGAGATCCGGTCCGACACCGGTCCCCCGGCCTCGGGAGGCTCTGGGATTGAGGATGAGACAGACGCGTCGGTCGGCGGGCGCGGGCGCGCCGCCGGAGGTCACGGACACGGCGCGCCGTGCATGGGCGCGCTGGCGGGAGCGTGTGGGAATCGAACCCACCGGAGCCGCCAAAGGCGCCTCCCACCGGTTTTGAAGACCGGACAGACCACCAGGCCTGATCCGCCCCCGTTCGACCTCACGAGCGCACGGCGACCAAGTCGATCTCGACCAGCGCGCCTTTCGGAAGGCCGGCCGCCTCGACCGTCGACCGAGCAGGCTTGTGACTCCCGAAGTACCGTGCGTAGACCTCGTTCATCGCCGGGAAGTCGGCCATGGTCGCGAGGTAGACGGTGGCCTTCACCA
>JBDHIW010000063.1:10813-12216 GCA_039587215.1 Gemmatimonadota bacterium | reverse complement strand
GACAGAGGGCACCGCGAGGGACGCCCCGGCTGGCTTGAACGCTGGCTGTGGCCATTCACGTCGTACGTGACCAGCAACCTCAGCGCGACCCTTCTCTGGATCCTCTTCTTCGTTCTCAACCGCACCACGGTGATCGGCCGGAAGCACGTCAGCCACCTCCACAACACGCTGCTCCTGTCGAACCACCAGTCGATGATCGACAGTTTTCTCGTCGGCGGGGCGGCGTACCTCCCCTGGTCCTGGATCAAACCAAGTCTCATCCCGTGGAACCCCGCGGCGATCGAGAACTTCTACAAGAGCAAGTTCCTCGCGTGGCTGGCCTACAACTGGCACTGTATACCCATCCAGGAGGGGCGACGCGATCCGCGCGTGCTGCGCCACATGGTCGACATCTTGCCGACGGGCGTGCTCACGCTGTTCCCCGAGGGCACGCGCACGCGCACCGGGGCCATCGGGAAGGGGCGTCCGGGTGCCGGGCTCGTGGCCCTGTCGACGGGCGCCCGCGTCATCCCCGTTGCCATCGAGGGCATGCAGGACCTGCTTCCGATCGGGCGCTGGGTCCCGCGGGTGTTCAAGCGGATCTACGTCTCCTACGGCCCCCCGATCGAGTACGACGACCTCATGAGCGACGAGCCGAGTCGCGACGCCGCCAGGGAGCTGGTGAACCGTGTGATGCATTCGATGCGGCAGCAGCACGCGGAACTGCGGAAGCTCGCGGGCAAGCCCCCACTGCCCGGCGCCGAGTGACGCGCCGCGGGGGCGGAACCGTGCCCGCCTCGCGGAGTACTAGGACCGACCCGTTTCTCATGTCCAACCTGCCCTCCCGCCTCCGATCCCTGGCGACCCTCGGGGCCGCACTGCTCGTCGTGGCATGCGACGCGCCGACGGCGGTGCAGGAAGCCACCGGCCGCGCAGAACTCGCCGTCGGATCCGTGCACAGCTGTCGTACGATCGAGGACGCGCTCTGGTGCTGGGGCAGCAACCAGGGCCTGCAAACTGGACAGGACACGAGTGTCTGGACCGAGCGCCCCATTCGGCTGGAACCGGTCACGCCGCTTCGGGGCCTTGCTGCCGGCGCCCTGCACACATGCGCTCTCTCGGATGAGGGTGAAGTGTTCTGCTGGGGCTCCAACCGCTCCGGCGAGTTCGGCAACGGCACGACGGCCTTCAGCGCGACGCCCATTCCCATTCCCACCCTCCGCTTCGCGGCCCTGACCGCCGGGGCCGACTTCACATGCGGACTCGACCGGGCGCGCCGTCCGTTCTGCTGGGGACGGAACGACTTCGGGCAGATCGGTGTCCGCGACCTCACGACCACCTGCGGGCCGGTCCCCTGCAGCAGTGAGCCCATCCCCATCAGCGGCGGTCTGCAGTTCCAGTCACTCGACGCCGGCGGCAGTCAC
>JBDHIW010000063.1:0-10785 GCA_039587215.1 Gemmatimonadota bacterium | reverse complement strand
GCCGCCTACTGTTGGGGTCGGAACGTCGAAGGCGCGCTCGGCAACGGTGATAATGTCTCCACCGCCGGGCCGACGCTGGTGAGCGGCGACCATCGGTTCGTGGCGATCTCCGCGGGCGCGGCCCACACCTGTGCCGTCGACTCCGACGGCATCCTCTACTGTTGGGGCCGAAACGACCGCGGACAGCTCGGACCGGTCGATGGCCTGCCCAACTGCGGGTTCGTCTTCATGCCGTGCGCGCTCGTCCCCGCGCCACCGCAGGTGCAGGTTCCGTTCGTACAGATCAGCGCGGGCGGACTGCACACCTGCGGACTCACGGCCGAAGGAGCGGCGTACTGCTGGGGGGCCAATCGCAACGGCCAGCTCGGCAACGAAGGCATCTTCGACGAGACCGTCCCGCAACGTGTCGCCGGTGGACTCCGATTCGTGGAGATCCACGCCGGCCAGACCCACACGTGCGCCCGAACCGACGACGACGAGATCTACTGCTGGGGCGACAACTTCCAGACCCAGCTCGGCAACGGGCGGTCGGGAGTCCGGCGAACCGTCCCGAGCCTGGTCGAGTTCGGAGGCGCGCCGTGAGACCGCTGGGTCTGACGGCCTGCGCCTGCGCGGTCGTGCAGTTCGGCTGCCTCTCCGAGGTCGCGATTCCCGAGGCCATCCTGATCGAGCCCGACAGGCTCGACCTCGCGCTCCGCGACACGATCACGCTCGAGGTGCAGTTCACCGGCGGTGGCGACGAGCGGGCACGGGACGCCGTTCACTGGACCACGCACGACACGCGCGTCGTGTCGGTCGACGACGCCGGGCGTGTGGAGGCCCGAGCGGTGGGCTCGACGACCGTCAACGCGGAGTTCGGCGGCGTGAGCGGGGAGGTCACGGTCACGGTCGGCATCGACATCCTGAACATCGCCGCGGCGTACTCGCACTCGTGCGCTATCGACCACGACCGGCGCGTGGCCTGCTGGGGTGCCAACGGCTGGGCGCAGCTCGGCGACGGTACCCTGTTTTCCGGCGCGGCTGCGGCCCGCACGGTCGACACCGTCGCGGTCGATCAGCTCGCCCTGGGGCTCAGCTACGGCTGCGCCCTCTTGCCTGACGGACGGGCCATCTGCTGGGGCGGAAACTTCGCCGGCCAGCTCGGCCGCGGGGCGGCGGACGACCTGTCGAACGCGGCGGCGGCGGTGGTCGGCGGCGGACGGCGCTTCCGCACACTGGACGCAGGCGTGAGCCACACGTGCGGGCTCACGGACGCAGGTGAGATCTACTGCTGGGGGAGCAACCTGAACGGCCAGTTGGGAACGGTGGACGGCATCGAGTTCTGCAGCTTCACCGCGGAGCCGTGCACCCCGAACCCGGTCCCGGTCAGCACGGCACTCGCGTGGTCCACGTTTGCCACTGGGGATGAGCACACATGTGCGGTCTCGGACGGCATGGCGTACTGCTGGGGGTTCAACTCCGCCGGTCAGCTCGGTGACTCGACCATCACGCCTCGGGTACTCCCTACCCCGGTCTACGGGTCGATCGAGTTTGCGTCCCTCTCTGCCGGGGCGGAGCACACGTGCGGGCTCACACCCGACGGCCAGGCCTACTGCTGGGGCCGGAACGCCGGTCGGCTCGGCAACGGCAGCCAGCTGCCCTCGACGATCCCTGTTGCCGTGGCCGGGGGTCACCGGTTCCTGAGCATACATGCCGCCGGCGTGCATACGTGTGGTCTCGACGATGCCGCAACCGTGTGGTGCTGGGGCTCCAACGGCCAGGGGCAGATCGGTGTACCGTCTCGCGAGGTTTTCGACGAACCCGTGCCCGTATCGCTGGGAGCGCCGGCGACGTCCGTCGTGACGGGATTTCTCTACACCTGCGCGATGACCGCGGACGGCACCGCATACTGCTGGGGATCGAACACGTCGGGACAGCTCGGGCGCGGGGCGTCGGGGGGCACCAGCGCGGTCCCGCTGCCGGTGGCCGGTCAGAACTAAGCGCCGCGATCCAGGTCGACAATGACCGGCGGGTGACGTTCCGCCTCGAGAAAATGCACCAACCCCTCAGCCGACACGGCGGTGGTCATCGCATTGTCCAACGGGTGGAAGTTGATCGGATCCCCCTCGAGCACCACGCGATCCAACACCACCTGGACCACCCCCGTCCGATCGTTCATCACCGCGAAGGGGTTCACCGCACCGGGGATCACACCCAGGTACTGCATCAAGCGCCGGGGGCTGCCGAACGACAGCCGCTTGCTGCCGATGCGCCGAGCGATCGCGTGGAGGTCGACCTCCCGATCGGCCTCGAACACGAGCAGCCACATGCGTTCTTTCTTGTCCCGCACGAACAGGTTCTTCGTGTGCACACCGGGGAGATCGCCGCGCACCGCACGCGCCTCCTCCACGGTGAAGACGGGATCGTGGCGACGCGTGTGGTGCGTGATTCCCAGCGCATCCATCCGGGCGAACAGCGCGTCGGGCGTCGCCGGCGCCGCTCCGTCCACGAGCACGCGCTCGGGCGCGGCGTCACTCACGACCGCAACGCGCCGTACGCGTTCACCGCCGGGTCGGTTCCCAAATCGGGCTCCGCTCGCGCCGGATGGCTTTGCCCCATGCTTGGACACCCGCGGCGATGCTGGAGAGGATGTACGCAGGAATAGCGAACATGCGCGGCGGAGATGACGGTCCGCGCCACACGAGGCCGAGGACACCAAGCACCAGCCCAGCCGCGCTGATCGCGGCGATCCAGCGCGCCCAGGGCTGCTGGATCGCCAACACCACCAAAGCCGGAACGGCCACCAGCGCCGCCGGCGGCACTAGCCAGCGGGCGAGCTTGTGGCTCGCCAGCTTGAACGCGAAGATGCCGTAGCGAAACGGGTTCAGCAGTGCCCGCTTGAAGTAGAGCGTGTCGAGTCCCCGCGCCATCGTCCGCACCTTGCGGCGGTATTCCCGCCCGAGCGAGGGCGTGCGCGGGACGTAGCAGACGGCATTGGGGACCGACACCGTC
Organism: Gemmatimonadota bacterium; assembly: GCA_039587215.1. Classification (GTDB taxonomy): domain Bacteria; phylum Gemmatimonadota; class Gemmatimonadetes; order Gemmatimonadales; family GWC2-71-9; genus CAMYLY01. The sequence continues at coordinate 7,794 of JBDHIW010000063.1, read as the reverse complement.
CGGTAGCCGTGCTCCCGGGCGACGAGCGGAGCGGCAAAATCCCGGCTCAACGCCTGTGGCACCATCTTCCCGTGGAGATCGCGCCGGCTTGCGAAGAAGCACCCCGACGCCCCGACGATACCGCCCACCGCGGTCTCCAGGTCGCGAATGAGCATCTCGTAGTTGACGTAGCCGGTCTCGCCGACATTCCGGTCGTGCTGGGTCCCGACGCTCACGTCCCGACCGGACGCCACCCCCACAGTCGGATCGCGAAACGCGGCAACCAGGGGCTTGAGGGCGTGGGGGTCGACCTGCACGCTCGCGTCGGTGTTGACGACGATCTCTCCTCGGACGAGAAACCGCGATGCGTTTTCGGCCGCCGTCTTGCCGCCGCGCTCCGGCAACCGATACAGCTCCACACCGCGGTCTGCAAAGGACATGGCGATCTCATCGGTGCGGTCGCTCGACGCATCGGACACCACCAACACCTGAAGGCGATCCCGCGGGTAATCCAGCTCGAGCAGGTTCTCGATCGTCGCCTCGAGCGTGGCCTCCTCGTTGTAGGCGGGCAGGACGATGCTCACCGAGGGCCATTCGTCCCCGACCATCGCGCCGTCGCCGTTTCCGGCATCGCGCCAGCGCGCGCCGAGCCACAGCAGCGCCGGATACCCCACGTATCCGTAGAGACCGAAGGCCACGGGCAGCAGCACCAGGATCACCCAGATCGTGACGCTCACGCGGCGGCAGGCCTCCGGAAACGGGCACCGAGCCACACACCGACCGCTCCAAGAAGCGGGTTCAGCAACGCGACCCAGGGCGGCTGCTGCGCATTGCTCATCGCCTCCGTCATCGTGACGTCGGGCGGGCGGGCGCCCGTCGTGTCGGGTCCCGCCCCGAGCAACACGGGAAGCGCAAACAGCAGCCCGAGGAGAACGACCACGACGAGGAGAGCTTTGGGTCCGCGCGGGTCACGGGCAACCACAGCGCACACCCATCCACCGGCCGTCGCCGCCACGAAGCCGACGACAATACTCATGCCGACCCACGCGGGCGTGACCGACCAGGCTCCGGGGTCGAACGCACCGTCGGGGCCCAACGCCAGCCAGGCGAGAGCGAACAAGAGAAACACGCCGCCTGCCATGACGACATATCCCAGAACGACGCTACCAATGACGCGACCCATGACGCCCTCCATCGCAGTGTCCGGCACCGAAGATAGACGATTTGGTTCGGACGGGGGAGCGGACCATTCCGCCCCCCCCAGTGGCAGGACGAGCCGCATCGGCCCATCTTTGCCCTTCACTCGTCGAAACGGATTCGACCCATGCAGACGGTTTCGTCCTTTACGGAACTACCGACCGCACCATCGGTGTTCGCGCTGTACGGGGGTGTCGGTGCCGGATTGTACGTGGCGTACGCCGCGTCTGCTCCGAGCCTGCGAGCGCGCGTCACGCAGCTGCTGGTCAAGCGGAACCAGGATCTCACGAGCGGGAAGACCGCCGTGTCTCTGAACCCCGACCAGGTGACCGAGCTGCGCTGGTGGGAGCACCCGAGCTTCGCCAAACGTGAGGCCCTCGAGGCCGCCACGCTCGTGTCCCTGGAAGCGCTGGACCCCGCGCTCCGCAGCCCGACGACCCTCTCTCAAGGCGCGCGCCGGATTCACTACCGACCCAAGTTCCGCAAGGACATGGCCGCCCTCGTGACCGGACCACCAACGGGCGCCTGGCGAATTCCCTCATTGTCGGAGGCCCTCGCGGCGATCGCCACGCTGGAACAGCGGGTCACGGCGCTCGAGCAGGAGTCGAGCTAGGCGCCTCGTCCCGCGGCCGCCTCCACGCGTCGCTTCAACCCGGCGGCGAGCGACCGCATGCCCTTCCGGTACGTGCGTCGCACCATGAGCGCGTCGATCAGCACGCCGAGCGGCCCGTACTTCAGTTCGTAGGTCGGCGAGACCGAAACCCGCGTCCCTGCGTCGGTCGGCGCAAGCGCGAACGCCACCTCCGCTCGACGAAACGGCAAGTTCGAACGGGTGATGCGAAAGACGATGCGCCGTTCCGCCTCGGACTCGACCACCTCCTCGTCGACATAGCCTGCCCGGCCGAGGTCGCAGTGCCGGGTCGACCCGCAGTCCGCGCCCGTCCCGCCCGTCCGTGCGGAGGCGACCACACCCGGGTTCCAGTCCGCGACGCCGCCGATGTCGGCGAGCACAGCCCAGACGGCCGCCGGGGGCGCGTGGATCGTTTGCGTCACCGTGAACGTCGTCATCGTAGCAGAAGAACCAACACGGTGGGCCGGCGGTTCCGGAAGGCGAGGGGCTAGCCGGCGGACTTCGCAGCCGACGTCGAGGCGAGCGCCATCAACGCGACCACCGCCGTCACCACTGCGGAGATGCGGAAGACCGTGCCCCCGACGAGGCCGTACAGCGCACCGCCGACCAACAGCCCGACGATCGACGCCACTGCGCCGGAACTCCCGGCGAACCCCTGGACCGCGCCTTGGATGGCGTCATCGGCCGCCTTCGACAGGAGGGACAGCAAGGACGGCCACATCACCCCGTTCCCCACCGCAAGCAGGGCCGCTCCCACATAGATTGGCCCTGTTTCGACCGAGGCGAAGAACGGAAAGCTCGCCGCGAGCAGCGCACTGCCCCCGATCACCAGCGCCCGATCCGACAACAGCTTCGTAGCCCGGCCGAGCACCGGCCCCTGCACGATGACCATCAGCACGCTCAGCATCGCGAAGAAGGCGCCCGTCTGTACGAGCGACCATCCCGCCGTCGTCGCCACATGCACCGGGAACGCCACGTAGAAGACGTTGAACGCCACGAACACGAGGAAGTGCTGCAGGAGCAAGCGACGCACCCCGCCGGGCCGCAACACGTCTCTCCACGACGTCGCCGCCGCCGACAGGCGATAGCAGGGTTTCTGATCGGGACCCAGCACTTGGCGCACGGACGAGGCTTCGGGTCGCCGCGTCAGCACACAGCGATTGGACTCCGGCAGCCGGAGGGCTATCAGCAGCGTCGCCACCGCCGAAATTACGAATGCCGCGAAGACCGGAACGGTCTCGCCGAGCGCGGTCGCACCGAGCACCCCGGCCAGCGCGGGCCCGAGGATGAACCCGAGGTTCGCGGAGACGGCCATCTTGCCGTAGGCGCTGCCGCGCTCGGTCTCGGGTGTAATGTCCGCGAGGTACGCGTTCGCCACCGAGACGTTTCCGCCCGTGAGCCCATCGAGGGCCCGGGCAAAGAAGAGCACGACCAGCGGCACGGTGAGCGTGAACGCCCCGAGCCATGAAGAGTCGATCGCGACCAGCGGTCGTGCAGGCATCGCGAGCGCGACGAGGAAGATGCCCCATGACACGAGCGTCCCGATCTGACTCAGGAGCAGGATCTTCCGCCGGCCTACCCGGTCGGACCAGCGGCCGAGTATGGGCGCGCCGATCAACTGAAAGAAGGAGTAGGTCGCCCCCAGTACGCCGTACACCAGCGCGTTCCCGCCGAGCCGCGTGACGAGGTACACGAGAAACGGGAGGACGATGCCGAACCCCAGCGTCCCGACGAAGTTGACCGTCAGGATCGGAAGCAGCGGTGCCCGGGACGGATGAAGTGTCGTCGCGACGGGTCGTTACTCCAGGGTGCTGACGGTGAACTTGAACCCGTCGGGATCCTCGACCGCGAAGACCCGCGGCCCCCACGGCGTGTCTTCCGGTCCCGATACCAGTGTTCCGCCGCGCGCGACGATGTCCGCCGCCAACTCATCGATGTCCTGCGCCGTGGTGCAGTAGAGCCGAAATCCTACACCTTTGACGCGGTCCCGTCCCTTCTTGAAATCGTCCTGGGTGATGCCCAGCATGGTCTCACCGGCCTTGAGCATCGCGCCCCTCACCGTGCCCTCGTGCTCCCAAAGCTCCGCGACGGTCATCCCCAGGACGTCCCGGTACCAGGGGAGGCTCACCTCGATGTCGTTGACGGTGAGGGCCGCCGAGAGCGAACGGAACCGCAGTGACTCTGGCTTCTGCCGCACGGGGCGCGCGGTTCTTCTCTTCGTTCCCATCGTCGTGCCTCCCTTGGGTTGATCCGACCACCTGCGATACCTCTACGATACGCCACGCGCCCACCTCGTCCACCCTGGAACGCACGATGCCCGCCGCCTCGGACGAGGCAGCGGGCATCACGAGGGAGCACGCACTAGTAGCTGTAGTGATCCGGCTTGAAGGGCCCTTCGACCGAGACCCCAATGTACTCCGCCTGCTCCGGCGTCAGCGTGGTCAGCTTGACCCCGAGGTGGGCGAGGTGCAGTCGGGCAACTTCTTCGTCCAGCCGCTTCGGTAGCCGATACACCTTCCGCTCGTATTTGTCGCCGTGCGCGGCCAACTCCAGCTGCGCCAGCACCTGATTGGCGAACGACGTGGACATCACGAAGCTCGGATGCCCAGTCGCGCAGCCCAAGTTGAGGAGACGGCCTTCGGCCAGCATCAGGATGCTATGCCCGTCCGGAAACACCCACTGATCGTACTGCGGCTTCACGTTGCGACGCTCGATGCTGTGCCGCTTGAGCCCGGCGACGTCGATCTCGTTGTCGAAGTGGCCGATGTTCCCGACGATGGCCTTGTCCTTCATGCGCGCCATCATCTCATAGGTGATCACGTCGCGGTTACCCGTCGCCGTGATGAAGATGTCGGCGGTGTCGATCACGTCCTCCAGCGTCGTGACCTCGTACCCCTCCATGGCCGCCTGCAGCGCACAGATGGGGTCGATCTCGGCCACGATGACGCGCGCGCCCTGGCCCTTGAGCGACTGAGCGCAGCCCTTCCCGACTTCACCGTACCCGACCACGACCGCGACCTTCCCGCCGATCATGACGTCCGTCGCGCGGTTGAGGCCGTCGATCAGCGAGTGCCGGCACCCGTAGATGTTGTCGAACTTGTGCTTGGTGACCGAGTCGTTGACGTTGATCGCCGGAAACAGCAGGGTACCGGCCTCTTCCATCTGGACCAGCCGCAGCACGCCGGTCGTCGTCTCCTCCGACACGCCTTCGATCGCATCCGCAATTCGATTCCACCGCTGCGGATCGCGGGCGAGCTCAGCCTGCAGGAGATCGAGCACCGCGCCCCACTCCTCGGAATCCGCGTCGGGGTCGAAGACCGGTACCGCGCCCGCATCCTCGAACTCCTTGCCTTTGTGGATGAGCAGGGTGGCGTCTCCACCGTCGTCCACGATGAGATCGGGACCGGATCCGTCCGGCCACATCAGGGCTTCGCTCGTGCACCACCAGTACTCCTCCAGCGTCTCGCCCTTCCAGGCGAACACCGGGACACCCGAGGGTGCGTCCGTCGTGCCGTTCGGGCCGACGACAACGGCTGCGGCCGCGTGGTCCTGGGTCGAGAAGATGTTGCAGCTCACCCACCGCACGTCGGCACCGAGATCCCGCAGTGTCTCGATCAAGACGGCGGTCTGCACCGTCATGTGCAGGCTCCCCATGACCTTCTTGCCGGCGAGTGGCTGGGCATCCGCGTATTGCCTGCGGACCGCCATGAGGCCCGGCATCTCGTGTTCGGCCAGCGCGATCTCCTTGCGCCCGTGGGCGGCGAGATCGATGTCGGCGATTTTGAACGGCTCCCGCCCGGCCTCGACGGCCGCGGCAAACGGGTGCACCGATGGACGTACGGCTGTGCTCATGACTTCGACTCCTTTGCGCTCGCCACCGCGGCGAACAGGTGGGGGCCCTTGGCCTCCGGCACCGGCGCGAGTGCGCTGAACCGCGGTGGGCCGAATCCGGCTTCCAGAAAGAAAGTTGTGACGACGTCCTCCGAGAATCCAAGCCACGTGTGTCCCATCTCGTGGCGGTACTCCACGCGATCGTGCGGCACCATGTCGACGAGCACCAACCGGCCATCGGGTCGCAGGCAGCGCGCCGCTTCCCGCACCACCGCACCGGGATCGACGACGTGGTGCAACACCAGCATCAGGGTCGCGGCGTCGAGCGTGCCATCGTCGATCGGCACGGATTCGAGCTCCCCCCGCCGCAGTTCGACATTGTCGAATCGGGCAACGCGCCGTGCCGCCACGTCGAGCATGGCCGCCGACGCGTCGACGCCGATGACGCGCTCGACGCATGGGGCCAGCGCTTCCGCCGCCGCACCCGTTCCGCACCCCAGGTCGGCGACCCGCCACGTCGCAGGCAGCAATCCGAGCAGCGCCGTGAGGTGGAACTGCCCGCCGAACAGCTCGTCACGAAGTGCGTCCCACCGCTCGCCGCTCGCGTCGAAAAACGCCTGCGACCGTGACCGCCGCCGCGCCAGGACGCTCTCAAGCCGATCGCGATCGGCCCGGCCCACCCGGCTCGACTCGACCTCCGCCCTGGTCAGCTCCCACAACTGCTGCACGGCCGCCTCCTGGTCCGCCACCGTACCGCGGTAGAGGCGGCGCGGGCCATCGGGACGGGAGGCGACGAGCCCGCGGTCGCCGAGCGTCCGCAGGTGGCGGCTCACCGTCGACTGCGGCAGCTGGGTGACTGCGCAGAGGTCCGAGACCGTAAGCTCCTCTCCGTCGAGCAGGAGAAGCAGACGACTCCGAACCTCTTCGGCGAGCGCCCCCATCTGGTCGAGCAGCGCCGGTGCGGTCATACATTCCATCCGTTCATGCGGATGGAAGGATATTACGAGAGACTGCCCCGCGCAAGCCCTGGGCCCGGTGTCACTCGCGCGTCGGCGGGGCGCGGTGTATCACCCCGCGCCGCATCACGAACACCACCCGGCGAAATGCCGTGATGTCCGCCAGGGGATTCCCGTCGAGCGCGATCAGATCCGCGTCGAATCCCGCTGCGATGGTCCCGACCCGGTCGTCGAGACGCAGCGACGCCGCGGCCAGCGATGTCGCCGACACGACGGCGGCCATCGGGTCCTGGCCGCCCGCCTCGACCCGATAGATCAGTTCCTCGAAGTTCCGACCGTGCGCCCCGGCGACCGCATCCGTGCCGAACACGACCTGGAGACCCGGCTCGGACAGCGCGCGCCGAAACACGTCGAGCGCAATCGGAACCGCGCGTTCCATCTGCGCGAAGCCCTCCTCGGTGTAGTTGCCGACCCCGAGGTAGCGCTCGCGGTTCGCGAAGTAGTTCTGGAAGATCAGCCCGACGTGCGGATCGTAGAGCGTTCCCTGCTCCGCCATCAGCGCCAGCGTGACATCGTCCAGCAGCGCTCCGTGCTCGATGACCGTGCAGCCCGCCCGCACGGCGCGCTGCGCGCTTTCCGGACCGTGGGCGTGCACCGCCGTCCGGAGCCCCAGCGCCGCCGCCTCGCCGCACGCCGCTTCGAGCTGCTCGCGCGAGAGCGTCGGCGTCCCGCCGACGCGAATGCTCGCCGAGGCAAAGATCTTGATCACGTCGGCCCCGGCCGCGTGCAGCCGACGCACCTCGTCGCGCATCTGCTCGGGGGTCGCCGCGCGGTCCGTGATCGCGCCCAGCGACGACAAGACGGTCGGGCCGGGGAGCACGCCCCGGGCGATGGCATCGCGCACGTCCCGGTCGACCGGCGCACCCAGGCTCTGCACCGTGGTGATGCCCGCCTGCAAGGTCCGATAGGCGTTCTCCGCGGCATACAGCGCCGCCTCGGCGCGCGATTCCTCCTCGGGGCCGCGGTGGTGGATTCTCCCGTCCGGGTCGAAATGCCATCCGAGGTGGATGTGCGTGTCGATCCCGCCGGGAAGCACGGTGTAGTCCGAGAGGTCGTAGGTCACCGCCCCGGCATCGGGCCCGACCGCCGCGATCGTGCCGCCGCGCACTGTGACGACCACCGTGTGCGCCTGTCCGCCCC
>JBDHIW010000290.1:0-2363 GCA_039587215.1 Gemmatimonadota bacterium | reverse complement strand
CATACCCCCCACGCCGCTGGTAAGTTCGCCCTCCAAGACGCTCTCGGGCAACTTCGGTGCGGTGGCGGCCGAGGGCGTCGGAAGCGATATTCGCGGAGAACAACCTCCCATGCCGATGCGTACACCCCTACCAGCCCCCCAAATACCCGCGGCGTGCGTCGCGCTCGTATTGCAGGGGGCGTGTACCGCCGGCGAGGGCGGCACGCCCGACGGAGGGCCCACGCCGGCACCGTGGTTCGTGGACGTGACGGCGCAGTGGGGGGTGGATTTCGTGCACGAGGCCGCGGTGGAGGGCCGCTACTGGCTGCCCGAGAGCATCGGGAGCGGGGTCGCCGTGTTCGATTACGACAACGACGACGACCTCGACCTGTACTTCATCAACGGCGCATGGCGGGATTCGGCCGTGACTCCGCCGGTACGCAACCAACTGTATCGGCAGGAAGCCGCCGGACGGTTCGTCAACGTGACCGCCGAGGCCGGCCTCGGCGACCCCGGCTACGGCCAGGGCGTGGCCGTCGGGGACTACGACAACGACGGGGACCGCGACGTGTACGTCACCAACGTCGGCCGGGACGCCCTCTACCGGAACAACGGGGACGGCACGTTCACCGACGTGACCCGCGCCGCCGGCATCACCAACGATGCCTGGGGCGTGTCGGTGGCGTTCGCCGATGTCGACCTCGACGGCTGGCTCGACATCTTCGTCGTCAACTACCTCGAATTCTCCGGCGGCGGCTGCGCCGACCAGTCGGGCACATTCCAGTACTGCCCGCAATATCGGTACCCGGGAATCACCGACGTGCTCTACCGCAACAACGGCAACGGAACGTTCTCCGACATCACGCAATTTGCGGGGATCGCGACGGTCGCGGCGCGGGGGCTCGGCGTGACCGTCGTGGATGCCAACGACGACGGCCGCCCAGACATCTTCGTCTCCAACGACGGTGAGCCCAACCACCTCTGGGCCAATCAGGGTGACGGGACGTTCGCCGACCTGGCGCAGCCGCTGGGGTTGGCGGTCAACGCGATGGGGGTGGCGGAGGCCAGTATGGGCATCGCGGTGGGCGACATCGGCAACGACGGGACGGTAGACCTGCTCCTCACCCACATCCCCGAGGAGACCAATACGCTCTATCGCGCGAGGGGGGGCAGCTATCGAGACGCGACCTTCCAGTCGGGTATCGGACCGCCGAGCCTCCCGTTCACGGGGTTCGGAACGGGTTTCCTCGACGCCGATCACGATGGCGATCTCGATCTCGCCATCACCAATGGCGGTGTCTTTCCATCGCGGAACGCGCCCGTGAACGACCCACCGGGGTTCTGGGACCCCTATGCGGAACCCGACATGCTCTTCGAAAACGCCGGAGACGGACGTTTCCAAGACGTGAGCTCTCGCGCTCCAGACTTCACCGCCCCGCGCCGCGTCGGACGCGGCCTCGCGTTCGGCGACCTGGACGGCGACGGTGACATCGACATGGTGGTGACGGACCTCGACGCGCCGGGCCGCATTCTCGAGAACCGTGCCGCCTCCGGATCGTGGCTACTCGCGACGGCGTACGACCCAGCCCTGCGTCGCGAGGTGCCGGGAGCACGGATCACGGCCACCCTGGCGGGCAGCCGGACCATGATGCGGTTGGCTCTTCCCGTTTATAGCTTCCTGGTTAGTAACGACCCCCGAGCGCATTTTGGCCTCGGAGACGCGGGCGCGGTCGAAGCCTTCGAGGTGGTCTGGCCCGGAGGACAGACCGAGCGCTTCCCGGGGTCGTCGGCCAACCGCGAGGTTCGACTCGAACGTGGCGCGGGTCAACCCGTGATCAGGTGACGATGACGGCAACCCCTACACACCGAACTCGGTGTACGACAGTCCCCCTCCGTGCGCGGCGGCTCGCGCACGCGTTGGCGGTCAGCTGTGCGGTGGGAGCGATGTCGGCCTGCGAGCGTCCCGTAGAGTTGCCCCCCCCCCCAACCGTCGATGCGGAGGGACTCGAGCCGCTCGTCGCCGAAGCGATCGCGGCGGCCCGCGAAAGTCTGATCGTCACCCCACGGGACCCCGAAGCCGGGGGAGCCTACGGGATGACGCTCGACGTGCACACGTTCGAGTCCGAAGCCGGCGCCGCCTAGGAGGCGGCGGCGGCGCTTGCCCCCCAGGACTTCCGGTGGACGTACTTCGCAGCCGTCATGCGGGATCGGCTGCGACGCCCGGATGCGCGCGAGTGGCTGGGTCGTGCGCTGGCGATGCGGGAAGGCTATCCGCCACTGCTGCGCAGGTACGCGGAGCTCCTCGTGGAGCAGGGGGAACTGGACTCAGCGGACGTCTACTACCGGCGCACGGCGCAGTACGCCCCGACCGCGCCGCACCCCCA
>JBDHIW010000062.1:0-11007 GCA_039587215.1 Gemmatimonadota bacterium | reverse complement strand
GCCCAACGTGCAGGCCGGCGTGAAGTACCCATACGCCCCGGTCGGAGCCACGCTGCCTGGCGGCATCCAGCTCTCCGCACGGAAGATCCGTGGCGTCCTGTCCCACGGGATGCTGTGCTCGCCGCGGGAGCTCGGGCTCGGTGCGGACCACGAGGGCATCATGGAGCTTTTGGTGGAGGCGCCCGCCGGGACACCGTTGGTCGAGGCGGTGCCGCTCGTGGACGTGCGGCTCGAGCTGGAGATCACGGCGAACCGACCGGACCTGCTGGGACATCGTGGGGTGGCCCGCGAACTGGGCGCGGCACTCGGCTGTCCGGTCAAGCTGCCCGCGATCCCCGGGGCGCCCGACGACGGCCCGCCGATGCGGCAGGTGGAGCACGAGGGGACCGTCGGCGGCGTCACCGTACGCATCGACGACACCGAGGGGTGCCCCAGGTACATGGCCGCGGTCGTGCGGGGCATCACCGTCGGGCCGTCGCCCGCGTGGCTTCAGGCACGGCTGCGGGCCATCGGGGCGCGGCCGATCAACAACGTCGTGGATGCCACGAACTACATCCTGTTCGAGCTGAATCAGCCCATGCACGCGTTCGATCTGGCCCGCGTGCGGGGGAATGCCATCATCATCCGGGCAGCGGAACCCGGCGAGGCGCTCGAGACGCTGGACGGCGAGAAGCGCGAGCTGGCCGCGGGAATGACGATGATCTGCGATGGGGAGGGGCCGACGGCCGTGGGTGGCGTGATGGGTGGGGCGTGGTCGGAGGTGTCGGACGGCACGACGGACATTCTCCTCGAGTGCGCCCATTTCGATCCCAAGCGCATCCGCGCGACGCGGCAGGCACTGAAGATGAGTACCGACGCGTCCTACCGGTTCGAGCGGGGAACCGACCCGCAGGCGATGCCCGACGCGCTGCGTCGAGCCGTGGCCCTCATTCGGGCTGTGGCGGGCGGAGAGGAGCCGGAGGGGGCGATCGACGTGTGCCCCGCGCCGGTGCGCGCGCAGAGCGTCTTCGTTCGGCCGGAGCGGGTGGAGCGACTGCTGGGGGTGGCGGTGGAGAGCGACGAGATCCAGTCGCTCCTCGTTCGGCTGGGCTTCGCGGTCGCCCCGAAGGACGAGCGGCTCCACGTACAGATCCCGAGCTGGCGTCCCGATGTGACGCGCGAGGTGGACCTGATCGAAGAGGTGGCCCGTCTGCGAGGCTACGACGCCTTCCCGGTCGAGCCACGCCCCTTCCGGGCGAGTTCGGTGCCGGATGATCCGATCGAGCCGCTCAAGGCCGGACTCCGCGCCGTGCTCACGGGTGCCGGACTGCACGAGGCGCGGCTTTCTCCGCTCACGCCGGCGCAGGACGAGTCGGCCACCGCACTCGCCAATCCGCTCTCGGCGGAGGAGGGCTTCCTGCGGACGGCACTGCTCCCCGGACTCGTCGCGGCCGTCGAGCGGAACTGGAATGTCAGCACCCGCGACGTGCGTCTGTTCGAAATCGGCACGGTCTTCCGACGGACGGACGCCGATGCCCTGCCGGAGGAGCGTGTCCGGGTCGGCGCCGTGGTGACGGGGGCCCGCACGCCGGGGCACTGGACCGCGGCGGGGAAGAGCGACGACTACGACCGATGGGACATCCGATCGCTGTTCGCGGCGGTCGCCGAGGCCGCCGCCGGAGCCGGGACCCTCGTCGAGACCGAGCAGGGGTGGGAATGGTGCGGGGCCGACGGAGCGGTGCGGGGGACGGCGCGCGGCGTGGATGCGGATCGCCCGGCGTGGGCGGCCGAGCTGTACGGGCTCGAAGTCGACGTCGTCGTCGGCGCCCGGCACCACGTGCAGTACGAGGCCTTGCCGACCACCCCGGCGGTGGAGCGCGACCTCGCGCTGGTACTGGCGCCGGGTCTCCGCGCGGGAGACGTGGAAGCCGTGATTCGCGAGACGTCTGGCGCACTCCTCGAGGAGTGTTGCATCTTCGATGAGTACCGGGGCTCGGAAGTGGACGGCCGCAGCGTGGCGTGGCGGCTCACGTTCCGAAGTCCCGGACGCACGCTGCGCGAGGATGAGGCCGATGCGGCGGTCAATCGCGTGCTCCAGGTGCTGAAGGAGCGATTCGATGTCGTTCGACGATAGACCCGAGTTCAAGGCGCTGAACGAGCTCGAGCAGGTCTTGGCCAACCTGCGCGAGGGGATCTCGGATTGGCGACGGCGCGCGCTGCGCGCCGAGTCCGAGCGTGCCGAGATCGAGGTCGGAACCGACGCCGTGGCACTGCGCGAGCGACTCATCGCGCTCGAGGCCGAGAACGCCGATCTCAACGGCCGTTTGGATGCGGCGAAGGGTCGTCTCGAGGATCTCCTCAGCCGGCTTCGATTCTTGGAGGAACAGGTCGCGCTCGAGGAGCAGCGCTCATGACGGACAAGACGGTCGTCACCGTCACGATCGGCGGTGAGGAGTACACGCTCAGGTCCGACCGGCCGCCGGAGTACACGAAGGCGGCCGCCGCGCGCGTCGACCGCGCGCTGCAGGAAGTCCAGCGCAGTGGGGCGGTGGTCGAGACGCACAAGTCGGCGGTGCTGGCGGCGTTGGCGATCACCGACGAGCTCCTGCAGGCGCTGGAGGCGCAGGAGGAGTTGGCAGACCGTCTGAACGGGCTGACGGTCGAATTGGAGCGTCTGCTGCCGCCCGCCAAGCGGGTCTCACAGGCGTTTGCCTCGCCGGCGGAGGAGGCGTAGACTAGAGCAGCGGGCTCGGGCGCTTCGGCGTCGCGGGCGCGATCGACTCAATTCGTCGTGGGACCTCGCCCGCTGGGGCTGAGCGACCCACTGGAGCATAGATATGGCGGGAGATCTCATCGGGCTTCTAGCCGCAGCCGCACTCGGCGCCGTTCTGGCCGGGGCGGTTTTTTACTTCCTCGGCCGCCGCACGGAGCGGAACGCTGCCGAGCGCGAGGGACGTGCGGGGCGGCAGGAGGCCGACCGTCTCCTCGGCCAGGCCAAGCGAGAAGCCGAGACGTCCAAAGCCAACGCGCTGCTGGCCGCCAAGGAAGAGATCATGGCGGCCCGCGAAGAGTGGGAGCGGGAGTCGCGCCAGCGGCGCGATGAACTCGACCGCCTCCAGGAACGCGTGGCGGATCGCGAGGGCTCGGTCGACCAGAAGCTCGAAGCCCTCGACACCAGGTCCCGCGACCTGGACCGGCGGCGCTCCGCGCTCGACAAAGAGGCGTCGGACCTCGAGGGCCAGCGGACGGCCGCCGAGGAGCTGGTGGGAGAGCGACGGCGGCAGCTCGAGCGGGTGGCGGGGCTTTCGTCGGAGCAGGCAAAGGCCGACCTGCGGGAGGAGATGACGGAGGCGGCGCGAGCCGATGCCGCGGCCAAGATCCGCGAGATCAAGGACGAGGCGTCGCGAACGGCGGATCGCGAGGCCAAGAAGATCGTCGCCATGTCGATCCAGCGCCTCTCGGCCGACCACACGTCCGAGATGACCGTCTCGACGGTCGCGCTTCCCAACGACGAGATGAAGGGGCGGATCATCGGGCGCGAGGGACGCAACATCCGGGCGTTCGAGACGGCGACCGGCGTCGACGTCATCATCGACGATACGCCCGACACGGTCGTGGTCTCGTGCTTCGATCCGGTGCGTCGCGAAGTGGCCCGACGCAGTCTCGAGCAGCTCATCTCCGACGGGCGGATTCATCCAGGGCGGATCGAGGAAGTCGTCGGCAAGGTGCAGAACGAGCTCGAACGTCAGCTCGAGGAACTGGGCGAGGAAACGGTCTACGAGCTGGGCATCCGCGGGATGCACCGCGAGCTGGTCAAGCTCGTCGGACGAATGAAGTACCGCACGTCATACGGGCAGAACATCCTCGAGCATTCCAAGGAAGTGGCGACGCTCGCGGGGATGATGGCGGCCGAGCTGAAGCTCGACGTGCATCTCGCGAAGCGGGGCGCGCTGCTGCACGACATCGGCAAGGCACTCACCCACCAGCACGAAGGCACCCACGTCGAACTGGGGGTTGAGGTCGCGAGTCGGTACAACGAGCACCCGGTCGTGGTCAACTGCATCGCGGCGCACCACGACGACGTACCGCACGAGACGCCCATCTCGATGATCGTCCAGGCCGCCGACGCCGCCAGCGGCGCGCGGCCGGGCGCTCGGCGCGAGTCCCTCGACACCTACGTCAAGCGCCTGCAGTCGCTGGAGCAGATCGCCACCAGCTTCAAGGGCGTCGAGAAAGCATTCGCGATCCAGGCGGGTCGCGAGATCCGTATTGCCGTCTCACCGGACCAGGTCGACGATATCGCGGCGGCCGATATCTCCGAGCAGATTGCCCGGCGCATCGAGCAGGACTTGCAGTACCCAGGTCAAATCCGTGTCGTAGTCATCCGAGAAACGAGGGCTGTAGACTTTGCCCGCTAGAATCATCAGTGGTACCGAGATCGCCGCCGCCATGCGGGCCGAGTTGGCCCCCGAGGTGGCGGCCCTTCGTGGGCAGGGAGTTACCCCGGGCCTCGCGGTCGTACTGGTCGGCGAGAATCCGGCGAGCCAGGTGTACGTGCGGATGAAGGGCCGCGCGTGCGAAGAGGCGGGGATGCACAGCGTGACGATCACGCATCCTGCGACGATCGCCGAGGACGACTTGCTCGCCGAGATCGCCCGGCTGAATGCGGACGATACCATCCACGGTATTCTCGTCCAGCTGCCGCTCCCCGATCACATCGACGAGCAACGCGTGCTCCACGCCATCCGCGTGGACAAGGACGTCGATGGCTTTCACCCGGAGAACGTGGGGAAGGTTTCGATCGGCGATCCCACCGGTTTCCGGCCGGCCACGCCGTACGGCGTGCAGCAGATGCTCATCCGCAGCGGGGTGGACACACGCGGCAAGCATGCCGTCATCGTCGGCCGCTCGAACATCGTCGGGCGCCCGATGGCATCGCTGCTCCTCCACCGCGGCGACGGGGGCGACGCCACCGTCACGGTGTGTCACTCGCGCACGGCCAACCTCCGGGCCATCACGCTGCAGGCCGACGTGCTCATCGTCGCGATCGGACGGGCGCACTTCGTCACGGGCGACATGGTGAAGCCGGGAGCGGCGGTGATCGATGTGGGCGTCAATCGCGTCGACGATCCGACGGCCAAGAAGGGCTATCGGCTGGTGGGCGACGTCGACTTCGAGGCGGCCAAGGAGGTCGCGGACGCGATCACGCCGGTCCCCGGCGGTGTCGGCCCGATGACCATCACGATGCTCCTCTACAACACGGTACAGGCCGCGAGGCAGTGGATCCCCTAGATCTGTTTGCGGCGGCGGAGGTGAGTGCCGATCGCACCTTGAGCGTCCTCGACGTGACGCGGCGGGCGCGGCAGCTGATCGAATCGGGGATGGGGCCCGTGTGGGTCCAGGGCGAAGTCTCGAACTTCAAGTCGTACCGCAGCGGTCACTGGTATTTCACGCTGCGCGACGCCCAGGCACAGATCCGCTGCATCATGTGGCGGTCGGACGCGCAGCGCGTGCGCACGCCGCCGGCGGACGGCCTCCAGGTGTTCGTGGAGGGACGGCCGACCGTGTGGGAGGAGCGCGGGGAGTTTCGGCTGACCGTCAAGCGCCTGCTGCCCACGGCGGCGGAAGGGGCGTGGGAGCTGGAGCTGCAGCGCGCCCGTGAGGCGCTCGAGCGCGACGGGCTCCTGGATCCGGCCCGCAAGCGCCCGCTTCCGGCATTTCCGACACGTATCGCGGTCGTGACCAGCCCCGACGGGGCGGCGCTGCGCGATATGGTGTCGGTGATCGGGCGGCGTTGGCCCCTCGTCGAGCTGCTCGTTTGCCCGACACGCGTACAGGGCGAGACGGCGCCGGCCGAGTTGTGCCGGGCGTTGGCGAATGCCGACCGTCTGTCGGACGTCGATCTGGTGATCGTCGGCAGGGGCGGGGGGAGCCGCACGGATCTCTGGGCCTTCAATCGCGAGGACGTCGCCCGTGGCGTCGCCGCGGTGCGGGTGCCCACGATCTCGGCGGTCGGTCACGAGACGGACGTGACGCTCACGGACTTGGTGGCGGATGTCCGCGCGGCCACGCCGTCGGCCGCCGGCGAGGCGGCCGTGCCGGATGCGGCGGACGTACGCGAGCAGGTCGAGCGGTTCGCGGTGGGGCTCAGCAACGGTCTCCGGTCGCGCACGCGGCTCGGCGCCGAGCGGCTCGCGCGCACCGACGATCGGCTGGGGGTGGCCATGCAGGGTTTGCTGCAGCGGGGCGACGGAGCGCTGGGTCAGCTGGGACGCGCGCTCGACGCGCTGAGTCCCCTCGCCGTCCTCGGGCGGGGGTATGCGGTGGCGAGAGGTCCGGACGGTGCGCTGCTCCGTTCGCGACGGCAGTTCGAGCGGGCCATGCCCTTCGAGCTCACGGTGGCCGACGGACAGGTCCCGGCACGAGTGCGGGAGGACGCATGACCGAGCAGTCGCCTTCCTTCGGCGAGGAGCTTGCGCGCCTCGAGGAGATCGTTCGGCGCCTGGAGAACCCGGAGATGGACCTCGACGAGGCCCTCACCCTCTTCGAGGAGGGGGTGGGGCGCCTGCGCACGGCACGCGCCAGGCTTGCCGAGGCGGAGTTGACGGTCAAACGCGTGCTCGAGGAGGCGGACGGGACGCTGGGGACGGGTGACGTCGACGACTGACTGGGCCGGATTCCTCGCGGCCACGCGATCGGCGGTCGAGCCGGTCCTCGCGGCCTGGGGCGACCGTGCGCGCGAGCGCTACGCCGGCCCGGTCGGTGAGGCGATCGCCTACAGCCTGGACTCTCCCGGGAAGCGGTTTCGGCCTGCCCTGGTCGTCGCGGGATATGGGGCGTTCGGCGGCCGGGGCGATGCCATCGAACTCGCCGCGGCCGTCGAGGTCGTGCACACGTATTCGCTCGTGCACGACGACCTGCCGTGCATGGATGACGACGACCTGCGCCGTGGGCGGCCCACCACGCACCGGGCGTTCGACGTCCCCACTGCCATGGAAGCCGGGTTCCAGATGGTCCCCCTGTCACTGGATGTCCTGATGTCGGGCACCGAGCGGTTGGGCCTCCCCGTCGAGCGGGTCAGCCGGATCGGCGTGGAGCTGTACCAAGCGGCCGGGGCGGCGGGCATGATTCGCGGGCAGGTGCTGGATCTCGAGGCCGAGGGAAAGGCGATCACACTCGAGGAACTCATCGACCTGCACCGGGCCAAGACCGGTGCGTTGATCGCCGCGAGCGTCGCCATCGGTGGACTAGCTGCCGGGGCCGACGACGAGGCGGTGGCCGCTCTCCGGCGCTACGGGTCGGATGTGGGGCTGGCCTTCCAGATCGTCGACGACGTACTCGACGCGACCATGACGTCCGACGAACTGGGCAAGACGCCCGGCAAGGACGCGGAGCAGCACAAGGCCAACTTTGTGGCCGCCCTCGGGGTCGACGGGGCCGGTGCCGAGGCGCGGCGGTACGCAACGCAGGCAGTGGACCAGCTGCGGGATCTCCCCGTAGATTCCGGGTTACTCGAGGAGGTCGCCGACTTCGTCGTGAGTCGGCGTTCCTGACCACCACAGCCGACGGCGCATGACCATACTCGATTCGATTCACGGCCCGGAGGACGTCCGGGCGCTCGCTCCCGAACAGCTGCAGCCGCTGGCCGACGAGGTACGCCAGCGCCTGATCGACGTCGTGTCGGAGACCGGCGGGCACATTGGTGCCGGCCTCGGCGTCGTCGAGCTCACGGTCGCACTCCTGCACGCGTTCGACTCGCCGCGGGACAAGATCGTGTGGGACGTCGGGCATCAGGGATATCCGTGGAAAGTCCTCACCGGACGAAACGACCGTCTGCCGACTTTGCGTCAGGAGGACGGCCTGTCGGGGTTCCTGCGGCGCGACGAGAGCGAGCACGATCACTTCGGTGCCGGCCATGCGGGCACGGCCGTCTCCGCGGCGTTCGGCATGGCGACCGCCAGGGACCTGCGCGGTGAGCACCACCAGGTGGTGGCCGTGCTGGGCGACGGCGCGCTGACGTGCGGGTTGCCGTACGAGGGCCTGAACAACGCCGGGCATTCCGACCGCGACTTCATCGTGGTTCTCAACGACAACGGCATGTCGATCGCGCCCAACGTGGGCGCCATGTCGACCTATCTCGGCTCCATCATCGCGAGCCCCTTCACGAACCGCATGCGCGAGCGGGTCAAACACGTCATCGAGCGTGCGTCGCAGGTAGTCGGCGGACAGCAGATGGTCGATTTCGCCAAGACCATCGAGGAGAGCGTCAAGAACCTGTGGTCGCCGGGCATGCTGTTCGAGGAGCTGGGCTTCCGCTATTTCGGCCCCATCGACGGGCACAACATCGAGGGGATGGTCCGGACGTTCGACCTGGTACGCGGGCTCGACGGGCCCCGACTGGTGCACGTCGTGACGGAGAAGGGCCGCGGCTTCCCGATGTCGGAGCCCGACCGGGAGAAGTTCCACGCCCGAAATCCTTACGATCCCGTCACGGGAGAACTGCGTGCCGCGAAGGGCGGGGGGCAGGCGTGGACCAAGGTGTTCGGAAGCGCGCTGGCGGACCTCGGTCGCGACTACCCGTCGCTCGTGACGATCACGGCGGCCATGCCGTCCGGGACCGGAACCGACGGGTTCCAGCGCCGCTGGCCCGATCGCTTCTTCGATGTGGGCATTGCCGAAGGTCATGCCACCACGTTTGCCGCGGGCATGGCGTCGCAGGGCATGCGGCCGGTGGTCGCGATCTACTCGACGTTCCTGCAGCGCGGGTACGACAACATCGTGCACGATGTCGCCATCCAGGGCCTGCCGGTCCTGTTCTGCATGGACCGGGCGGGCATGGTCGGGGCGGACGGTCAGACGCACATGGGCCTGTACGACATCGCGTACATGCTGTCCGTGCCGAACATGACGGTCACGCAGCCGCGGAACGCGGCGGAGTTGATCGGGCTGCTCAAGTGCGGGCTCGAGCACGACGGCCCCTTCTGCATGCGGTACCCGCGTGACACCGCGCCCGGGACCGTTCCGGCGACGGAGGACGTCGACCCAGTGCCGTTCGGAACCTGGGAGCAACTGCGCGACGGGCGCGACTGTGCGGTTCTCGCGGTCGGGCCGATGTGCGAACCGGCGCTGGCCGCCGCGGACGCGCTGGCCGAAGAGGGCGTGGACGTCGCGGTGGTCAACTGCCGCTTCCTCAAGCCCCTGGATGCGACCCTGCTTGCCGAGCTGCTCGAGCAGCACCGGCTGCTCGTGACGGTGGAGGACGGTACGATCGTGAACGGGTTCGGCTCGCTGGTGGCGTCGAGCCCGGAGGTGCGCGACGCCGGGGCGAGTGTGGTGCCCCTGGGCGTCCCAGACCGGACGTGGGAGCACGCGAGCCGAGCGCATCAGCTCCGGGCGGCCGGCCTCGACGCCGAGGGGATCGCATCGGCCATTCGGTCTCTGGTGGGCGAGGAGACCCTCTCCCACCGATGAAGTTCGGCGTCGTCGGGAACCCGCGCTACGACAGGCTCCCAGGCCTGCTGACCCGCCTGGCCGCGCTCGCCGACGATCACGGCATTACGGTCTGCGTCGAAGACGCGCTGAGCGCTCTCTGGCCGGGTAGAGTGACCCGGCTGAACGGTGATACTTCGATCGATCTGCTGATCACGTTCGGCGGGGATGGAACGCTGCTCCGCGGGACGCGGCTCTTCGACGGTCAGCGCACACCCGTGCTCGGCGTCAACCTCGGTCGCGTCGGGTTCTTGACCGGTGCGGTCCCCGACATGATGGAGACGGCGCTCTCCGCGTTTCTCACCGGGGAGTACCGCATCGAGAGCCGCAGCACGCTGGAGACGCGCATCGTCGCCCCGGACGGGGAGGTGCGCCTCGGGGAACGCGCGCTCAACGACGTCGTGGTGCACAAGGCCGGGGTGGCGCGGGTGATCCACGTGATCGTCGAAGTCGACGGCGAGCCGGTGGGCCAGTACAGTGCGGACGGCATCATCGTGGCGACACCCACGGGTTCCACGGCGTACTCGCTGAGTGCGGGTGGACCGGTCGTGGTGCCCGATGTGGATGCGCTGGTGATTACCGCCATCTGCCCGCACACGCTCGCGGTGCGGCCCATCGTCGTTCGCGGAGATGCCGAGGTCACGTTCAAGGTCGTTCCACCCATTCCCGAGGAAGTACTGCTCTCGTTCGACGGGCAGGTCGGGGCGACCGTTGCCGGCGGCGATCGGGTCACGGTCGTCCGTGCGTCGGATGCCGTGCAGTTGGTCCGGGTGGCGTCGGAGGGGTTCTTCGCGCGGATGCGGTCGAAGCTACAATGGGGCGACCTCTCCGATCGGGAGCGCGCCTAGTGCTGCGAGAACTCCGCGTCCGCGACGTCGCCGTGATCGCGGACGTCAGCCTGCCGTTACGACCAGGACTCAACGTACTCACCGGCGAAACCGGCGCCGGCAAGTCGATGCTGGTCGACGCGCTGGCGCTTTTGGTCGGCGAGCGGGCCAGCGGCGACCTCGTCCGGCCCGGTCAGGATCGCGCGGTCGTCGAGGCGGCGTTCGAGTGCAGCGCGTCGGCCGTCGCCGTGCGGACGGCTGCCGACGTCGGGATCGATCTCGACCAGGGTGAACTCGTCGTCCGGCGGGAGATCAACCGGGCGGGACGGAACCGCGCGTGGGCCAACGGGAGCCCGGCGAGCGTCGGCGCGTTGGCGGCCATGGGTGGCCCGCTCGTCGATCTGCACGGACAGCACGAGGCCCAGTCGCTGCTGCACGCCGACGTACAGCGGGAGATTCTCGACGCGTACGCCTCGGCGGGTGACGCGCGGGCGCTGGTCCGCACGGTGTTTGCCGACGCCCGCGCGTTGCGGAACGAAGAACGCACGCTCCAGGAACGCCGCGAGGAGGTGAAGCGCCGGGCCGATTACCTCCGTCACGTCGTCGAGGAGATTCGCGCGGCGGCGCCGGCCATCGGCGAAGACGAGGCCCTCGATACCGAAGCACGCCGGCTGGCCAACGCCGAGGAGGTCACCGGGCTCGCGGAGCGTAT
>JBDHIW010000061.1:0-11049 GCA_039587215.1 Gemmatimonadota bacterium | reverse complement strand
CTCACGACGCATCCCGCATCGGGCGGCTTTCCGCCCCATCACCCGCCCATGTCTACGTTCATGGGGGTCCCGGTCCTCGGGCGCGACGCCCCGATCGGCAATCTCTATCTCGCCGATAAGCGTGACGGGAAGGAGTTCACGGACGACGACGAGACGTTCGCCGTCCTGCTTGCCGCGCACGCGGCCGTGGCGGTGGAGAACGCTCGATTCAGTCGCGAGCGGGAGCGTCTCGTCAACGAACTGCGCGGTATGCAGGTCTCCCGCGACCGGTTCTTCTCCATGATCAACCACGAGCTGCGCAACGCACTCACCGCCGTGTACGGATGGGCCGACCTCTGGATGCGGCGGTCGAAGGGCGAACCACCGCGCGCCGCGAAGGAGGTTCACGAGTCGGCCGAGCGCACGCTGGTGCTGCTCGACGACCTGCTGGACCTGAGCCGTCTCGACGCGGACAAGCTCGAGCCGGTCGGAAGCGACGTGGATGCCTGGACCATCATCCGGGAATCCGTCTCCACGGTCGAGCCGTCGGCGGAGCGAAAGAGCATTACGGTGACGCAGCAGGGTCCGACCGGCCCCGTCGAGTGCACGACCGACCCGCAGCGCGTCCGCCAAGTACTCATCAACCTGCTGACCAATGCCGTGCGGCATGGCCCCCCGGACACGCCGATCACCGTCGAGTTGGCCGCGTCGGACACCGAGCTGCAGTTCCACGTCATCGATCGCGGAGAGGGCATCGAGCCCGAGCAACAGATCATCATCTTCGAGGCATTCGAGCGCGCAGGTCGTCAGTCGGACCGCGGCACCGGGCTCGGGCTGGCGCTGTCCCGCAAGCTGGCTCGGCTGATGGGGGGCGATCTCTCCGTCGAGAGCAGTCTCGGCCGCGGAGCGAGGTTCACCCTCACCATTCCCCGCTACGGGAGAAATCATTAAGATTTCTTCATCGACCTTTTCGATAGGAGTTACCCCGGCCGAGGTACGGTACCGCCCATGCGCATTCTCGTCGTAGAAGACGACCGCAAGGTCGCCGGGTTCATCGAAATGGGCCTCCGTGAGGAGGGCTACGCTGTCGACGTTGCCAAGGACGGTGAGGAGGCTACGGCCCTCGCCCACATCAACGAATACGACGCGATCGTCCTCGACCTCATGCTTCCCAAGAAGAACGGTCTGCAGGTCGCGTCCGAGCTGCGCCGCGAGGGGCGAAGCACGCCGATCCTGATGCTGACGGCACGTGACGCCACGGAAGACGTGGTGCGGGGGCTCGACGCCGGGGCCGACGACTACCTCACCAAGCCGTTCAAGTTCGACGAGCTGCTTGCCCGACTCCGCGCGCTTGTGCGGCGGGGAGGCGCGGCGCGTTTGGACCGACTGGGCTACGGGCCGATCGAGCTCGACCGTCTCAAGCACCGCGCCTGGGCGGGAGAGCACGCCCTGGACCTCACGCCGCGGGAGTTTCAGCTGCTCGAGCACTTCATGCTGCATCCCGAAGACGTCGTACGTCGCACGGAGCTGCTCGAGAAGGTGTGGGACATGCACTTCGACCCCGAGAGCAACGTGGTCGACGTCCACATCGGCAATCTCCGACGCAAGCTGCGTGAAGCGAACCAGGAGGGGTACATCCAGACCGTTCGCGGCGTCGGCTTCTGTCTCAAGAGGCCGAACGGCGACAGCGGCTGATGTACTCACTGCGCCGCACGCTCAGCGTGCGGTTCTCGGCCACACTCTTCGTCGCCCTTCTGCTCATCGCCACCTGGGCCTTCCTGGGAGGGCGGCGCCTGCTTCGTGAGCAGTTGGACCGCGACCTACACGCGGCCGCACAGCTTGAACTCACGTTCCTGCGCGCCGGATTCCCCCTCCATCCCCATCCCGATCCACTGCCGTGGGACGAATTCGTTCGCCAGGTGAACCGGTTCATCGTCTCACGCGCCGCGGACGGCACGATCCTCGCGTCGAATACGCGACTCGCAAACGACCTGCCGCTCGACGACGCCGCCTTTGCCGACGCGGTCGCCGGCGCGATGGTCTGGACGACTCAACACTGGCTGGGTGATCGGGTCCGTTCACTGTATGTCCCCGTGTCGACCCAGCGGCCGGAAGACATCATGGTGATTCAGGTGGCCGCGTCTTACGCGCCCCTGGATCGAACCCGCAACGAGCTCCTGCTCGTGATGCTCGGCACGGTGCTGCTCGGCACGCTGGCGACCTCGCTCGGGGCGCGGTGGCTCGCCGATTCCAGCGTCGAGCCGGTCCTCGCCATCACGGCGCAAGCGGAGTCGGTCCAGCCCGGACAGTCTGGACAGCGCATCACCGCGCATGCCGACATTCAGGAACTCGCCGGACTGGTCGCCGTGATCAACCGCATGATCGGCCGGCTCGAGTCCGCGATCGAATCACAGCGTCGTATGATCGCCGATGCGGGTCACGACCTCCGGACACCCCTTACAGCCATGCAGGGTGAGATCGAGGTCGTGCTGCGAAACCCGCGCGACGCGGAGACCTACCAGGCCACCCTGCACAGTATCCTCGAGGAGGTAGAGCATCTCGGGGCGCTGAGCGACTCGCTCGTGTTGCTGGCGCGGCTCGACACGAAGGACCTGCAGCCCGACGCGTTCGAACTGGAACTGCGCGATCTCGTGGAACGAGCGGTGCAACGCGCGCGGAGCCGCGGCCCCGCGCATCGCTTCGAACTCGTGTCCGGTCCAGAGGTGAACGGCGTGGGTGATGCGCAGATGCTCAACCTGGTCTGTGACCACCTACTCGGAAACGCCATCAAGCACACCCCCGAGGGCACCCAGGTGACCATCGCGTTGGAGCGCGACGCCGATCGGTGGACGCTCTCCATCGTCGATGACGGCCCGGGGGTCTCCGACGACGTGCTGCCGGTGATGTTCGAGCGGCTCTCGCGGGGAGATGCGGCAAGGTCCCGCGGGGGCGCCGGTCTCGGACTGTCCATCTCCACCGCCATCGTCGAGGCGCACGGCGGCACGATCCTCGCCGAGCGGTCTGCGCCCGGCGGTCTCGCGATACACGTCTCCATCCCGACACGGCCGCCGCACGCCGTGTGACCACGCGTGGCGTTCCTCCCCGCGCCTTCGGTACCTTGCAGACGTCACTGATGGGGAGAGAACGACGATGAAAACCAGGGTGCTGACGCTGCTGCTGCTCCTGCCGTGCACGGCCGTGGCGCAGGACCAGCGTCCCGCGGACGTTACCGACGAGACGATCGCCGAGGGCAAGACTCTCTACAATGGTGCGGGCCTGTGCATGGCATGCCACGGCCCCACGGCGCGGGGTATTCCGAACCTCGGTGCCGATCTCACGGACAGCGAGTGGCTCCACAGCGATGGGACGTTCGAGGGCATTCTCGAGACGATCGTCCAAGGAGTCGGCCCCGATGCCTCGAGCACCGGTGCGGCGATGCCGCCCGGCGGCGGCGGCCGGTTGTCAGAGGCGCAGCTGCGCGCCGTGACGGCGTACGTCTGGAGTCTCACGCACGAGGGGAGCGACAAGGACTGAGTCGGCCGCTCGTCGGGCGGCGACCGTTACTCGATGACGTCGGCCAGCGTGGTCTCGCGGAAGAACGCCTCGATGTGATTCGACGCCGCCAACCAGCGGTGGTGGACCGGACACGGATCCTCACTGTTGCACTCGAGCCGCCCCATCAAGCACCGTCGACCGTCCACGGCGTCGAAGGGTGAAACGACCGAGGCGAGTCGGAGCTCCGCCGGCGGCGATGCGAGGGAGAACCCCCCATTCCGCCCGCGCGTCGACCGCAGCACCCCGGCACGCGCGAGGTCCATGAGAATCTTGCTGAGATAGTTCTTGGGGATTCCCGTCGCCTCCGACAGGTCGGCAGACTTCACCGGTCGGCCGTTGGCCTCGCGAGCGATGTAGACCACCGCCCGCAGCGCGTACTCCGCAGTCCCGGACAGCATGAGCGAAATCTACGACAACACGGGGGCCTTCTGCAGTGGTCGCGGGTCACGCGTCCGGCCCAGTCGTCGCTAACCACCCACGAGCATCGCGAACCCCGCGCCGACGAACCAGTCGTCTGCCGCATCGTTGAGGCCGATCCCCCCACTCACGTCGAGCTGCAGCAGCGGGAGAATGCCGAGAGTGAACCCACCGTCGACGCTGTGCTGGGTCGCCCGTCCGTCGGCGACGCCAATGCTCCCGAACGACTCCAGGAACGCCCCGAGGCGTCCGGTGAGTTCCACCCCCACCGCCACCGTGTACGCGACGTCCTCGATCCGCACTCCACCGGGACCCGACCGTGGGCTCGTGAGCGTCGTCGCCACGTTGTAGCCGATCCCCACGCGCCGGACCAGGGGATGGGCCACGGCGAGGCGGAGCGATGATTCGAGGCGCGACGATCGGAAGGCCTGAGAACCGATCGGCAGCGTCACGCCCCCCATGACGGCGATCTCCGGCCGTCCCGGCGCACCGGACAGAATCCGGTACTTCACTCCCACGTCGATGTCACCGTAACCCGTGAAGGTCGGTACGCCTGGCGCACTGACGCGATTCCATCCTGCCCACCCGATGCGCGCCTCCAGGGGGGCAGCAACGCCGATGCGCAGCAGACTCTCCGCCACGCGGTGCGCACGACCCTCGCTGTCCCCGGTCAGACTCCACCCTGCCTCGAGCTGGACGTAGCCACGAGGGACGATCGCCGTGGATTCGGTCTGATCGGGTCGGTCGGTCACGAGTTCGAGGTCTTGTGCCGCGAGCGCCGTGGTACCGCCGCCGATCGCCGCGAGAAGCAAGACGGCCAGGCGGGACAGGCGGGACAGGCGGGAGGAGGCTTCACAGTCGGTTACAGGCCATTTCATTGTGCACCCGGGAGGTTCAGGGAGGTTCGAGACTCTGCAGGATCGCCCACCCGGTTGACCGCCGCAATCGGCCGACCTGGGACTTCGAAAGCGAGCCCACCATGCGGACCTCTGCGTATCTGACGCATCGCACCGCGCTTCTGGCCCTCGGCGTTGCCCTCGTCCCCGCACCACCGGCCCATGCATTGGAGACGATACCGGCGTTCGCCCGCAAGTACGGGATGTCGTGCAGCGTTTGTCACACGGCCGCCCCGAAGCTCACCGAGTTCGGGGAGACATTCGCGGGCCACGGGTTTCGGATGTCACCGAACGAAGCGCCGCGCGATACGATCGGCACGGGTGACCAGCTGCTGCAACTGGCGCAACGACTCCCGCTCGCCGTGCGCCTCGACGCGTACGTGCAGGGCTACATCAACGGCGATGTGGAAAGCGACCTGCAAGCGCCCTACAACGTCAAGATCCTCTCCGGCGGACCGATTGCCGAGAACATCTCGTACTACTTCTACTTCTTCCTGTTCGAGCGGGGGGAGGTCGGTGGTGTCGAGGACGCGTTCGTCTACGTGAACGACCTGTTCGGCATTCCCGTCGACGTGGCGATCGGCCAGTTCCAGGTCTCCGATCCCCTCTTCAAACGCGAACTCCGTCTGGAATTCCAGGACTACGCGATCTATCGGGCGCGGGTCGGTGACCAGCCCACCGACCTGACCTACGACCGCGGCATCGTGGTCGCCGCCGATCTCGCGGGGTTCACCGTCACGGGCCAGCTTGTGAACGGGAACGGCCGGGGTGAAGCGGAACCCAACCGCCGCCTCGACAACGATCCGTTCAAGAACGGGATGCTCCACGTCAGCCGCTCGATCGTGCCGGGCATCCGCCTGGGCGCGATGGGGTACTACGGACGACAACGAGGGGCCACGGACGGCAGCCCGACCGCGAGCAACCGGGTGCGGATGATCGGGGGCGACGCAACGCTCTCGGCCGGCCCACTGGAAATCAATGGACAGTACTTGGTGCGTGAGGACGAGCGACCCACCTTCACCCTGAACGAGCTGGCCGCCGTGACGAAGGGCGGCTTCGTGGAGGCGATCGTCCATCCGCGCGGAGCGCGATGGTATGCGCTCGCCCTCTACAACCGCATCGACGCCAATCGGCCGCTGTTGAACGTGCGGCTCGGTGGACCGAGTGATATCCTCCGATATGAGACAATCAGCGCGGGCGGGGGCTACCTGCTGCGCACCAACGTGCGGTTCATGGCAGAGTTCACCCGCGACCTGGAATTGGACGTGAACCGCGTCACCCTCGGACTCACGACGGCGTTCTGACTACATGGAGCCTTTCAAGATCAAGGCCGTAGAGGCCATACCCTTCACCACCCGGGATCAGCGCGACGCCGCGCTGGCCGAGGCGGGCTACAACCTCTTCAACCTCCCGTCCTCACTCATCACGATCGACCTCCTGACGGACTCGGGCACGTCCGCCATGTCGGACCGGCAATGGGCTGCCTTGATGGTCGGCGACGAAGCGTACGCGGGAAGCCGGAATTTCTTTCGGCTGGAGAAGGCGGTGCGCCGGATCACGGGCTATCGCCACGTGATTCCGACGCATCAGGGACGGGTGGCCGAGAACCTGCTGTTCACGATCTTGGTCAAGCCGGGCGACCACATTCCGAACAACATCCATTTCGACACGACCCGCGCGAACATCGAGCACAACGCCGGGATCGCGGTCAACTGCGCCATCGACGCGGCATACGATCCCTTGGCGGACGTGCCGTTCAAAGGCGACATGGACATCGCCAAGCTCGACCATCTTCTCGCCGACGTCGGGAAGAAGCGCATCCCGTTCGTGCTCCTCACGATCACGAACAACTCGGGCGGCGGTCAGCCGGTGAGCCTCGACAATGCCCGCGCCGTGTCGGCGTGGTGCCGGGAACACGGGATTCCCTTCTTCTACGACGCCTGCCGGTTCGCCGAGAACGCGTACTTCAATCAGGTGCGGGGCGGGATGGACGCCTCCATCGCGGACATCGCCCTCCAGTTCTTCGCGCTCGCGGACGGCTGTACGATGTCGGCCAAGAAAGACGGGCTCGTGAACATGGGCGGCTTCCTCGCGCTCGACGACGACGGGCTGGCGGCCGGGATCAAGAACATGCTGATCCTGATCGAGGGATTCCCGACGTACGGCGGCCTCGCGGGACGTGACCTCGAAGCGATGGCCCAAGGGCTCGAGGAGGTACTCGACGTCGAGTACCTGGCGCACCGCGTCGGACAGGTCCAGGACCTCGGACGTGCCCTCGTCGAGCGCGACGTGCCGATCGTGCTCCCGGTCGGCGGGCACGCGGTCTACCTGGATGCCAAGCGGTTCCTGCCCCACATCCCGCAGTCGGCCTTTCCCGCGCAGGCCCTCGCGTGTGCCCTCTACGGCGAAGGCGGCATCCGCGGTGTGGAAATCGGCGGCCTCATGTTCGGCGACGACGACGAGTGGCCGGAGCTCGAGTTGGTTCGGCTCGCGATCCCCCGCCGCGTCTATACCCGCAGCCACCTCGACTACGTGGCGGACGTCTGCGGCCGGCTGTACCGCGACCGGGAGCACATCGGCGGTCTCCGACTCACCGAGTCCGCCGACGTCCTCCGGCACTTCACGGCTCGGCTGGCGCCGCTGGACGGCTGAATTCGCAGGTATGGCATAAATCAAGTATTGTTGATATATTCGATCTCATGCCGATCGACGACCGGACCGACCACACCACCCGAGCCCGCCAATTCCAGGCACTGGCCGACCCGACACGACTCGAGATCCTCGAGCACCTCCAGGCCGGTGAGCACTGCGTGTGCGAACTGATGGGACACCTGGACGCGCAGCAGTCGCGGCTGTCGTTCCACTTGAAGACGCTCCGGGCGGCCGGGTTGGTACAGGACCGACGAGAGGGACGGTGGGTGTATTACCGGCTCGCGCCGCGGGCGCTCGCCGAACTCGCGGCCTTCACCGCCACGGCGGCGACGGCTCGGACCGACCGGTTCTGCTGCACTTGAGGACCATGGGCGACTACACACATCAATATATCTTAATGGATATGAGAATCCGATGACCGCTTCGACGCTTACGACCGATATCGTCCGACGGCGCTATGCCGCTGCCGCGACCACCGCTCTCTCGAACGGAACGACCTCGTGCGGGTGCGAATGCGGCACGGACGACAGCGCGACGGTGCAGATCACGCACGGGCTGTATGGCGAGGAGGCGGAAAGACTGCCTGCGCGGGCGCTGGAGGCCTCACTCGGATGCGGGAATCCGACCGCACTCGCCGACCTCCACCCGGGCGAGGATGTGCTCGACCTCGGGTCCGGAGGAGGGCTCGATGTGCTCCTGTCCGCTAAGCGCGTAAGCCCGGGCGGCATGGCGTACGGACTCGACATGACCGACGAGATGCTCGAACTCGCCAGACAGCACCAGGCCGAGGCGGGTATTGCGAATGCCACGTTCCTCAAGGGACGCATCGAGGACGTGCCGCTGCCGGATGCGTCCGTCGACGTGGTCATCTCCAACTGCGTCGTCAACCTCTCGACCGACAAGCCGACCGTACTCACCGAAGCCTTCCGCGTGCTGCGACCGGGCGGGCGGCTGGCCATCGCTGACATCGTGGCGGTGGGGGAGCTGCCGCCCCGCGTGCGGGAGAGTCTCGAGCTGTGGGCCGGGTGCGTTGCGGGGGCGCTCGAGGTCGACGCCTTTGCCGAGCTGCTGGAGGACGCCGGGTTCACCGATGTTCGGATCGAACCGGTGCGCACCTTCTCGCTCGACGGGGCCCGCGAGGCGCTCGCGGATGCCGGCATCGACGTCGACGATCTCGCACCGCGCGTGAGCGGGCGACTGATGTCGGCGTTCGTGCGGGCCCGGAAACCCTAGGGGCGCCCGCCGCTAGTCCTTGAACGGCGAGGGCCGCTGCGTGCGCCGCGCCTGCGACGGGTTCCGGTCGAGAAGCCGCTGGATTTCCTGATCGCTCATCTCGAACGGGTCGTTCTCGTATCCGGGGGGCGACACCGTCCGGGGCGTGTGCGGATTCCCACCGACGGGCGTAAGCCGCCACGACGATCGAGACTCGTCTCGGACTTCCCAGGCGTGTCCTTCACGATCGACGAAACGACGGTAGCCCATGGCGGAACCTCCAGGATAGACGGCGGCTTCGCGGCAACGTACGGCCTGCGACGGTGCCGCGGAAGGTTCCGTGCCCCGCGCGAGCCGCGCTACGGCGCCGCGACGGCCTCGGCGGCAGCCAGCCGCACCACCCGGCGCAGGAGTTCACGCGTCTCGCGAACCGCCCGGGCGTCGTCCTGCAGTTCCAGTGTGACGGCGTGCACGCTCGGCAGGTCCCACTCGTTCGTGGTCGTCCCGATCTTGCACCGCAGACGAGAAACGACCGCACCGGTGGATGGGATGGAGATCGCGGCGTGGGTGTCGCGGAAATCCGTGCGCATGTCGTCGAGCACGAGCTCCGTCACCTTGCCGATGTACACATTCGCCACGTCGGTGGTCTCGCTGACCTTGCGGACCTCCACCCGCAGTCGTCCGTCCACCACCGCCACCGTCGAGCGTCCTTCCGCTCCGTCGTAGTCGGTAAACCGGTGCTCGGCCAGCACCGCGTTCAACTCGCCAATCGTCTCCGACAGATCCTGTCCCACCACGATGGTGGGAAGCATCCCGAGTGCCAGGATCGTCGTCATGAGCTGCGTTGGGCGCACCATGGTCTCACCTCCCCAAGGTTCACCGCATGCAACATGCGGTACGGGAGGTGAACCCATGCTGAACCCGCGGTGAAGGTCCGTGGCGACGAGTTGGAATTCGGAGTGCGCGGCAGAGGGTTCGCCGCGCCGTTCGTCACCCGAGGCCCAGCGCGTCGACCACCGCGGCAGCCAACTCATCAGGCGAGCGGGAGACGTCCAGCTCGAGCGCATCCGACGGCGGCTCGAGTGTCGCCAACTGGCTGTCGAGAAGCGCGGGCGGCATGAAGTGGTCGCGGGCATCCATGCGTGCGCGGATGACGTCGGCCGACCCGCGCAGGTACACCACGCGGACGCCCTCGCGGTCCGTTCCCAGACCCTCGCGCACCGCGCCGGTCAGAGCAGAGCATGCCAGGACCACGGTCGCGTCGTCCCGCAGCCACGCGTCGATGCGCGTGCGAAGCACGCGCACCCACGCCGCACGATCATCGTCGGTGAGCGGAACGCCGCGTTCCATCTTGGCGACATTCGCCGGGGGATGATCGTCATCGGCATCGTGGAAACGCGCGCCGGTCCGCTCGGCCACCACGCGTCCCACGGTGCTCTTCCCTGCCCCGCTCACGCCCATCACGAGGATGACCATCGTCAGCCGACGACGACGGCCGCCACTAGCACGAGCGTCACCGACACGAGCGCCACGATGGTGGTGGAGACCGTCCAGGTCTTGAGCGTCTCCGGCACGGTGAGTCCCAGATAGCGATTCACGAGCCAGAATCCGGAGTCGTTGACG
Organism: Gemmatimonadota bacterium; assembly: GCA_039587215.1. Classification (GTDB taxonomy): domain Bacteria; phylum Gemmatimonadota; class Gemmatimonadetes; order Gemmatimonadales; family GWC2-71-9; genus CAMYLY01. The sequence goes on along the minus strand of JBDHIW010000061.1, from coordinate 715 downwards.
TGCGACCCGATCGTCGCCCCCGCGGCAATCGCGATGACGAGCAGGGCGAGCATCGGCTCCGAGAACGTCGCGTCTCCGAGCAGGGCGGCGACCAGGCCTGCGGCCGTGAGCATCGCCACGGTCGCCGAGCCCTGCATGAGACGCACGGCGGCGGCGGCGGTGAATGCCAAGAGGAGGGGCGGCACGTTCGCCGCCATCAGCGCGTTTGCGAACACGTCCCCGACACCCGAGTCGATGAGCACCTGCTTGAGCATCCCGCCGGCGCTCGTCACCAGCAGCACGATCCCCGCGGGCTCCAGCGCCTTGGTCGCGATGTCCTGGACTTCCTGCGGCGAGTACCCCGAGCGCACGCCCAGGAGCCAGAAGCTCAGCACGGTCGTCACGAGCAGCGCCATCATCGGATGGCCGACGAACGCCAGCATGCGGCGGAGCCCGTCGTCCTCGGGGAGGACGACGCCGGCGACCGTGTTGCCGACGATGAGCAGGAGCGGGATGCCGATCAGCGTCGCGATCAGCGCAACCGACGGCAGCGGGCGGCCGGCCTTGCGTTCGGCGACGTGCATGTACTCCGGAACCGATGCGGTGACGTGCCGAGCGATCACGCGCGCGTAGAGCGGCCCGGCGAGCAGCGCGGCGGGCAACCCGATGACCACGCCAAACAGCATCACCCACCCGAGGTCGGCCCCCAGGAGCCCCGCCACCGCGATGGGGCCGG
>JBDHIW010000060.1:0-11086 GCA_039587215.1 Gemmatimonadota bacterium | reverse complement strand
GGGTCGCGACTACACAGGACGTCAGAACTACAAGAGCCCAACGAAGCATCATGCCTCCTGAAGTGCACACAAAGACGAGGGAGGGTGCGCTATTCCACCGACTGAATCCGCCACTGGCCACTCGCCCGGCGGAGCTGAATCGTCAGAGTCGTTTGCTGCGTTTGCGACTGCCCAGCGCGAAATTCGTACGTCGCGCTGACGCGCGCCGTCGCGCGATCGCCGCCGACGTCGAGGTCGACGTTGTCGAAGCGGGCGGTGAGATCCGAGACGTTCTCGAAGAACTGTTCCCATGCGCGCTGGCGGTCGGCCGACATGGACGGGTCCACGTCACGAAGGCGGTCGATGTCGGCGGAGGAGATGGCTTGGCGATACCGCTCGACTTCGGCCAGGATCAGCGGGCGTGGGTCGGCAACCGGTTGGGGGGCCGGGGCCGCCGCCGGTGCGGCTTCGACCGTGACCGCCACCGTCGCGGTCACGCCGTCGGTCCCCGCGGTGACCCGGGCGCTGCCCGCCGCGACGCCGCGAACGAGCCCGGAGGGGGACACCTGCGCCACCGCAGGATTCGACGTCGACCACGTCACCGCCCGGTCGGTCACGGCGCCGCCGCGGTCGTCGCGGACGGACGCCCGCAGTTGTGAGCTTTCTCCCGGCCGCAGGGTGACCGAGCCGGGTGCCACGTCGACGCCGGCGACCGGCGCAGTCGTCACCATGATCTGGGCGGTCGCCGACAGCCCGGCCGCGGATCCGACGACGGTGGCCATACCCGCCCGCACGCCCGTCACCTGGCCGTCGCTTCCAACCGAGGCGACCTCGGGCGCCGTCGAGCGCCACGCGATGCGCGCACCCGCCATCGACTGCCCGCGTTGATCGAGGACCCGGCCGGTGAGAGCCGCTCTGTCGCCGACCCCGATCGTGACGGTGCCCGGGTCGATGGTGACGCGTGTCGGCCTTGGGCCGGCAGCCGCCGATGACGCGGGAGGCGGCGCGACGACCTCGACGGTGACCGCCGCGGAGCTGAGCCCGCTGCGAGCCACGACCCGTGCGGAACCCGACGCCAGGCCCGTGACGGCCCCGTCGGTCACCGACGCCACGTCGGGATCTCGCGATTCCCAGGTCAGCGGTCCAACGACGGGTTGGCCGGTCGAGTCACGCGCCACCGCCACGAGCGCGGTCTGACCGCCCACGGGCACTTGGACACTGGTCGGCGAGATCTCCACTTCACTGGCCGTCGGCCCGGCGGGAGCCATCGTGGCCTGCTCGGCGGGACGCGTCGGGGGCGCCGTCTCCTCCGCCGGGCCGTTCAGCATGAACCATCCGAAGACCGCGAGGATCGCGGCCGCCGGCACGCCGATGAACGCCCAGCGTTTGGCGGGGGCGGCCGGGGGCGTCGCGATGGGAGCGGCGGTGGCCGGGGTCGGCTGCGCCGTCGGCGGCGCGCCCGCGGGTGTGGTGAGCGGGGCGGCGGACGGTGGAGCCGGTGTCATCGGCTGGGCCGGCGTCCGGAACTTGTCGATCAGCTGCTCCGAGGTCGACGGCGTTTGTTGCACGAACGTCAGGAGCTGGGTACGCGTCTCGTCGGCGGAGTCCCCCACGGTGCCGGCCGCCGCCACCGCCTCCTCGATGGACGGGAAGCGATCCTCGGGCTGTTTGGCCAGCATGCGCATGATCACCGCGGCGAGGTCGGGCGGACAGTCCGGCCGCAGGTCGGTGATGGAAATGGGCGGTGTGTGACAGTGATCGTAGATGAGGTTGACCATGGTCTCGCCCTGAAAGGGCGGGCGACCGGTCAGCATCTCGTAGGCCAGGATGCCCAGCGCGTACTGATCCGTCGCGCCGCCGATGTCGAGACCCTGACACTGTTCGGGACTCATGTACGCGGGCGTTCCCACAACGCCACCGGTGACGGTGAGCGCTTCGCGCTGCGCCACCTTCGCGATACCGAAGTCGGAGACCACGACCCAGCCTGCTTCGTCCAACATGATGTTGCCCGGCTTGACGTCGCGGTGGACGACTCCCTTGCGGTGGGCGTAGGCGAGGGCGCCGCCGGCTTGCTGCAGGATCGTGACCGCGGCGGCGGTCGGTAGGGGGCCGGTTTCCTCGATGACCGCCTCGAGCGACCGGCCTTCGATGTACTTCATCACGAAGTAGACGAGGTCGTCGCTCTCTTTCACAGCGTAGACGGGGATGATGTGCGGGTGGCTGAGCGCCGCCGCGGTCCGCGCCTCGCGCTTGAACCGTGCCTGAATGGCGGGGTCCATCAGGAGCAGTGCCGGCGACATCAGCTTGATGGCGACTTTGCGCTCCAGGGCGATATCGTACGCCAGGAACACGATGGCCATGCCGCCGCGACCGATTTCTCCGAGCACTTCGTACTCGCCGAGCGTCGCGGCGCGCAGCGTCTCCAGGAGGCGTTGCTCGCCACTGGCGAGGGACGCTTCGCTGGGTCGCCGCAAACCCGTGGCTCCGCTCGGGGTCGCCGGCTGGCCGCAGCTTGCGCAGAAACGCGAGCCGACGGTGACGTCGGCGCCGCAGTGGATGCATGCGGCCATCAGGCGTGCCCCTGCATGAACGCGATGCCGGGTGCGATCGTCGTGCGCCACGCTTCACCGACCGCCGGAGAGAACTCGTCGTCGTGCTCCTCGACCGTCGTCAGCAGACTGTCGACCCAATCGGCGTACATGTCGGCCGGAATCTTCAGATCATCGCGCCCGTGGCGTGCCGCAACTCTCTGGAGGAGCAGCGGCCCTTCCGACGGCGTCGCGGGGAACGCCAAGAGCAGTCCGATGGCGTGCCGGAGCAGCCGGTGCTGCTTCTGAAAGTCGGTGTGCGCGAACATCGGCTCGACGTCGGGTCGCCGCACGAAGAAGTTGCGGTAGAAGCACAGGAAGAAGTCCGGTGCCTGGCAGCACCGGTCGTAGCTGGCGCGCGCAACGATGTGCGCGCCGTCCAGTCCGGGGGAGGGGGGAGTAGACGTCAAGCGAGGTAGTTTACACCGTCCGGTGTCGAGGGGAAGTGGCGGCCGCGGTCACCAGTGCGCGCGGGCGCGCCGCAAGTCCGATTCGTCGATTCGGAATTCTCCCGCGTCAGTTCACGAACGTATGCGTGTACTTGATCGCGAGGCTCCTCCCCAGCGACAACGGTTGGCGCGGAGAGGCCCCCAGCGGGCGCTCGAGCGCCAGTCCTTCGTTGTACACGATCCACAAATCCCGTCCCTCGCCGAAGTGATACCGCAGCCTGGCGTTGAGACTGATGTCGTCGGAGGTGCTGTTGTACTGCGCCAGCGTAACGAACGACAGGTGCACGTTCAGCGCCGTCCTGATGCGCAGACGTGCCAGATGCGTGGTGAGGGACGTTCCCCGGTCGGAAAACCGAATGGCGTTCACCGTGTACCCGCCGGACAGCTGCAGGTGCGGGGAAACGTTCCAGCTCGGCGTGACGCTGACGCTCGCCCGCCACCCATCGTAGAACGTGCCCGCGGAGGCCTGCACGCTGGGCCGGAACATCCGCGCACGTGAGTACTCGAAGCGCACCCGCGCCTCGTGGAATCGGTAGCGGCCCGGCACGACCGGGGTGACGGCCGACAGGAGGAAAGTGTCCTGGAGCGCTTCGTAGCTGGACGTCGCTCCGAGTTGGAGTTCGTGCCCGCTCTTGAACTCGGCGCGCAGTGTCGGCGTCGCGGCGCCGCTCTCGACGCTGCGGTCGACGTTGCGGAGATAGGTCTCACCCCGCAGGTCCACGCCGATCGACCGAAAGGCGGTGCGCGGGCCCATGAGCCACCGGTAGCCCACTTCGCTCTGCACGTGCGTGAAGTCGCGACGCAGAGTAAATCCGAGGTCGGGATCGTAGCGATTGCCCGAGCGGGTGTACCCCGCGAGGTAGCGCAGTCCGCTTTGCGTCCGCCGTTCCCACGCGAGCATGACCCGAGCGCCGTCAATGAAGGTTTTCGAGCCGACGTCCGTGTCGTCCCAAGTTTCGGCCCACTTGACCGTGACGTAGTCCTGCCCGAAGGGCCGCAGGACCGCGTCCACGCCCACCCCCACGTTGTAGGTGCCGTCCATCCCGACGCGCGACGTGCCGATGATGCCGATGGTGGAATTCGGGTTGAAGACCTGACGTTTGAGACGCAGCACACCGAAGTTTTCCGACGGTGAGGCGGCCGACGCGGCGGTCTGCATCGCCAGCACACCGACGTCGAACCCCCCGGCACGCCCGACCAGCCGGGCGCCGCCGTAGAGCCGTACCTGTTCACCGTCCACGAGTCCGATGCGACGGCTGTGGAAGAGTCGGCTCATCCCTCCGGTGTTGAACTCGAAGACGCTCGAGCGCTCCTGAAAGAACTGCCGCTTCTCAGGAAAGAAGAGTGAGAACCGCGTGAGGTTGATCTGCTGATCGTCGGCTTCCACCTGTGCGAAGTCGGTGTTGACGGTCAGGTCTACCGTGATGCTGGATGAGGGCTGGAGCTTCAGGTCGACCCCTGCCTCGTGGGTGAGGTCGCGCGTCGTGCCGAACGCCGTCCCCGCTTGATTCAATTCGGGTGATTGGCGCACCCCGCCCAGGAGGTACGGCGTGACGTAGAGCGGCCGTTGGGTGTACACCCCGTCGAAGCGCACCCGCCGGCTCTGCGACGGCTTGGCGAACCCCATTTCCCAGTTCGGCGGGATGGCCGGGTAGACGTGCCGCTCATTGTGGCGCGCAATGAGTCGGTACACGATGAGCCCCATCTCCACCTGCCCGTCGCGATCCTGAAAGCCCAGGCTCGAGAACGGAATCCGAAACTCGGCGAACCACCCCTCGTCGTTCTCCTGCGTAGCGACGTCCCAGAAGGCGTTCCAGTCGGTGTTCATCGGCATGCTGCCCCGAAACTCGCCGTCGTTGAACACGGTCCGGTCGGTCCGTACGCCGGCTGGGCTCGTGGCGAACCACACAGCCGTTTCGTGGTCGTTGTAGGTGTCGAGCAGGATCGCCAGCACGTCGTCGTTCCCGAACTCGTCCCGGTAGAGGGTGCCGGTTCGCGGCGCACCGCTGTCGTAGAGCCGACCCGCGAGGTAGAGGAAGTCGTCGTCGTGCCCGATCCGGATTTCCGTCCGCTCGCTCGGCTCGGCGCCGAAGGTGGGCTGGTACACGGTCATCTCGAGCGGGGCGATCCCGTCCCACGCCGGCTCGTCGCTCATCCCGTCCAGCGTGATCGTTCCCGTGATCCGCGGGATCGTCGCCTGTGCGTCCGCCGTCTGCGGCAGGGTCGCGCCGACGGCCACGACGGTTGTCAGCGGCAGGAAGGTCCGTAAGTGAAGTAATGGCAACAGGATAGAATTCTCGTACGGGACGTGATGGCCCGGGAATATGGTGAGTAAGATCTCTTCATAAAAATATATATACTGATATATATCAGTACTGCTATTTCTCGTCCAGTGACACTCGCCATCGCACTCCAGCAGGAGCGGACATGCAACACGTCGTCATCCTCGGGGCCGGTACCGCAGGAACCATCATGGCCAATCGCCTCCGAAAGACGTATCGCGCGGATTTGGCGTCCGGTACCGTTCGGATCACCGTCATCGACGAATCGGCCGAGCACGTGTATCAGCCAGGGTTGCTGTACGTGCCGTTCGGACTCTACGAACCCGACGCCATCGTGCGCCCGCGCGCCGACACGCTGCCGAAGGACGTCACGTTCATCCGGCGGCCGATCGACCGGGTCGACCCGGACGGCAGTGCGGTCGTTTTGGCGGGCGGCGAGCGCATCGCCTACGACGTCCTCATCATCGCGACGGGCACGCGCATCGTGCCGGAGGAGACCGAAGGACTCACGGGCCCCGGCTGGAACGAGCGCATGTTCGACTTCTATACGCTCGACGGGGCGACGAAGCTGCGCGACGCGCTCGAGACGTTCGAGGGCGGCCGGATCGTGATCAACATCGTGGACATGCCGATCAAGTGCCCCGTGGCACCGCTGGAGTTCGCGTTCCTCGCCGATTGGTACTTCACCGAGCGCCGGCGGATGCGCGACCAGGTGGAGATCGCGTTCGTGACGCCGCTCGACGGCGCGTTCACGAAACCCCGCGCCGCGGCCACGCTCGGTCATCTGCTCGACGACAAGGACATCGACCTCGTGACCGAGTTCAGCACCGGCGAAGTGGACGGTCAGGATGGGCGGCTGGTGTCTTGGGACGAGCGCGAGGAGGCCTTCGATTTGCTGGTGACGGTGCCGCTGCACATGGGGGCCGCGTTCGTGGGACGCTCCGACGGGCTCGGGGACGATCTGGACTTCGTGCTCACCGACCCAGAGACGCTCCGCGCGCAGCGGGCCGAGAACATCTTCGCGTTGGGCGATGCCACCAACGTGCCGACGTCGAAGGCCGGCTCGGTAGCGCACTTCCAGGCGGAGGTACTCACCGAGAACGTGCGAGCCTTCCTGGCCGGCCGTCCCGCCACGGCGCGGTCCGACGGCCACGCCAACTGCTTCATCGAGACCGGATTCCGGAAGGCGCTGCTGATCGACTTCAACTACACCGTGGAACCCCTGCCGGGCACGTTCCCGCTTCCGCGCGTCGGTCCCCTGGTGCTGCTCCGCGAAACGTGGCTCAACCACCTGGGGAAGCTCGCGTTCCGGTGGGTCTACTGGAACATGCTCCTGCCGGGGCTCGACATCCCGTTCGTACCCGCGCCGCTCTCCATGCGGGGGAAGCGCGCCGTGGACGTTCCTGCCGTCGCCGCACCGCACGATGCGGGGCGCGCTGACGATTCAACCCGGGCCGCGTAAGCCCGTGCCGCACAGAGGAGAACCATCATGTCGACGATGACCATGCTCGACCGCGAGATCACCATCGACGCGGAGGGCTATATGCAGGATCCTGACCAGTGGGACCGCGCGCTCGCGCTCGCGCTCGCGGAGGATGTCGGGATCGACGAACTCACGGACCGGCACTGGCTGGTGATCGAATACATGCGGGAGCGCTACCTGGAGACCGGGACCGCGCCCACCATTCGCTCCCTGGGCAAACAGTCGGGCGTGCCGATCAAGGAGCTGTATCGACTGTTCCCGAAGGGACCGGCCAAGCTCGCCGCACGCATCGCCGGCATTCCGAAGCCCAAGGGCTGCATCTGAGGGAGGAACGATGACGACCGCAACATTGCCGGAGCTGCAGGCATCGGCGACGGCTGAGACGATCGAGAAGGTCTCGATCATCATCTCGAAGGGATCGCTCGAGGGTGTCTACCCGGGACTGATCATGGCCAACGGGGCCCGCATGGAAGGGATCGAGGCCAACGTCTTCTTCACCTTCTTCGGCATGGACGCCATCCGCACCAAGACGATGGACCGGGTGAAGGTGGCCACCGTCGGCAATCCTGGTCTGCACCTCCCGACATGGGTCGGCGCCATTCCGGGGATGTCGGGACTCGTGACGCGGCAGATGCAGAAGACCATGGAGACGCTGGACATCCCGCCGATTCCGGAGTTCGTCGAGATGATCGCCGACTCCGGCGGCAACCTGTACGCCTGCAAGGCGTCCGTGGACATGTTCGGGCTCACGGAGGACGACTTCGTCGAGCACCTGTCCGGCGTCATCACGGTCGGGGAGTTCTACGAGATGGCGGCCGGCGGGCAGATCGTCTTCACATGACCGCAGCGCCCGGTGTCGGAGAGGACCCCTCTGCGCCACGCCCCGACGGGCGTATCGAGGACCGCATGATTGATCGTGCGGCCGGCGTGATCAAAGTCATGGGGCACCCCCTCCGGCTCCGCTTGCTCGACGAGCTGAGCGGGGGCGAAGTCTCGGTCGGTGAGCTCGCGGCGCGGACGGGTGCGGCGCAGCCGGTCGTGTCCCAGCAGCTGGCGACGCTGCGCGCGCGCGGCGTCGTCGACTCGCGCAGCGCGGGCGCGCTGCACTACTACCGGATCGTCGATCCCCGTGTGGAGCGCGTGCTCGCGTGTCTTCGCGCCTCGTGAGGCCGGGCGACTCGTAGACGGCGGTGGCTGGAAACGTCACGGCGAAACGGTAGGACGGTATGCGCAGCTGCACGGGGTACGCACGCCGCCGAGCGCGGCGTGTCTGTCGATCGTGCGCCGCGCGCGCGAATTGACACGCAACCGGGTTCCCGGAATACTTGGGCGACCCTTTTTCCGGAGTGTCCTCCGTATGCCTCCCGTCGCACGCACTCTGCTCATCGGTCTCGCGGCCGTCGTCGGCCTGCTGGTGATCGCCTTCGCGTTCGTGTGGCTGAACGGCTCGCGCATGCTGTCCGCCACCATGACCGTCCCGCCAGAAACCCTCGAGGTGCCGTCCGATTCCGCGACACTCGCCCGCGGTGCGCACCTGAGCCACATCTGGGGGTGCACGGACTGCCACGGCTCGGATCTTGGCGGCTCGCTTTTCATCGACGGGATGCCGTTCGCACGCATCGCCGCGCCCAATCTGACGCCCGGCGGTGCGGGCGCGTCGTATTCGGACGCGGACTTCGAGCGCGCCATTCGCCATGGGGTCGGTGCGGACGGCCGGCTCCTCATGGTCATGCCCTCGAAGGAATACAGCTTGGCGAGTACCGAGGACGTCGCAGCGATCATCGCGCATCTCCGGTCCGTGCCGGCCGTGGATCGGACGATCGAGGCCCGGGAACTCGGGCCGATCGGACGCATGGTCGGGATGGGCATGAAGGACGAGCTGTTCACGGCCTACGCGATCGACCATGAACAGCCGCACGTCGCCTCGGTGGAGATCGGTGTCACCACGGAGTACGGCGGCTATCTGGCCAACGCCTGCACGGGGTGCCATGCCCCGGACTTCGCCGGACGGCCGACGGGGCCGGGCATGGACGTCGCGGCGGCCAACCTCACCCCGCATGACGGAACGGGGCTCGGATCGTGGGAGGAAGCGGATTTCATCCGGGTCTTCCGCGAGGGCGTGGGCCCCGACGGGATGCCCGTGGACTCGGCGATGCCGTGGTACGCGCTGGACGCGATGACCGACGACGAGCTGAGTGCTCTCTGGATGTTCCTACAGACGTTGGAGCCGATCGAGAACGCGCCGGCCGAGCAGTAACCGCCCGCCTACGACGCCTTCCGCCCGGAGTCGTCCGAGGGCGGCTCGCCCTCGTCGTCGCCCTGTGGGGCGGCGGCGAGGCTCTGCTTGAGGGCGTCCATCAGGTCGATGATCTTGCGCTCGGGCTCCTCGGTGGGGGCGGCGGTGATCTCCTCGCCGTCGACCTTGCGCTGAATCTGCTCGAGCATGCGTTCGCGTACCTCGTCCCGGTACCGCTCGGGCGCGAACTCCGTCCCCGCCGTCTGCTCGATGAACTGTCGGGCCAGCGCCAGTTCGTTTTCGTCCACCTCGCCTTCGCCGATCGGGATCTCTGCGAACCGGCGGATTTCGTCGGCGTAGTGCATCTGTTCGAGTGCGAGTCCGTCCTCGACCGGCCGCACCATGACGAGGTACTGCTTGCCACGCGCGGCGTACGTGGCGATGGCCACGAGCCCGGCGTCGCGCAGGGCGCGTGAGAGCAGGCGGTACGCTCGGTCGCCGCCCTTGTCGGGACCCAGGTAGTAGAGCTTGTCGAGGAAGATGCGGTCGACGGTGGCCGCCGGAATGAACTCCACGATCTTGATGGTACCCGTGGCACGCTCCTCGAGCGCCTTGAGTTCTTCGGGCGTGAAGGTCACGTACTGCCCTTTGGCGAACTCATATCCCTTGATCATCGCGTCCCGCTCGACGACCGCGTCGTCCTGCTTGCACACGTACTGCTGTTTCAATCGGGAACCGCACTCGTGATGCAGCCAGTTGAACGAGACCTTCGCCTGTGATTCCGAGGACGAATACAGCTGCACAGGCACGGACACGAGGCCGAACGAGACGGTCGCGGAGGCAATTGGACGCACTGGCATGGGAGGGCTATAGTAGGATTCCCTTCCCATGAACGCAACACGCCACCCGTCGGACGACAAGCTCGGCGCCTACCGCGCGAAGCGCACGCCCGGCGCCACGCCCGAACCGGTCGGAGCGGTCGGACGATCCGAGGGACGTGCGTTCGTCGTCCATCTCCACGCCGCCCGGCAGCTGCATTTCGACTTGCGTCTCGAGATGGGCGGGGTGCTCGAGTCGTGGGCGGTGCCCAAGGGCCCCTCGCTCGACACCTCCGAGAAGCGACTTGCCGTCAAGGTCGAGGACCATCCCCTCGAGTACGGCGAGTTCGAAGGTGTCATCCCGGCGGGCAATTACGGGGCCGGCGCGGTCATTCTCTGGGACCGGGGCGTCTGGGTGCCGCTCGAGGACGTCGCGGAGGGCTTCGCCAAGGGCAAGCTCCTGTTCGAGCTGCGGGGCTACAAGCTCCGCGGCCGATGGACGCTCGTGAAGATCAAGAAGAGCGAGAAGGACTGGCTTCTGATCAAGGAGCGTGACGGTGAAGCCCGCGAGGACGACGTGCCGCTGCCCGACCGGTCCGTCCTGTCCGGACTCACGGTGGAGGAAGTGCGGGACGGCATCGACCGCGGAGCCGCGATCCGGAACACCCTGCCGCCGGAGGCGACGCGGGGCGCCGTCGATCCGACCGGTGTATCGCTCCAGCTGGCGGAGGTGAGGGAGCAGCCCTTCAGCGACCCGGCGTGGGTCTACGAGATCAAGCTGGACGGATTCCGCATGATCGGCGGCGTACACGATGGCGAGGCGACGCTTCGCACCCGCAACGGACACGATGCGACCGCGGCCTTCCCCGAGGTCGTGCGTGCGCTGCGTGCGCTACCGTTTCGTCATCTCGTGCTCGACGGCGAGATCGTGGTGCACGACGACGCGGGCCTGCCGAGTTTCCAGCGGCTCCAGCAGCGCGCCCGTCTGTCCCGCGCGGCGGATGTGCGCGTCCAGGCTGCGGAGCGGCCGGCCACGTTCTACGTATTCGACCTGCTGGGGTTCGAGGACGTGGATCTCCGTCCGGCGCCGCTCCTCGAGCGCAAGCGGGTGCTGCAGTCGGTGCTCCCACCCGTCGGGCCGCTCAAGTTCGCAGATCACGTCCCAGAGCAGGGCGAGGCGTTCTACGCGGAAGTCGAGCGGCTTGGCCTCGAGGGGATCGTGGCCAAGCGCGCCGCCGCACCCTACACCGG